>JASFUX010000101.1:0-11478 GCA_050050115.1 Maricaulaceae bacterium | reverse complement strand
AACTACGGCGGGGCGGGCTTCGAGAATTCGCGCGGCCTTGTCGACTGGATGACGGGCTACCGGACGACGGAGCGGCAAATCCAAGCCGTGACCGTCAATCTGGATTGGAACGGGGTTGTTCCCGATACGATGTTCACGCTTCCTGGCGGTCCGATCGCCTGGGCCGCGTCAACTGAGTGGCGCGTCAATGAGGACCGCGATCTGAGCTACGATCCGGATCCTCTCAGAGAGGACTTCCATCGCCAGCCGTGCGTTTATGGCGACCAAGCGGTGGGAGATCTGACGTGCAGCGCTCCCGGCGGCGCCTACTATGATACCGGAAGAGTCACCCGACCAGATCAGACTGACTCTCAGGCGATTGCTTTTTTTGGCGAACTCCAGCTGCCGGTTACCGAGTATTTGGTGTTCAACGTCGGCGCGCGTCATGAATCGTACAATGGCGGGAAAGTCTCGGGCGATACGTTCAGCTTCTCAGGGAAGTGGGACATCACGGACAACATCTATTTGAGAGGCTCCTACGACACCGGGTTCCGCGCCGACGAGGCGCTGGACTTCCGGCCCGGCACCAGCGAAATCTCCGTCGCGACGACGAACTTCCTGGGGATCTCCTCCCAGTATGTCCTCGACGAGATGGTCGCCGCGGACCTTGGCCCCGAAAACGACGTCACGATCAACGTCGGGGTCGGCTATCAGGGCGAAGTCCTGGGCGGGAGCCTGCGGGCGTCCGTCGACTTTTCCGAGAACTCGATCGAAGACGAGGTCACGTCGATCACGCCCCTCACGATCTTCATCGAGGTCTTCGATGCGTTCGGCGGCGATGTCGACAACTGCAGCACCGGACTGGAGGTCTTCATCGAGTGGTCCGGCGGTGCGCCGTGTACGATCGGCTTCACCGGAGATAACGTCGAGAGAATCACGGCGACAACGCTGAATGCCGGCGGTTTCATCACCAACGGCCTCGAATACGACGCCAGCTACATTCACCCGCTGTTCGATGGCGACCTTTCGCTCGGGTTCCGCGCGACCAATACGGCGGTCTACAAAGGTAGAACCACCACGGTTGGGAGCGTCGTCGTGCAGGAAGCGACCGATCTACTTGGGACGGACGCTTCGGGCTTCATCGGTGGGTCGCCGAGCCCGCAATGGCGCGCGAATGCGACCGTTGGTTGGCGCAACGACGAGCACAATCTGCTGCTCCGCGCCAACTACGTGGATGGGGTCGTGGATAACAGCCCCGACGCGAGCATCAGCACCTACGGCTTGGGCGCTGATTACTACCTCGACTATGATTTCAACTACATCTTTACGCCGGAGTTCCTCAACGGCGTGGAGCTTCGCGGGTCGGTCCTCAATCTGACTGACGAAGCCCCGCCCGCCAGCCAAAGCACGTTCGGTTATTCCTTCATCGCGGGGAACCCGCGTGGCCGGCGCATTGAGATCGGCGTGACCAAGAGGTTCTAAGCCTTTCAAAGGTCACAGCAGCCTGACTGGGGCGGCCCGAACGGGCCGCCCCTTTTCATATGAAGCCGATGAGATCCCCGGCGCCCTTGGCATTTGCGCTCGCGCGCCGGTCCGGCCAAAATGCGCGCCGAATGGAGCCGGCCGGGCAGGCCGGCCGGACGCCTGTCGAATGTCGTTGGGGGAGAGAGGATATATGATGAAGCGGACCACCTTCGGGCCTTCGCCGCGCCGAAGCGGCTTCGGCCGCGCAGGCGGGCTGGCCCTGGCCCCGGCTCTGGTTCTGGCGCTCGCCGCGGGCCCTGCGGCTTTTGCGCAACCGGCGGACGAAGAGGCCGATGCGCCCAACCCTGCGGCGCTCTGCGGGTCGAGCTTCGCCCAATCCGGCGCCGCCTCGAACGTCGCCTATGCGGCCGGCCAGCTGCGGGCCTGCGATCTGCTGCTTGTCGAAGCCTCGACGACCGCCGAACTCGACGCCGCCGCCGACGCGATGCGGGAGGCGCACGCGGGCGTGCTGGCGCGCTGGATGGTCGTCGATGACGAGCTGGTCGCCGCTTCGAGCTCGCCTGACGCGCCGCGCGTCGGACCGCGCCGCACCACGCGCGAGCCGGCGATCGAAGTCGCGCCCGCCGACGAGGGCGAGGAGCTGACCGAAGAAGAAGCCGCCGCGGCCGAAGCCGCTGCTGCAGCTGAAGCCGCCGCCGCGGAAGCCGCCGCCGAGCCGCTGACCGATCCATGGTCACTAAAGCGCGCCGAGCGTCACGCGCTCGAGACCGCGATGGACGGGCTGCGCATCCTGATGCGCCTGTCCTATCAGATGAGCGAAACCTACGCCGATCCGTCCTCGATCCTCGCTGCGCTTGAAGATGATCAGGCCGAGCTCATTCCCGATATTCTCGTCGCGCGCCAGGTCTGCGTCAGCGCGGGCCGGCTGAGGCCCGTGGGCGGGCGGCCGGCGACGGCGCCTTCATGGTACGCCTTCGCCGAATTCCAGCGCGACTTCACCGCCGAAGAGGCGGCCGAGCCGGTCGAGTACGACCGTGAAGTCGGCGACCGGATGGCCGCGCTCGCCGAGGCTTTCATCGAGACCGATCTCGGCACGGCGCCGGAGCTTGGGATCACCCGCCTGCAGAGCTACGCGACGAAAGCGCGCTGCTCCCGGCGGGACTTCCCTTCGGACAACCCCGAGACGTAGGGCTCGTCGGCCTCGGCTGGATCGCCGCGCGCGAAATCGGAATCGCGCGCGGCGATCTAGGCTTTTGGTGTCGCATCGCGTTTACGAAAACCGGCATCTACTTTTTCGCGCGATGCTCCGGTCGGACCGCGTCGGAGCTACCGGGGCGTCAGCTCTTCGCTGAGGCCGGCCTGGAACATCTCGAACGCTTCGAGCACGTCTTCGGGCGCGTCGAGATGCGGGTAGCGGCCTGAGGCCTCCAGCAGCACGAAGTCCGCGCCCGGCAGCGCCGCGCGATAGCTCGCCGCGGCGCGCGGCGCGAGCGTCCGGTCGGCGAGGCCGAGCACGAACCGCTGGGGGACGAGGCCGGCGCGCAGCACGCCCAGCCAGCGGTCGCCGTGAGCCTGCTGCTCCGTACGGAGACGGTCGAGGCGGAAACCGCCGCGCGCGCCGCCGCCGCTTTCGTGCAGCTTCCAGATGTTGTTGAGCTCGGTCTTCTTCGGCGCGCGGCCCGCGGGAAAGCCCGCTGCGTAGACGCGCTTGAAGCGTTCGGCCGCGCCGCCGCCGAACAACAGCTCCAGCGGGCCGGGCGCGCCGCCGGGCGGCTTGTGCGCGGCGGGAATGAAGGCGCCGTTCAGCGCCAGCATCGAACGGATGCGGACCGAGTAGCTCCTGGACGACGACCGCGCCGATGTCGTGACAGAGCACGTCGGCGGAAGTCACCTCCAGATGCGCGCACAGCGCTTCGACCACGTCGGCGAAGGCGCGGACGGAATAAGGGTTTTCGCCGCGGGCGCGCGGTCGCGTCGAAAGCCCGAAGCCCGGCAGATCCAGCGCGATCAGCCGCCGGCCGGCGGCGAGCGCGGGCCAGAGCAGACGCCAGTCCCAGCTGCTGCTCGGCCAGCCATGCAGGAGGAGGAGCGGCGGGCCCTCGCCGTCCTCCCAATAGGCGACCGCGCCGGCGGGCCGTTCGAACGTGCGCGCCGCCGCGCGCCAGGACTTGAGGGTGCGCGCGAGGCTCATGCGCGGCCCGCGCGCGGCGGTTGCGGCCTTCGGACGCGGCGGGAGACAGAGCGGGGCGCGGCGCAGGTAAACAACTTCTTAAGAGTTCCTCACCAGCATCACCCTTCAAGGGGCCGGGCTTGCTCTTCGGGCGGGTCTCGGGATGTCGTTTCCCGGATCCTGATCGGCAGGCGCGCGCCCGAGGTCGACGAGTATGGATGAGCTACGCGTTCTCATCGTTGAGGACAACCATCACATGTCGGCGATCCTGCGGACTTTGCTGCAGGCGGCCGGCTTTCGGGACATTGTCGAAGCGCGCGATGCAGAGAGCGCTTTTGCGATGCTCGCCGACGTGCGGCCGGATTTGGCGTTGGTCGACTATCAGCTCGAGGGCGGGGGACAGGACGGGATCGCGTTCACGCTTCGGGTGCGCACTGATCCGGAGAGCCCCTGCCGAGATCTGCCGATCATTCTCGTCACCGCCCACTCGGAGCGCTCGCGCGCGATGGCCGCGATCGACGCTGGGGTGAACGAGTTCGTGGTCAAGCCAGTCAGCCCCAAGGCGGTGATCGATCGCGTGCGCGCGGTGATCGAGCATCCCCGCCCGTTCATCACCAACGACAACTACGCCGGCCCTGATCGCCGCCGGCGCGACGATCCCAATTATACGGGTCCGCGACGGCGCGCCGAAGACGACGACGGCGAGGAGGCCGTCAGGATCTAGCCGCCTTTTCGAACGCGCCGATCTCTTCATCGCTCGTCGCCCAAGAGCAGACGAAGCGGCAGGTCGTCTCGTCCCACGGATAAAACCGCGCGCCCGCTGTGAGCAGGCGCTCGACGTCGGCGGCGGGGAGCGCGGCGAACACTTCGTTGCCGTCGACCGGATGGATGATGCGCGCGTCCGGAATGGTCTCGATCGTCGCGGCGAGGCTCAACGCCTGAGCGTGGGCGTGACCGGCGAGTTCGAGCCACAAACCGTCCTTGAGCAGAGCTTCGAGCTGAGCGGCCATGAAGCGTTGCTTGGCCGGCATGTGACCGGCGCGCTTGGCGCGCGCGGCGAGGGCGGCGTGGCGCGCGCGCGCGTCGCCGAAGAGGACGATCGCGTCGGCGCCCATCGCGCCGCCTTTGGTTCCTCCGAAGCTCAAGACGTCGACTCCGGCGCGCCAGGCGAGGTCCGCCGGCGCGACGCCGAGCGTCGCGACCGCTGCGCTGAGGCGCGCCCCGTCGAGATGAACCGAAAGGCCGGCCGCCTCGGCGCGATCGCAGCGCGCGGCGGTCTCTTCGACAGTGTAGGCCGCGCCGGCTTCGGTGAGGTTGGTCAGCGACAGCGCTTCGAGCGGGGTCTCATGGACGAAGTCGGGCCGGTTCGCCGCGAGCGCCGCGTCGAGCTCGTTGAGGTCGACCTTGCCGTGCGCGCCGCCGAGAAGCCGGATCTTGCCGCCGCCGGTGAAGAACTCGACCGCGCCGCGCTCGTCCTTCTCGATGTGCGCCTCGCGGTGGGCGAGCACGGCTCCGGTGGGCGAGCAGAGGACCGACAGCGCCAGCGCGTTCGCCGCCGTTCCCGAGCCGACGAGGACGACGGAGACCTCGGTTTCGAAGATCTCGGCGAAAAGGGCGGTCGCGCGAGCGGTCGCCTCGTCCGCGCCGTAGCTCGCCGCCGCGCCGTCGTTGACCCGGGCGACCGCCTCGATCACGGCCGGATGGGCGGGAGATTCAGTGTCTGAGATGAAGTTCATCGGCAAAGAGGCCCTGGCGGCGCGGCGTATATGGCGTCCGTCTCGCGTCTAGCATGTCGCCGCCGGCCGTGCGATCAAGCCCCGTCGCGGCCCCGCAACAGCCTCGTCCGCCCCCAGCAAAGCCGCGCCGCGCCTTGCCCGCAGACCATGGAGCGTTCGAGTAATACGGGCTAGGTATGGGGCTGGCCGCTTCGGCCTCCATTCGACCGACGCGGGCAGCGGGGATCCTTTGAAATGAAGTGGCTCGTGCGCACCTTCTTCGCCGTCACGATCATCGCCCTGGCCGCCCTCATCGGCGGCCTGTTCCTGCCCGGCCGCGCCCATGTCGAGCGCTC
The DNA here is from genome assembly GCA_050050115.1 of Maricaulaceae bacterium. Classification (GTDB taxonomy): domain Bacteria; phylum Pseudomonadota; class Alphaproteobacteria; order Caulobacterales; family Maricaulaceae; genus JASFUX01. The sequence goes on along the minus strand of JASFUX010000101.1, from coordinate 5,773 downwards.
GGTGTCGATCGATCGGCCGCCGGCGACCGTCTACACGATGCTTTCGAGCCTTCGGACCTTCCATGACTGGTCGCCCTGGGCGGAGATCGAGCCCGAGGCGACCTTCGGCTTCGACGGCCCGGCGTTCGGAGAAGGCGCGCGCTATGTCTGGTCGGGCGATCAGATCGGGACCGGCGAGCTGATCCTCACCGCCGCCGAGCCTTATGAGAGCGTCGCCGGCGTCGTCGATCTCGGCCCGCGCGGGCGCGCGCGGATGACCTTTGACGTCGAGCCCAAGCCCGGCGGCTCGGTCGTCACCTGGAGCTATGACGCCGAGTTCGGCCTCGACATCATCGGCCGCTACGCTGGTCGCCTCTTCGGCCGCGAGGTCGGCCGACGGTTCGAGGACGGTCTCGTCAACTTGAAAGAGCAGGCCGAGCGTCTGCCGGGCGCGGACTTCGCCGAGGCCGGCGCGGAGATCGTCACCGTCGCGCCGCAGCCCGCCGTCGTGCTTTCGCGCCAAGTACGCGGCGACGCGGCTGCTCAAGAAGCCGCCTTCGCCGACGCGCTCGACGAGGTGCGCGGCTTCATGGCGGCCAACGGATTGTCCGAGGCCGGACCTGTGGTCGCCGTCACTCATCGGTGGGAGCCGCCGCTGTGGGTGTTCGACGTCGCCGTTCCTTACGCCGGCGCGCAGCGCGGCGGCGAGGACGCGGCGGTCGAGTTCGGCCAGACGCCGGGCGGCCGGGCGGCGCGGGCGATCCATCGCGGGCCCGTCGGGGGCGTGGCGCGGCTCAACAACCAGCTCGACGCCTTCCTCGCCGCGCATCGCCTCGTGCAGAGCGGATCGAGCTGGGAAGTGCGCGTCACTGAACGCGAAGATACCGCGCCGGAAGATCAGGTGACGGAAGTCTACATTCCGGTGGAGTAGGCGAACCGTCGTCACCATCGCTGAGCCGTTTGTCGAGGAGTTTCAGGATGACAAGAAGACGGACGATCGGTCGGGCCGGCGCCGTTGCGCTGGCGATGCTGACCACGGCTTGCGCGACGGGCGATCGGCCGGACGATGCGATCATCACCGGCGCCTGGTCGCCCGAGCAGGTCCAGGAACTCGCTGACGTCACGCGCGAGATTTATCTGTCGCAGGAGGCGGGCGTTCTCACCGAAGCGGAGACCGCCGCTGTCGCCGAGCTGCTGGCGGCCGGCGACCGGATGCACGACCTCTACCTGCTGCAGCGCCATCCCCAAGCGCTGGCCGCCAAAGCAGCGCTGGAGGCGCATCCCGAGCGATCGGACCTCGCGGATTTGTTCCGGCTGATGGTGGGGCCGGTGGCCACGACGCTCGACAATGCGCGCGAGCCGTTCCTCGGCGTCGATCCAGAGACGCCGGGCAAGAACGTTTATCCGCAAAGCGCCACGCGCGAGGCGATCGAGAGCTACCTGAGCGCTCATCCCGAACGGCGCGACGAACTCCTTGATCTGCGCGCCGTTGTTCAGGACGCGACGCCCGCCAACCGTCGGCGCGCGTTGAGGACGCTCGACGCGCACCCGGTGCTCGACACGCTTCATCCGGGGCTGCGCGCGCAACTGGAGACCGCCGACACGTACCTCGCCGTACCCTATTCGGTGGCCTACGCTGAGGACATTCTGTTCGTGTACGACCGGCTCAACGCCGCGGCCGATCTGGTCGAGGCGGAAGACCCGGCGTTTGCTCAGTATCTGCGGCTGCGCGGTCGCGATCTGCTCGCCGACGACTATGAAGGCGGCGACGCGGCGTGGGTGACCAGCCGCTTTGCGGGCAACCTCAACGCCCAGATCGGCAGCTACGAGGTCTATGACGACGCGATCTACGGCGTGAAGAGCTTCTTCGGGCTGAGCCTTCTCCAGCGCGATATTCCCGCGAGCGACGAGCTGGCCGCGGCGATCGGCGACATCCAAGAGATCGAGGACGCGCTGCCTTACGATGCGCACAAGCGCGTGCGGCCCGACATTCCAGTCGGGGTTTACAACATCATCGCCGACTTCGGCGATGCGCGCGGGATGAACACCGCGACCATCCTGCCCAACGAGAGCCGTGCGGCGCGGCAATACGGCCGAACGATCCTCATCAGGTCGAACATCCTGACCCACCCCGAGCGCTTCGCCGTCCGCTCGGCGCGGTTCGACGCCGTCACGGTCGACGCGCACCATGGCGACCTGACCCTCGACGGGGACTTCTATCGCACGCTCTGGCACGAGATCGGGCACTATCTCGGCGTCGACCAGACCGCCGACGGACGCGAGCTCGACGTGGCGCTGCAGGACGCGAGTTCTCTGCTCGAAGAGATGAAGGCCGATCTCGTCTCGCTGTTCGCCGCGCGGATGCTGCACGAGCGCGGCCTGCACGACGACGCGCGGCTGCACGGCATCTACGCCGGCGGAATCATGCGCGTGGTCCAGACCGCCCGGCCACGCCGCGACCAGCCTTATCAGACCATGCAGCTGATCCAGTGGAACTGGTACCTCGACCACGGCCTCTTATCGTTCGAGGACGGACGGCTGGCGATCGACTACGATCGTTATCCCGAAGCCGTCGAAAGCCTGCTTGCGGCCGTGCTGGGGCTGCAGCGGCAGGGCGATCGCGACGCCGCGGAAGCCTTCGTCGAGGAATGGACGACCTGGGACGAGGCGCAGCACGGCGAGGTCGCCCGACGCGCGCGCGAAGCGGCGACCAGCCGCTACAGCCTCGTGCGCTATGAGGCGCTGGGCGAGGCTCCGGCCGACTAGAGCGGGCCGCTACCCCTTCGGCCGTCCAACGAACCATTCGATCGCAAGCGTCGCGACCTCGACGCCGGCTTCGTCGGTGAGGCTCACCGCGATCGGGACGTTGATCGAGGGCTCGGTCTCGAGCGCCGCCATGATTTGCGCAGTGGTCATGGAAACCTGCGCATCGCCCGTAATCGCGCCGCGTGCGGGCTTCAGGTATTCGATGCTGCCGCGGCGCGTGATGGCGCGGACCTTCTGGATGTCCGCGCCCAGCATGCGGACCATGCCGTTCGCCGCCGCGATCTCGCCGATGGCGAACAGCATGCCGCCGTGAACGGTGCCGAGGTGGTTCGTCAGCTCCCGGATGGCCGGGGCTCTAATGCGTCCATGGCCAGGCGGAACGTCGAAAAACTCGATCTGCGTATGCTCGTGGAAGGGGACGGTCGGGCGTTTGCTCGGCGCGGCGTTCATGAGGCTCTCCTGATCGTCACAGACGATTCTCGTTGAACCCGAACTGATCACGCTACTTTATTTTATGAAGGTTATGTATCACAGTTTGTGATGAATAGAGAAAGCCGTCATGAACCTGCGCAATATCGATCTCAACCTCTTGCCGGTGTTCGAGGCGATCTACGCCGAGCGCAGCCTGACGCGCGCGAGCGAGGTGCTGAACGTCACTCAGCCGGCCGTCTCCAATGCGCTGGCGCGGCTGCGCGCGCACTTTGACGACGCGCTGTTCGTGCGCGCCGGCCGCAGCGTCAAGCCGACCTCGGCCGCCGAGGCGCTGATCGGGCCGGTGCGCGCGGCGCTCGATCAGCTTCGCGACGGGCTCGAGATCAAGGCGCGGTTCGACGCCGCGCTGTCGACGCGGACGTTCAACGTCTCCGCCGGCGACACCGCCGCCTTCATGCTCGCCCCGACGCTGGCGCAGCGGCTCGAGGCAAGCGCGCCCGGCGTGCGCATCCATTGGAGTCAGACCGAACGCGCTGCGATCCCGCTCGACCTCGGCTCGGGGCGTCTGGATTTGGCGATCGACATTCCCGAGTTGGCGGGCGCGGACCTCGAAAGCGAGCCGATCCTTTCGGAGCGCTACGTCTGCGTGATGCGGCCCGCGCATCCGGCGTTGCGCCGCAAGCTCGACCTCGACCGGTTCGCCGCGTTGCGCCATGTCACCGTGTCGAGCCGGCGCGGCGGGCGGAGCATCGTCGAGGACGCGGTGCGGCGGCATGGCCGGCGGCTCGGCCCGGTGATGCGCCTGCCGCACTATATGCCGGCGTTCCATGCGGTGATGACGAGTGACGCGGTGCTGGCCGCGCCCGAGGCGATGGCGCGGGTTCACGACGTCGCGGTTCGCGCCCTGCCGTTCGATGCGCCGCGTTTGACGCTATCGCTGTTCCGTCGGCGGACGGCTGGAGAGGATCCGGGCGTTGCGTGGTTGAGGCGGGAGATCGTCGCGGCGGCGGGCTGCGACTGAGTCTGCGCCGACTGTCGGTCACGCGTGCTTGGCGCCCCAGTCGCGCATCGCGCCGATCACACCCTTCATCTCGCGTCCTTTTTCGGTCAGCAGGTATTCGGCGCGCGGCGGGTGGGACTCGTAAAAGCGCCGTTCAACGATCCCCGCATCCTCAAGCATCTTCAGCCGGTTCGACAGCACGCCTGGTGCGATGCCATCGATGGCGTCCTGCAGGTCCTGGAACCGTCGCGCTTCGGCGCCGAGCAGCTCGCGCAGTATCTGCGCGGTCCACCGCGAACCGATGATCGCCGCGGTGCGCGTGATCGGGCAGAGGGGGAGGTTCTTCTTGCCGGTCATGAGTTTGATCTAGCTACCACGCTTGATTATCGCTAGTAACTATGAAAAAAGTAGTAACATTGAAAAATGGAGGAACTTCCATGGTGGTGGAGATCTGGGCGATGATCGGCGTCTGGGCTGTGCTCGCGGCGCTGTTGACGGTTCAAGGTTTATGGACGCCGCTGGCGCACGGGTTCGCCTACGGCCTTGGGCCGCGGGACGAAGCCAAGCCGCGCTCCGTCTTTGCCGGACGAGTCGACCGGACGGTGGCGAACCACATCGAGAGCATGGCGCTGTTCCTGCCCGTCGTGATCGCCGCAATCGCGCTCGACGCCTCTACGCAATTGAGTGCCTGGGGCGCGCTGACGTTTTTGGTCGGGCGCATCGCGTTCGCGTTCTTCTATATCGGCGGCGTTCCGGTTCTGAGGTCGGCCGCGTTCGGCGTCTCGCTTGTCGGGCTTGCGATGATGATGTCGCCGGTCGTCGACGCGATCTTGGCGCAGGTCTGATCGTCTGATGCTGAGGTGGCGGCGTGGCGGCTAGGCTGAAGCGCCGTCCTCCACCAAGTCCGCCCACAACACGTACCGCAGTGGCCCCGGCGTCTGCGCATCGAACGGATAGCAGGTCACGAGCGCCAGTCGCGCGGGGCCGACGCTCGGCTCGATGCCGGAGTTGTCATGCCGGACGATCTCGCCGCGGCTGGCGCGGAAGCTGCGGGTTACGCCGTCGGTGTCCGTCACCTCGATCAGGTCGCCTGGCTCGACGTCGGCGAGGAAGGCGAAGTGGGTGTCGCGGTGCGCCGCGATGACCGCGACGCCGGGCGCGCCGGGCGCGGGCGTCTGGGTCAGCTTCATCGGTCCGAAGGCCATGGCTTCGCCGCCGGCTTCGGCGAGGACGACCGCGCGCGCGTCAAGCCGCGGGACCTCGACGACGGCCACGGGCCAGGTGTCGGCCCAGCCCCAGGGCTTGGCTTGCGGCTCGCCGGCGAGCGTGCGCTCCCAGGCGCGCTCGAGCAGCACCTGGGCGAGGGCGGCCTTGGCCGGGATGAAGGCGCCATGCGCGGCGAGGGCGAGACCAGCGGCGATGAGGAGGGCGGGGAGGGCGGAAACCCAACCCCTCCCCCTTGTGGGGAGGGGAATCAAAGGGGTGGGGGGCTGCGCCGCAGGACTTTCGTTTGCAGAACTTGAAGCGAGAGACCCGATATCGCTTGTGGCGGTTTCGCGGGCGTCAGCTTGGGAGCCGGAGCGATCTTCGATCTCG
>JASFUX010000100.1:0-11490 GCA_050050115.1 Maricaulaceae bacterium | reverse complement strand
CCGTCGAAGACCGCCATGCAGTCAGGCCAGGCGAAGACGAAGAACTGGGTGCTCGAGTTCGAGCCCGAGCTGGCGCGTAAGATCGAGCCGCTGATGGGTTGGACGAGTTCGGCCGACATGCGCCAGCAGATCAGGCTGAAGTTCGATACGCGCGAGGCCGCCGTGGCCTACGCCAAGGCGAACAACATTCCCCATCGCGTCGTCGAGCCCAAGGAGCGCAAGCGCAAGCCGAAGGCCTACGCCGACAACTTCGCGTTCGACCGCAAGCAGCCCTGGACGCACTAGGGGCGCGCGGCGGCGGCTCGTCTAGAGGCGCGGGACGATTTCGACTATAGCACCGTTCAAGGCGCATCAGCCCGCCGGCGCTGTCCCCGTAGCTCAACTGGATAGAGCAGCCGCCTTCTAAGCGGCCGGTTGCAGGTTCAAGTCCTGCCGGGGACGCCACTGACGCTCCTCGAGCTTCCAGCGGCCCGACAGAGCCCGACCGCTACGCCGCCGTCATCGCCTTGAACCCGCGCTCCAAGTCCGCCGTCAGCTCGTCCACCGGCTCCAGGCCGATGGAAAAGCGCATCAGCGCGCCTTCGCCGCTCCAGTCGGCGTGATTGCGGCGCAGCTGCGGGTCGCTCCACAGCGCCAGGCTTTCAAAGCCGCCGAACGAAAACCCGAGGCCAAAGACTTCGAGCGCGTTCAAAAACGCGTTGATCTTCGCCTCGGTTTTTTCGGCGAAGACCGCGGCCAGCAGGCCCGTCGAGCCGGTGAAATCGCGCGACCAAATCGCATGGTCCGGATGATCCTCCCGGCCGGGGAAGATGACCCGCCGTACCTCGGCGCGCTCGGAGAGCCATTGAGCGACGGCATGGGCGGAGGCCTCGTGCTGGGCGAGGCGGGCTTCGAGCGAATGCATGCTGCGCAAGACGAGGTAGGCGTCCTCCGGCGAAACGCCGGCGCCGAACGTCTTGGCGTAGGCGGCGATGTCCGCGCCCATCTTGGCCTCGCGCGAGGATATCGAGCCGAGGAAGACGTCCGAGCCCCCTGAGGGATACTTCGTCGCGGCGTGAACGGCCACGTCGACGCCGAGTTTCAGCGGCGCGAAGCGGCTCATTCCGCCCCAGGTGTCGTCGATGATCGAGACGATGCCGGCTGCCCGCGCGCGCTCGACGATTGCCGGAACATCCTGGACGTCGAGTGTGAGCGAGCCCGGAGACTCCAGGTAGATGATCGACGTGTTCTTACGGATCAGCTTGGCGATGTCGCCGCCAATGCGGGGCTTGTAGAACTCAACCTCGGCGCCGAGGCGCGAGAGCATGTTTTCGCAAAAGCGCCGCGTCGGACCGTAAACGGAGTCCGGAGCCAGAACGTGATCGCCGGACTTCGTCAGTGACAGGAGCGCGAGCGTGCAAGCCTGCAGGCCGGTGGAGACCAGCGTGCACGCCGCCGCGCCCGTGCGCGCCATGATCTCCTCGCGCAACGCGTCCTGCGCGGCGAGCCCGACCCGGCCATAGGTCTGGATGTCGGTGCGGTAGAGGTCCTCAGCGCGCTCGATCAGCACGGTCGAGCCGCGCTCGATCGGCGGGTTCGCCGTGCGTCGGAACGGCCGCTTGCCGCTCATGACACACCCGCCGCGACAGTTTCGATTGGACGCGCGGGATCGCCGCCCCATTCCGCCCAAGAGCCGTCGTAGACGGACCAGTCGCCATGGCCGAGCGCCTCAAGCGCCAGCGCGCCGATGCACGCCGTGACGCCCGAGCCGCAGGTTAAGATCACCGGCTGATCAAACGCCACCCCTGCGATGCTGAGGCGTTCGCGCAGCTCGGTAGCGGGCTTGAGGTGTTGAGACGTCGTGAGCAATTCTGTCCAGGGTGCATTGAGGGCCCCCAGGATATGACCGGCGCGCAAGCCCGGCCGCGGTTCGGGTTCGGCGCCTGAGAAGCGCGCCGCCGAGCGCACATCGAGCAATTGCGCGCAAGCGCCGGAGCGCGCGTGCGCGACGTCATCCGCGCTGGCGGCGCGGGTTGCGTCGAAGCGTGCGACGAAGTCGCCTGGTGCGTTGCCGGTCATCGCGGCGGGCCGGTCCGTCAGCGCGCCGTCGGCGTCGATCCAGGCAGGCAGGCCGCCGTCGAGCACGCGAACGTTGCGCGCGCCCATCGCCAGGAACATCCACCAGACGCGCGGCGCGGAGAAAAGACCGATGCGGTCGTAGACGATGATCTGCGAGCTGTCGCCGATCCCGATCGCGCGCGCATGCTGCTCGAACGCCGCGGGGGAGGGGAGCATGTGCGGCAAGCTCGACGCCTGGTCGCTCACCTCGTCGATGTTGAAGCGCACGGCACCGGGGATGGCGCCCTCGACCCGCGGCGCCGGCCCGCCGTCGTAGGTCCAGCTAGCGTCCAATATGACGACGTCTTCGCGCCCGTGCAGTTCCTTGAGCGCTTCAGCGGAGATCAGCGGTTCGGGCGCGGTCATGTCGTCCAGGGCGGAATCGGCAAGCCCTTCGAGCGCAGGAAGCCGGCGTCGAACAGCTTTGACTGGTAGCGATTGCCGTAGTCGCACAGCACCGTCACGATCGTGCTGCCGGGACCCAGGTCCTTGGCCATGCGAATCGCGCCGGCGATATTGATGCCCGACGATCCGCCGAGCGCGAGTCCCTCTTCGATGCTCAGCTTGAAGAGCACTTCGAGCGCTTCGGCGTCCGGGACCATGTAGGGCAGGTCCACCTCGAGTCCTTCGAGGTTCGCAGTGATCCGTCCCTGGCCGATGCCTTCCGTGATCGAGTTGCCTTCGGCTTTGAGCTCGCCGTGGGCGTACCAGTGGTAGAGCTTGGCCCCCATCGGATCGGCGAGACCGATCTTCACGTCCGCCTTGCGCTCTCTGAGCGCCATGGCGATGCCGCCGAGCGTGCCGCCCGAGCCGACCGCGCAGATGAAACCGTCGACCTTGCCGTCAGTCTGCTCCCAGATCTCCGGACCCGTCGTGCGGTAGTGCGCGTCCCGGTTGGCGACGTTGTCGAACTGATTGGCCCAGAGCACGCCGTTGGGCTCGGTCTTGGCGCGCTCTTCGGCGATGCGCTGAGAGGCGTGGATGTAGTTGCCGGGCTCAGTGTAGGGGACGGCGTCGACCTCGATGAGCTCGGCGCCGAGAACGCGGATCGCGTCCTTCTTCTCTTCGCTCTGCGTTCGCGGGCAAATGATCGTGGTGCGATAGCCGAGAGCGTTGCCCACGACCGCCAGGCCGATCCCCGTGTTGCCTGCGGTGCCCTCCACGATAAGGCCGCCGGGCTTGAGCTCGCCGATCTCCTCAGCGTGACGGATGATGCCGAGCGCGGCCCGGTCCTTCACCGATTGGCCGGGATTGAGGAACTCGCACTTGCCGAGAATCTCGCAGCCGGTTGCTTCGCTCGCCGCCCGCAGGCGCAAGAGCGGCGTATTGCCGATGAGGTCGATGACGGATTTGGCGATCGGCATGGAGGCGCTCCTCGAAAATCGGCACAGAACCTAGTGAGCGTTTGCCCGTGCGGCAACGCCCGGTAGACGCAATAGGGCGGAAGCGCATGATCCGGGAAAGGGCGCTTGACTGATCCGAGCGCGCGATTGAGACGTAGAACCAGCGTCAAAGCTTGGTTTTCGCGAGGCGCGTCGTGCAGCACGAAGATCTCCTCGTCGAGTTCGCCGCCGGGGCCTTGAGCCCTGCAGCTTCGCTTTTGGTGGCGACTCAGGCCGGGTTGCGCCCGGACGTGCGCGCCAGCCTCGCCGATCTCGATGCGGTCGGCGGCGCGCTCCTGTCCAGGTCTGACGCTGCGGCCCCGGAGGAAGGTGCGCTTGAACGCGTCCTGGAGCGAATCGACCAGGAGAGCGGTTCGCCGCTCCCCGCCGCGGGCGACGGGCGGCCGGCGGCGTTGCGCGATTTCTTTGGCGGAACGCTGACTGCGGACAAATGGCGCACGCTTATTCCAGGCATGCGCTATGCGGCCATTCCCGAGTTTACGACGCCGGATTGCCTGACGCGGCTCGTCAGCCTCAAGGCCGGCCGCGCGATCCCGCGGCACACCCACAAGGGCATGGAGCTGACCCTCGTGCTTTCGGGCGGCTATGAGGACGAGACCGGCCGGTTCGACGTCGGCGACGTGGCGATCGCCGATCCAGAGATCGAGCACCAGCCCCGCGTGGACGATGACGCCGACTGCATCTGCCTGACCGTCGAAGAAGGCGGCATGCTGATCCGACGGCCGATCGTCGAGTTCGTCCGCTACTTCCTGCAGTAGTTCCTTTTCATCGACGGAGCGGCCCATGCGTCTTCTTGTTGCGTCCATGATGTGCGCCATGTTTGCGCAACTACCTGTTCAAGCGGACGCCGCCGAGCCGGCGTGGTCGCCGTCGGACGGCGAACAACTGTCTTTCGAGGTCCTCCGCAACGGCCGACCGTTCGGGGATCATGTAGTGACATTCGATCGCGAGGGAGAGGGCGTTCTGGTTGATGTCGATATCGACCTCAGGGTCCGCTTCGGTCCGATCACCGCGTTTCGCTATGAGCACGACATCGAGGAGCGCTGGCGGGACGGCGCGTTGCAGTCGCTCGAAGCAAACACGCTCAAGGACGGCGAGCGCTTCGACCTCGCCGTGACGCGCAGCGGGGACGGGTTGGCGATCGAAGGCCGCGAGTTCACCGGCGTCGCTGAAGACCCGCTGATCCCCACGACCTACTGGAACATCGCGCTCATCGAGCAATCGAGAATGCTCAACTCCGAAACTGGCGCTCTACTGCCGCTCGACGTCGAGCTGGTCGGCCAAGAACAGATCGTCGCTGGCGGCGAGACGATCGGTGCCCGCCGCTATCTGCTCCGAAGCGAGATCGATCTCGAACTCTGGTACGACGACGCCGGCCGCTGGGTGAAGTGCGCCTTCACCACGCGCGGCTCGCGGATCGAATACGTGCTGCGTTGAGCGCGGCCTAGGCGGCGACAGTGACCTGCGCGACGTTGATACGCTCGGTGCGGAAACCTGCCTCGCAATAGGCGAGATAGTAGTGCCACAGCCGACGGAACTGCTCGTCGAACTTGGCGTCGACCTCGGTGACTTTGGGCCACACGGCGAGGAATCTTTCTTTCCACGCATCGAGGGTGCGCGCGTAGTCCTGTCCGAAAGTCTTCACGTCCTTCCAGACGAGCCCGGCCTTTGCGGTCTCTTCAGCGAGGCGCGTCATGCTCGGCAGCATCCCGCCAGGGAAGACGTGACGCTGAATGAAATCGACGTGCCTGCGGTAGTGATCGAACAGCTCGTCGCGAATGGTGATGATCTGCAGGCCAGCGCGACCACCGGGCTTGAGCACGTCTTTGATCTTCTCGAAATAGGCGCTCCAGTAAGATTCTCCGACAGCCTCGAACATCTCGATCGACGCCACGCCGTCGAATTTGCCTTCGACGTCCCGGTAGTCCCTGAGCTGAATGTCGACGCGATCGGCGAGCTGGTTTTCGAACATGCGCTTGCGCGCATACTCGAGCTGCTCGGGCGAGATGGTCACGCCGGTCACCTTCGCCCGACGTTCCTTGGCCGCATACTCGGCAAAGCCGCCCCAGCCGGCGCCGATCTCAAGCACATGGCTGTCTTCCTTCACGCCGATCTGATCGGCGAGCGCGCTGTACTTGGCGCGCTGAGCGTCTCCCAGCGAAAGGTCCGGAGCCTCAAACAGCGCCGAGGAGTAGGTCATCGAAGGATCAAGCCACAGCGCGTAGAAGTCATTGCCGAGGTCGTAGTGCTCGTGAATGTTTCGCCGCGCGCCGCGCCGGGAATTCCGCCGCAGCATGTGATAAAGCCGGTGCGCCGAGCGGGTGAGGAAGTTGCCCCGCAGACCCGGCATCATCGCGTCGAAATTCAGCGACATGGCGCTCAGGAGCTCGGCGAGATCCGGAGTGTCCCAGTCGCCTTCGATGTAGCCTTCCGCGAAGCCGAGCGCGCCGCCGGAAAGCACGCGCCTGAACACGTCCCATCGCTTGATCTGCACATGCCCCGACGGCCCCGGCGTCTCGCCTTCGAAGCGCAGCGTCTTGCGGTTCGGCAACTCCATGTCGATGCGTCCGCGCCGCAGCCGGAGCAAGGTGCGGGCGGCGAGCTTGAATGACATCGGCGCGCCTTCGAGCGCGTCTATCTCGCCTGGCGTCGCGGTGGCGACGAGGTTGGCGTTCATGTCGGCCCCCGTGGTCTCCTGCAACAGTGGTCTCATAACAGTTACACATAGGGACGGGGCGGAAGTCCACCTAGTCCTTGATTGCGCTCTTTAATTTCGCGGCCGCGCCGGTCGAGAGAGACGGTGACGGGCGGCGGCGATAGCGCACGCCCTTGCGCCACAGCTGCAGCGCCTCGCCGTGAATGCCTGCAATCACCTTCAAGGTCACCATCGGCTGGGCGAGGGTCAATTGGAGCAGCGCTGCGTCGGTAATCTTGCGAGCCCGGCCGCGCTGGCTCGCGGTGAACACAGCGCACCGGTCAACCGAGTAGCGGATGCCGAGCGCCATCTCCTCGCCGAGTGGGCGCAGGCGGAACTCGTACTCGCCGCGCGCGTCAAAGAATGGAGACACGTGAAAGATCTTGTGCGCGGCGTGTTTGAGGCTCGACGCGCCGGCGATCGGGCACACGTAGGCGTGCGTGTCGCCGAAGGTGTTGTTGACCTCGTAGATGACGCCACGCAGCGCACCGTCCGGGCCATGTCCAAACCACACCGACAGCGGCTTGAAGGCGTAGCCCAGCATCCGCGGCAAGGCGATCAGCCGTACTGAGCCGCCGTCCAGATCAATCCCGGCGTCCGCGAAGCGAGCTTCCGCCCACGGTCGCAGCGGCGTGTCTTCGCGCGCGCCGTGATCACGCCGGTGAAAGCTGTAGAGATTGAAGCGATCGACCGACAGCCAGCGCGACGCCCCGTCGGCCTCGTCCAGGCGGTCGATGTCGATCGACAACCAGAACAGTCGATAGCGAAACGCATGAGCGACCGGCGCGATGCGGCGATGGCGCGTCTCGCCCACGTAGAGAAGGACGGGAGGCGCGTTCATGGCGCAATTGCCAGGCTGCGCGCTTCAGCATGATCGGCGCGATCGTCGCTCCACGGACCGCCGTCTATGTCCCCCTCGACGAAGCGCCAGGGCACGGTTCCGCCGAGACGCAGGGCGACGCGCAGCCCCGCGCGCAGCGCGTCCTCATGAAAGCCGTAGCCAAGCCAAGCGCCTGCATACCAAAGCCCGCCGCGTCCTTGGACACGATTGAACCGACGCTGAGCGGCCGCCGACGCTACGTCGAATTGCGGGTGCCAGTACTCGAACTCTTCGAACACCAGCTCGGGGGCGGGCTCGCGCAGCGGATTGAGCGTGACATATACGGGATAACGCGGATCGATCCCCTGGAGCTTGTTCATGTCGTAGGTGACGGATGGCGGCGCATCCTCCTCATCGGCGCGGTAGTTCCATGAGGCTCGCGCTTTGGGTCGGGTCGGCAACAGCGATGCGTCGCGATGCAAGACCGCGCGGTTGGGTGCATAGCCGATCGCGCCGAGGAATGCGTCCTCTTCGGCATCGAGATCGATCACCATCCGCCGCACTTCGTTCGAGTGGCAAGCGAGGACTACGTCGTCGAAGATCTCCTCACGTCCGCGCTCATCATAAAGCGCGACGCCTCGCGAAAGGCGGCGGACGTGGGCGATCGGCGTTGACAAGCGAACCCGCTCACCCAGCGATGCGGCGATCTTGTCGACGTAGCGACGTGATCCGCCCGGGATGGACCGCCATCCCGAGCGCTTCGCCGCCAGCAACTCATGGTTCTCGAAGAAGCGGATGACGCTGGCTGCGGGCTGGGACGCCATGGCGCGCGTTGTCGCCGACCAGATCGCGGCGCCCATCGGCAGCAAATAAAGATCGCGAAACGCTGCGCCGTAGCGGCCTGCGCGAAGATAGTCTCCGATGGTTAGTCCAGACAGCTTGCCTTCTCGAAGTGCGCGCGGCGCCTCCCGGTTGAACCGCGCCATGTCGAACAGCATGCTGATGAAGCTTGGGCTCACCAGGTTCCGTTTCTGCGCGAAGACGCCGCGAAAATCGGAGCACCATTCGACGCCGCCGGGGATCGATACGCCAAAGCTCATGTCGCATCGCCGGCTTTCGACACCGAGATGGTCGAGCAGCGCCGTCAGGTTAGGGTAATTGGCGACATTGAAGACGATGAAGCCGGTGTCGACGTCGATCCGGGTTCCGTCGTAGTCGACGCAAACCGTGTTCGCGTGGCCGCCGAGACGGCTGCTTCGTTCAAACAGAGTGACATCGTGCACGTCGCGCAACGCCCAGGCCGCGCCGAGACCCGCAGCGCCCGATCCAACGACAGCGATGCGTTTGCCCCGCCGCCAGGCCGGCTTGAGCAACGGTTGGACGACACGCTCGCGCTCGCTCCATCTCTTACTGTCTACAGTGACGTCTACCGTCATCGCGCCGCCTCGGTCATCAGTTGAGTGAGCGCCGTGCGGCGCCTTTCGACTCAACTACGAGCGAAACGGCGTTTTGGATTAATGCGCTTGCGGATGAGGCGCGGCGCTAAGGATCAACCGGAAAGATCGGGGCTTCCTCGACCTCGACTTCGTCAAGCGGCGGAAGCTCGTTGCTGCGAGGCTCGCCGGCGCCTTCGGAAATCGAGGTTTCCAGGTCGAGTCCAAGATCGGTGTCGGCCGCCGCCCGGAGCGCGGCGAGCCGGCGCATCGCGTCGCGGCGCGTGTCTTCGTAGAACAAGAAGGGGGTGCGCGGCTTGAACCGCCCGCCGAAGCTCCATCCGGGGCGCAGGGAAGGGGAGGCGGGCCGGTCGATCAGCAGCACGCCGTCGCTGCACTGCGCGCTCGTCTGCGCAGCCATGGGCGCCGGGTCGACGCCGAGATCGAGACCCGTCGCGTTGACGCCTCCGGCGTGGGTGCGCCGCGGCGCGAAGTCCTCCTCGTCCGAGCCAAGGATCGGATTGACGCACAGCAGAGCGCGGCCTGCTGTGTCGTCGAGCGTGCCGTCGCTGTTCCACGCCATTGAACGGCGCCGAAAGCGAGTGATCTCATCCGAATTGTCCGCCTCGATCGCGCCCCAGGAGACGACGCAGCCGAACTCAAGTGGACGCGAGCAGGGCCGGTAAGCCGACAGCACGTCGTCGAAGAGATCAAGCGGGGTCGCCTGGTCGATCACGTAGGCGGCCGCCAAGCGTTCGGTCAGGACGTCGGCGAACTCGCCGTCCTGGAGCAGCCCCAGCACATGAAGACCGCCTTGCTCGACGCCGACGAGGATGATCGGCGATTCAGGCGCCGCCTCGGCGAGAAAGACGCGAAAGGCGCCGCGCACGTCGCCGTAGGCGAGGGTGCGGGCTTGCTTGGCGTCGTAGCGGTGGGTGAGCGCTGTAAACAGCGAGGCTTGGCGATAGCGCGGCGCCCAGATGCCGCTGAAGCCCGCGAAGGGCCCTGCGTAGTTGGGCAGGCTCTCCATCTCGGCTCGCCGCGCCGCTTCAGGCCGGTCGATCGACGCGTTCCAGGCGTCACCGCCCCAATAGGTGGTCGGATGGATGAAGAAGACCGCCGCCTTGCTCGGCTCGGGCCGCTGCGGCCGGCGGATCCACGATCGGTTCTCGGCATAGTCGGGAGCGGGGGGATGCGTACTCGTCAACAAGAACGGCGTGCGCGGGTCCATGAGGTCGCGGAACAAATTGTCTTGAAAGCCGAAAGCGGCGAGGGCGACTAGAAGCAGCAGCCCTGCGGGCCCCGCTACGGCCAGTCGAAACCACCAATTTCGCCGCACGCCGTTCACTCCGTTTTCGTTCTCAGCCTTTAAATTGCCCAGCGAGGTCGTCACTTAGGACACACCAGTTGCAGAAATGTCCTAACATCGGCGAGCCTCGGGTCGAGTCGGAGATTGGAGGTACTACCTGCGATGGCGCGCAAATCGCGTAAGGGCTCGGACACGGGCGAGCCTCCGATCCTGACCGAGCAGCCGAAGTTCTCCCTCTGGCTCTGGCTGCGCAACAGCTTCTTCACCGGCATCGTGGTCGCCGCGCCGATCACGGTGACCGTTTGGCTGGTCTACACGTTCATCAACTTTGCGGACCGGACGGTCAAGCCGCTGATCCCGCGGGCCTATCTGCCTGAGGAGTGGCTAGGCTTCGCCATCCCCGGGTTCGGCCTGATCGTCGCCATTCTCGTACTGACGATGCTCGGGGCCCTGGCGGCGAACATCCTCGGGCGATCGCTCCTGCAGGTCGGCGAGCGGTTGGTCGCGCGCGTCCCATTCGTGCGAACGATCTACGGGGCGCTTAAGCAGCTGCTTGAATCGGTGTTCTCCCAGACCGAGAAGTCGTTCAAGGAAGTGGTGATGATCCAGTACCCGCGCGAGGGGCTCTGGGTCGTCGGCTTCATCACCACGCGAGCGCGCGGCGAGGTCAAGCGGCGGCTCGGGGAGGACTATCTCGGCGTATTCGTGCCCTCGACGCCGAACCCGACCTCAGGCTTCATTGTCTGGCTGCCCGAAAGCGATGTCGTCCGTCTGAACATGTCGGTGGAGGACGGCGCCAATCTCATCGTCTCGGCCGGCATCGTGATCCCCGAAGAGGTCCAGGCCGATGCGGCGTTCGCCGGCGGCGACGAGGTTCAGACCGAGGACGCGTAGCCGTCAGCCCGCGTCCAGCAGGCCGATCGCCCGATCCCGGTCGAACAGATAGAGGAGGGTGCGCGCCGCCTCACCGCGTTCGGATGAGAGGCGCGGGTCCTCGTCGACGACCCGCCGGGCGTCCCGCGACGCGATCTCCAGCAGATCGCCGTGCACGGTCAGGTCGGCGAAGCGCAATCGCGCGATCCCGCTCTGGCGATGACCCAGCAGCTCGCCGGGCCCCCGCAGGCGCCAGTCTTCCTCGGCGATGAAGAAGCCGTCGTCGCTGGCTCGAAGCGCGTCGAGCCGCGCTCGCGCGCCTTCGTTGAGCGGCGGACGGTAAAGCAGCACGCAAGTCGAAGGCTTGTCCCCGCGGCCGACGCGTCCGCGCAGTTGGTGCAGTTGTGCAAGGCCGAAGCGCTCGGCGTCCTCGATAATCATCACCGTGGCGTCCGGCGCGTCGACGCCGACCTCGACGACGGTGGTCGCCACCAGAACATCGATCTCCCCATGGCGGAAGGCTTCGGCGCGCGCTTCCTTTTCGGCGCCCGAGAGCCGACCATGGAGCAAGCCGACGCGACTTTCACCGTAGAGCGCGGCGAGCGCCCGCCAGCGCTCCTCGGCCGCGGCGAGGTCCGAGGTGTCGGACTCCTCGACCAGCGGACAGACCCAGTAGACCCGGTCTCCCTTCTTCACGGCCCGACCAACCGCTTCATAGAGCTCTTCCAGCCGATCGAGCGGCACCGCGCGCGTCGAGATCGGAGCGCGCCCCGGCGGCTTCTCGTCGAGACGCGAAACGTCGAGATCGCCGAAGGCGGCGAGGGTCAGAGTCCGCGGGATCGGCGTCGCGGTCATCACCA
>JASFUX010000099.1:0-11796 GCA_050050115.1 Maricaulaceae bacterium | reverse complement strand
TGAAACCCGAGGGCGATTTCGACCGTACGGCGCTGTTTGAGTCCTACGGACGCTGCATCGAAGCGATGGGCGGCAAGTACGTCACCGCCGAGGACGTCGGCGTCGGCGTCGACGACATGCGGGCGGTGCGCCGCTCGACCCGGTTCGTGGCCGGCCTGCCCGAAGGCGAGGCGGCGAGCGGCGATCCCTCGCCGGTGACCGCAAAAGGCGTGTTCTTAGGCCTGCGCACGGCCGTCGCGCGCGGGCTCGGGCGCGAAGATCTTCAAGGCGTGCGCGTCGTCGTTCAGGGCACGGGCCACGTCGGCGCCCACCTGTGCGGGCTTCTCGCCGAGGCGGGCGCGGTGCTGACGGTCGCCGACGTCGACGAGGATGCCGCGCGCGTCGTCGCCGAGCGCTGCGGCGCCAAGCTGATCAAGCCCGACGAGGTCTATGATCAGGACGCTGACGTGTTCGCGCCGTGCGCTCTGGGCGCGGTGATCAACCCCGACACCGTCGATCGGCTCAAGGTCAAGGTCGTCGCCGGGGGCGCGAACAACCAGCTCTCGGTCCCGGAGATGGGCGAGCGGCTGGCCGAGCGCGGCGTGCTCTATGCGCCCGACTACGTGATCAACGGCGGCGGCATCATCAACGTGGCTGCGGAGGTCTCCGGCCGCTACGACCCCGAATGGGTGGAGACCAAGCTGGTCCAGCTCAACAAGACGCTCGAGACCGTGTTCGACCGGGCGAAGGCCGAAGGCCGGCCGACGCATGTCATCGCCGACGAGATGGCGCAGGAGCGCATCGCCCGGGCGTCGGGGAAGTGACGGGAGGAGAAGGAAAACGGGTCTGAAGAGAGGCGACCGGCGCCTTGGCCTTTCTCTTGCGAGGCGAGATCACAACGGTTTTGCCCCTGTGCCAGATCGGCATGGCGGCGTCGCAAGAGGAGGCGGCTCATGGTGTTCAGACGGCTGCATGCCGAACGTCGGGAAGGCGCCGCGTCGCGCGAGCAGGGCGCTCAGCACAAGCCGCGCAGCGATGCGCTCAAGCAGGCGCTGATGCAGGACGGGCTGGCGCAGATCGTTCAGTCGATCGAGGCGCTGCACGCGCTTGAACAGCGTCTGCAGCTGGTCGAGGACGAGATGACCGCCGGCGACGCTTTGTCGCTGCCCGAGCTGCCCCAGGCCAAAGACGTCGGGATCACCGAGACCGAGCCGCGCTTCATGGAGGCCGCGCTGCTGATCGGCGCGATCACCCGGCGGATGAACCTGCGGTTGGGCGCGATCGAGCGCGGCCTTGATGAACAGCTGCCGCTCGCGGTCAAGCCGCTGCTGCTGGAATCGGTCGTGCCGGACGTGATGAAGGGGCCGTCTCAGGGACCTTCGAACTCGGCCGCGGTGGCCTAGTCCGTTTAGAGTTTCCGAACACCCACAGCGGGGGGCGGACGTGCGAAGACCGGAGCGGGGGATGCGCTCCGGTCTTCTTTTATCGACGCGCCGTTGAGGGGACGGGGGGACGGGCGCGCCGTCACAGTTTTAGATAAGCGCTCCCCGAGCGCCGACAAGACCCTCCAAGCGTCGAAATCGCCATCACGAAATCGCGAAACGCATGGGCGCGGAACCAGGCTCCGCGCCCCACTTTGGATTTGCGGCGCTTTGCGCCGCGGGTGCGGAACCAGGCTTCGCGCCCCGCTTTGAGTCTGCGGCGCCTTGCGCCGCGGGCTGAATCCCGCCGCCGCCCTGTTGTGTTGGCCCTTCGGGTGCGGCATTGAGACGCCGAGGCTGCAAAAATCCTAACGCAGTCAAGATGTCGCAACGCACGCAATGGGGCCCTTCATGCCAGAAATCGCCAGCCGCGAGGTTCATCTCGCATCCCGCCCGGTGGGAACGCCGGCCGCCGAGAACTTCGCCGTGGTCAACGCGACGGTGCCCGAGCCGGGGCCGGGTCAGATCCAGGTGCGCAATCTCTGGATGTCGGTCGACCCCTACATGCGCGGGCGCATGTCCGACCGGAAGAGCTACGCCGCGCCGTTCGAAGTCGGCCAGGTGATGACCGGCGCCGCGGTGGGCGAAGTGGTCGCCTCGAACGCCGAGGGCTTCGCGCCGGGCGACAAGGTGGTCTCGATGCATGGCTGGCGCGAGGCCTGGACCGCCGCGCTGACGGACGTTGAAAAGCTGCCCGACCTCGACCTCGAGCCGCAGGCCTTCATCGGCGCGGCCGGCATGCCGGGGCTGACCGCCTACGCCGGCCTCTTGCGCATCGGCGCGCTCAAGGACGGCGAGACGGTCCTCGTTTCCGGCGCGGCGGGCGCGGTCGGCTCGATGGTCTGCCAGATCGCCAAGGCCAAAGGCTGCCGGGTCGTCGGCTCGGCCGGCTCGGCGGAGAAGGTGGCGTTCTTGAAGGAGATCGGTGTCGACGCGGCGATCAACTACAAAGAGCACGAAGGCGCGAACGGGCTGACCAAGGCGTTCGCCGCAGCCGCGCCGGACGGCGTCGACGTCTACTTCGAGAACGTCGGCGGCGATCACCTGACGGCCGCGCTCAACGTGATGGCGCTGCGCGGGCGGATCGCCGTGTGCGGGATGATCTCCCAGTACAACAACGCCGAGCCCGAACCGGGCCCGCCGAACCTTGGCGTCTTGATCGCCAAGCGGCTGAAGATCGAGGGCTTCCTGGTCTTCGATAACGCCGACATGCGCCCGCAGTTCCACCGCGACCTCGCCCAGTGGGTGCGCGAAGGCAAGGTGAAGTGGCGCGAAACGGTCCTTGAAGGGATCGAAAAGGCGCCCGAGGCCTTCCTTCAGCTGTTTGAAGGAGGCAATGTGGGCAAGATGCTGGTGAAACTGGCTTAGGCCTTTGTTCCGCCTATGGTTTACATTGTTCACGACCACAGACGGGGCGGCGCGCGCCATATCCAGGCGATCGCCGGCCGCCCGGGAGGGGAGGTAGGTTTCGATGTTTGGACTGGGAAAGAAAAAGAAGAAGGCTGAGGAGGCGGCCAAGTCGGCCGAAACGCACATCGCGCGCGCTTCGCAGGAGGCCGCCGCGCCCGAGGCCGAGGAGCCCGCAGCGCCGGCCGCGCCGAGCGTCCTCGCGCCGCCGCCGGCGAACCCTGGGGAAGTCATTCCCGGGCTGATGCAGGACCAGCCTATCAACCTCGCTTCGATCCTCGAGCACGCCGCGCGCTCGCACGGCCGGCAGGTGATGGTCACCGCGCTGATCGAAGGCGGCAAGCACACCCAGACCTACGCCGAGACCCTGACCCGCACCAAGCAGCTGGCCAACGCGCTGCGCCGCCTGGGCGCGGCGCCCGGCGACCGGATCGCCACGCTCGCCTGGAACACCCACCGCCACGTCGAGGCCTGGTACGCGATCTCCGGGCAGGGCGCGATCTGCCACACGGTCAACCCGCGTCTCGCGCCTGAGCAGATCATCTACATCTTGAACCACGCCGAGGACTCGATCCTCTTCACCGACGCGACCTTCGCCAAGCTGGTCGACGCGGTGCGCCCGCACGTGCCGTCCCTGAAGCACGTCATTGTGCTGACCGACCGCGCGAACATGCCCGAAGGCGAAGGCTACCTCTGCTACGAAGACCTGATCGCGGTCGAAGAGCCGGAGTTCGAATGGCCGAGCTTCCCCGAGGATACGGCCTCCTCGCTCTGCTACACCTCGGGCACCACCGGCGATCCCAAGGGCGTGCTCTACGGGCACCGGTCCAACTTGCTGCAATCCTACGCGATCTGCTCGAAGGACTGTCAGAACCTCGGCGTCAACGACACCACGCTGATGGTCGTGCCGATGTTCCACGCCAACGCCTGGGGCCTTGTCTACGGCGGGCCGATGGTGGGCGCAAAGCTGGTGCTGCCGGGCATGAGTCTCGACGGCGCGAGCATCCATCGTCTGATCAAGGAAGAGCAAGTCACAGGCTCGGCCGCAGTGCCGACCGTGTGGTCGATGCTGCTCGCCCACCTCGACAAGACCGGCGAGGACTTGAAGCCGCTGACCGAAGTGATCATCGGCGGCTCGGCCGTGCCGCGGTCGATGATCAGGACGCTGGGCGAGAAGTACGGCGTCACCGTCGTCCACGGCTGGGGCATGACCGAGATGAGCCCGACCGGGACAGTCTGCCGCCTCGGCCCGCAGCATGAAGGCCTCTCCCTGGAGGAGAAGCTCGACGTGATGTGCAAGCAGGGCCGCCCGCTCTTCGGCGTGGAGATGAAGATCGTCGACGACGACAACAACGAGCTGGCTTGGGACGGCGAGCAGTCCGGCCGCCTTCTGGTGCGCGGACCGTGGATCGCCAAGTCCTATTTCCGCCGCGACGACGTCATCGTCGACAAGGACGGCTTCCTCGACACCGGCGACGTCGCCACGATCGACGCGGACGGCTACATGCAGATCACCGACCGCGCCAAGGACGTGATCAAGTCGGGCGGGGAGTGGATCTCCTCGGTCGACCTCGAGAACGCGGCGATGGGCGCCGAAGGTGTCGAGCTCGCCTGCGCGGTGGGCGTGCCCCATCCCAAGTGGGAGGAGCGGCCGATCCTGCTGGTCGTGCCCAAGGAGGGCGCGAGCCCCGATCCGGAAGACATCAAGGCGCACCTGCTCAAGGCCTCGTTCGCCAAGTGGCAGCTGCCCGACGACATCGTCTTCGTCAAAGAGCTGCCGATGACCGCGACGGGCAAGTTCGACAAGAAGGTGGTCCGCGCCGAGTACAAGGATCACCTGATGAACCAGGCCTCGGACGCCGAACCGGCTCAAGAGCCCGCCGAGTAGGCGCGCGTCCGTGGCGCTCCCGGAAGTTCTCAAGGGCCGGCTCGCCGCGCCGATCGTCGGCGCGCCGATGTTCATCGTCTCGGGTCCCGAGCTGGTGATCGCGCAATGCAAGGCGGGCATCGTCGGCTCGTTCCCGGCCTTGAACGCCCGCCCGCCCGAGCTGCTCGACGAATGGCTGACGCGGATCAAGGCCGAGCTGGCCGATTACGCCGCGGCGAACCCGGGCGCCAAGGTCGCGCCGTTCGCGGTCAACCAGATCGTGCACGGATCGAACGACCGTCTTCAGCACGATGTCGATCTGTGCGTGAAGCACGAAGTCCCGATCGTCATCACTTCACTGCGGCCACCTGACGAGGTGGTTGAGGCGGTGCACGGCTACGGCGGCGTCGTCTTCCACGATGTGATCAACTTGAAGCACGCGCGCCGCGCTGCCAAAGCTGGTGTCGATGGCCTGGTGCTCGTCTGCGCCGGCGCTGGCGGGCATGCGGGTCGGCTTTCGCCGTTCGCGCTCGTGCCGGAAGTCAAAGAATGGTTCGACGGAACGATCCTGCTCTCGGGCGCGATCGCCACGGGACGTTCCGTCTACGCCGCGACGGCGACGGGCGCGGACCTCGCTTACGTCGGCACGCGCTTCATCGCCACCGAAGAGGCGAACGCGCCGGACAAGTACAAGGACTTCATCGTCGAGAGCGCCGCGGACGAAATCGTCTACACCAGCCTCTTCACCGGCGTGCACGGCAACTATCTCGGTCGCTCGATCGAGGCGGCGGGCATGGACCCGGCGACCTTGCCCGAAAGCGATCCGTCGAAGATGAACTTCGGCTCGGACCGCGAGAAGCCCAAGGCCTGGAAGGAAATCTGGGGCGCAGGCCAAGGCGTCGGCCAGATTGCCGACGCGCCGCCTGCGCGCGAAGTGGTGGAGCGGCTGGTCGCGGAATATCGCGCTGCGGCGGAGGAGACGGCGCGGGGGGTGGGGGCGTACCTGTAAGGAGAGCGGCCGCCAGGGACCGAGCAGCCTGTCGGTCCATGTCCGCTTTCGACCCAAAGCGGACGTTCGTAATGTTTGAAAATCGTCTGAAATGGTTGGCGCGCGCGGGCGCGGATGTTATCGTAATTCAATAAGAAACTTCTCGAGGGAGCGCGCACCAAGATGTCGTTCTTACGAGTTTTTGCTCCTGCAGCAGCCCTGACCCTAATCGCGTGCGCATCGTTTCCGGCGGTTCCAGCGTCGTCTTCGCTCGAGAGCGATCTCTGGATTGTTGACGCCGGCCCGGCCGGTTCCTTTCAGGCCATCAGCGGCGCATTCGAAGTTCCAGCAGTCCGCGACGATCCGAGCGCAGGGGTGTTCACTCTCCAGTACATTCGATTGCTGAGCACAGCGACAGAACCCGCTGCTCCAGTTGTGTATCTCGCGGGTGGCCCCGGCGACGCCGCCACGCCGATCGCCGAGCAACCTTTCGCCGTCGCTGCGCTGGCGTCATGGCTCGAGACCGCCGACGTGGTCTTGCTTGACCAACGCGGCGTTGGGGCGAGCGGGCCCGACACATCCGTCTCGAACGACGAACACATTCCTCGAGATTTCTTCGTCGACGAACAATCGGCTCTCGAACATCGTATGACGATCGATGCGGCGGCCAGAACAATTCTGGAGTCGCGGGGCGTCCCTCTCGCTGGGCTCACAGTTCAGGAGAGCGCGGACGACGTAGAAGCGCTGCGGCGTCATCTGGGTCTCGATCGCGTATCGCTTTATGGCTTCTCGTACGGCACGCACCTAGCCTTGTCGGTGATCCGTCGACATCCCGACTCCGTCGAGCGCGCGGTTCTGGTCGGAACCGAAGGGCCGGACCATACGCTCAAGCCTCCGCTCAGCCTGGATGAACGGCTACACGACCTTGCACAGCTTGCGGCCATCAGCCCCGAGCTGAGCGGTGAGGAGGACTTGGTCGCAGTCTTCGATAGGGTCAGCGCGCGGCTAGACCAAGAACCCGTGCTGGTTTCAGTCCGGCCTCCCGCGGGTCAGGCAATGTCAGTGCCCGTTGGCGCGTTCGGCTTGCACCTCATCATGCGCCACGACATAGGCGACGCCACCGACCTTCCCGTGTTTCCGCGGCTGCTGTACGCGCTCGATCGCGGCGATACGGCGATGCTGGGGTGGTTCGTGCAGCGGCGAAGCTTCTGGCTAACCGAAACCTCCGCCCATCTATTTATGACCGACGGCTCATCCGGGGGATCTCCGGATCGACTGTCGATGGTGGCCCGCGATCGAGAGATCAGCGGATTTGGAAACGCAGCGAACTTTCCGCTGCCCGACATCATTGACGTTTGGAGCCGCCGCCAGTCGACCCCGACTATCATGACCCGGTGCGTTCAGACGTCCCGGTTCTCTTCGTCAGCGGCGCGCTCGATTGGAACGCGCCTGCGGCCCAAGCCGAGGAGGTTCGCCGCGGATTTCCCAACTCAGCTCACGTCATCGTCGAAAACGCTGGTCATGAGCAAATCATCCAGAATGGGCAGGCGCGGTCGATGATTGCTGCGTTCTGGCGCGGCCAACCGCTTGAGGACGCGATGGTGTCAAATCCACCGCTGCAATTTGCGCCCGCAGACGGCCCAACCTCCGTGCGGCATCCAGCGCTCGGTGGCGAATGACCGCTTGAGGCCGCAGCCGAAAGCGGACGTTGGACAATCGCCAACTTCTTCGGCGCTCCCAGCAGCCCCTCACCACATGTCGTCGAGAAAATCCCGCTCTAGGTCGATGCTCGACCTCTTGCCGATGTTCTTCCGCGCGCCCGCGAGCCAATTCGCGGCGACGGTGCGGCCGCGCGCCGCCAGCTCTTCGAAGAAGGCGAGGTCCGCCTTGAGCTTGTCGAAATGCATCATGTCGGCCAGCTCGCCGTCCGAGGCGATTTCGTGCAGACGCAGCGCCTTGGCGCGCGCCGAGGCGCCGGTGCGGAACGGGCGGCGGACGAGGCGTTTGGCCAGCGCCAGCATCTTCAGCTCGGCGAGGTAGGGCGCGTTGAACGTCAGCTCGTTGGCGCGGTCGGCGATCTCATCGGCCGACCGCGGCGTCCTCTCGATCTTCTGCGGGTTGAGCGGCACGAGGATCGCGTCGCAGGGCATGTCGGGACCGAGCAGGCACGAGAGCGGCGGGTTCGAGGCGTAGCCGCCGTCCCAATAAGCCTCGCCGTCGATTTCGACCGCCTGGTAGATCGCCGGCAGGCAGGCCGAAGCGAGCAGCACCTCGACGCTCAGCTCGTCGGTTGTGAAGATCCGCGCCCGCCCGGTGCGCACGTTGGTGGCCGAAACGTGCACCTTGATCCGTTCGGCGGCGCGCAGGCGATCGAAGTCGATCGTCTGTTCAAGGATCGATCGCAACGGGTTGATGTTGAACGGATTGATCTCGTAAGGGCTCGTCGCCTTTAAAAGCGTTTCAAAGGCCGCGTAGCTCGATCCCGAGGCCGGGCTGATCTTTCGCCAGAAAGCTTCCCAGGCCGAGGGCGCGGCGTTGAAGATCGCGCCGGCTTCGGCGACCTCGCGCCAGAAGGCGGCGAGCTTTTCTCGTGCTCTTTCGGGGCCGCCTTCAAGCAATCCGTCCGCGGCGACCGCCGCGTTCATCGCGCCGGCGCTTGCGCCGGTGAAGGCGCGGACGTCGAGCCGATCGTCGGCGAGCAGCGTATCGAGCACGCCCCAGGTGAAGGCGCCGAGCGCGCCGCCGCCTTGCAGCGCCAGCGCAACGGGACGGCGCCGCGGAGAAAACATCGCCTACTTCGCCGTCCAGCCGCCGTCGATCGCCAGCGCCGCGCCGTTGACCGACGCGCCCGCGTCCGAGGCGAGGTAGAACAAAAGGCCGCAGAGCTGGTCGTACTCGACGAACTTCTTGGTTGGCTGGGCGGCGAGGATGACGTCGCGCATCACCTCTTCTTCGGAAACGCCCCGGGACTTGGACTGGTCGGCGATCTGGCCCTCGACCAGCGGCGTTTTCACGTAGCCTGGGCAGATCGCGTTGCACGTGATGTCGTGCTCGGCCAGCTCGAGCGCGACCGTCTTGGTCAGACCGACGACGCCGTGCTTGGCGGCCACATAGGCGGACTTGAACGGCGAAGCGACGAGCCCATGCGCCGAGGCGAGGTTGATGATCCGTCCACGGCCTTGGGCCTTCATGATCGGCACGGCGGCGCGGATGGCGTGGAACGCCGAGGAGAGGTTGATCCCGATGATCGCGTCCCACTTGGCGACCGGAAATTCCTCGACCGGCGCGACATGCTGGATCCCTGCGTTGGGCACGAGGATGTCGAGCCGGCCGAACTCGTTTTTCGCCGTGGCGATCAAATCGTCGATTTCATCGGGTTCGAGCATGTTCGCGCCGTGATAGAGCGCGCGCACGCCGTGCTCGGCTTCGATCCGGGCGCGGGTCGCTTCGATCTCGTCCGGGTCGCCGAGGCCGTTCAAGACGACGTTCACGCCCTGGCTCGCGAGGCCGTCGGCGAGCGCGAGGCCGATGCCGCTCGTCGAGCCGGTGACGACGGCGGCGTGGTCTTTCAAGTTGTGCATGTCGATCCAACCGTGGCTCAGGCCGCCTTCTTCGCCGGCGGCTGCTTGCGCTTGTACACCCAGACGTCGCCGGAGGAATCCCCCGGCTCGAATTTGTAGCCCTCGACGTTGAAGTCCTTGAGGCCTTCGACGCAGTCGATCCGGTTGTCGATCATCCAGCGCGCCATCATCCCGCGCGCCAGCTTGACGTAGAGGAACAGCGAGCGCGCCTTGCCGTCCTTGACGTCCTGGAACTTGAACGAGACCACCGGCGCGCCGAGCGCCTTGACGTCCACCGCCTTGAAGTATTCGTCCGAGGCGAGATTGACCACCGCGCGTTCGTCGTGGCTCTCAAGGTCCGCCTTGAGCGCCTTAGCGATGCGCGCGCCCCAGAAGTCGTAGAGCGTCTCGCCGCGGCGGGTGTGGAGCTTGGTCCCCATTTCGAGCCGGTAGGGCTGGATCGCGTCGAGCGGCCTTAAGACGCCGTAGAGTCCCGAGAGCATGCGCAGGTGGTCCTGCGCCCATAGAAGGTCCTCGCCGGGCAGCGAGCGGGCGTCGAGACCGCGGTAGACGTCGCCGGCGAAGGCGAGGGCGGCGGGGAAGCCCTGGTCGTTCTTGTCCGCATCGAAGGCCTGGAAGCGCTCGTGGTTGAGCTTCGCCAGATCGTCAGAGAGGCTCATCATCGCCTTGATCTTGGCCTTCGACAGCCGCCGCGCCGTCGTCGCCAGCTTGGCGGTCTCCTCCATCAGGACGGGCCGGCTCGCCCGCGGGTGGGGCGCGGGCGAGAAATCGAGCTTCTTGGCGGGGGACAAGAGCGTGAGCATGGAGCCTCCGAGTTCGGTTCCGACAATCACATCTGCCGCCGTTTCGGGCAAATCCCGGCTCGGCGCGGGCTTCCCGCGGGCCTCGTGATTTGGGCCGGCGGATCGGCGGGTCGATCTCGCGGATTAATCCTGTGGTAACGGCGCGCGGGCCTAGGATGGGACACGCTGATTCGACGCCGCTTGAGGATCATCATGAGACCCGCTCTCGCGCTCGCCGCCGCTGTCTTGACCTTCGCCGCCGCGCCCGCAACGGCGCAGGACGAGGGGGGCGGCTTCGACGTGATGGGCGCGGTCAACGGCGTCTGGGCTTACGATCCTCTTGAGATCGAGGAGCCGGGCGACTTCACCTGCGGCGACCGGCCGATGGCGATCCGGGTGATCGACGGCGGCGCGCGGCTCGCCGCGATGCGTCCGGGCGAAGAGATCCGCTATGCGCTCGTTCTCGACGTGCGCAACGACTATCCGATCGGCCCGGCGCTGTCGGTGGTCTGGACCGACGCGCCGCGCGATGCGAACGACAACGCGGAGGCTTCGGTTCTGGTGATGGACAGTCCGGATTCCTTCGCCTGGATCGAGGGGCCGGCGCTCAGCGCCTATCAGAGCGGCGCGCGCGCGCTCAACCGCAGCCCCCGCCGTCAGCGCTGCGAACTCGCCCCCGTCCGTTCTGACGACGCGGCCGAGTAGCGCCCGCGCCCCAGCATTTCGGCTCAGCGTCTTGTGGGGCGCAGCAGCATGATCAGCGGCAGCGACAGGATCGTTGCGACCATCATCAGCGAAAAGCTGTCGAGGTAGGACATCATCACCGCCTGACGCGTGATCTCCCCATCGATCAGCGCAAGCGTGCGTTCGTCCGCCGCGCGCAGGGGACCGAGCCAATCGGTGAACGCCGGATTGAACGGGTTCACCTGCTCGGCCAACCGGGCGTGGTGCGCTTGGGCGTCGCGCGCGATCTGGGTGGCGATGATCGATACGCCGACGCTGCCGCCGAAGTTGCGCATCAGAGAATTGAAGCTCGCGCCCTCGGTGCGCAGGTGCGGCGGCAGGGTGGCGAAGGCGAGCGTGCTTAAGGGCACGAAGCCGAACCCGAAGCCGAGCCCCTGGATCACGCCGGACCAGATGATGAGCTGCGGCCCCATGTCGGTGTCAAAGCCGGTCATCATGAATAGCGAGACGATCAAGAGGAACGCGGCGAGGAAGACGAGGTTGCGCGGATCGATCCGGTCGAGGATGCGGCCGGCGATCATCATCGCCATCATCGAGCCGATCCCCCGCGGCGCCATGATGAGCCCTGCGGTTACCGCCGGATAGCCCTGCACGGTCTGCAGCATCGGCGCGGTGACGACGGCCGCGCCCAAAAGCAGCGCGCCGACGACGAAGATGAAGCTGATCGCGAGCACATAGTTGCGGTTCTGAAACAGCGTCAGGTCGATGAACGGATGACGCGCCGTGGCGCTATGGATCACGAACACCCAGAGCGCGCAGACCGCCGCGCCGAGGTAGAGCGCGATCTCGGTGGAGTCGAGCCAGCCCTGCCCTTCGCCGCGGTCCAGCAGGAGCTGGGTCGCGGCGATGAAGGTCGCGAGCATCGCAAAGCCGAACAGGTCGAACTTGCGCGGCCGATTGACTGCGCTCGGCATGAACACGAGCAGTCCGGCGATGACCGCTATGGCGAAGGGCACGTTCACGTAGA
>JASFUX010000098.1:0-11934 GCA_050050115.1 Maricaulaceae bacterium | reverse complement strand
CGAACTCGATGAGCGTGGTCTTGAGGTCGGTGATCGAGCCGGCGCGGCGCACCGGGCTCGACGGATCGGCGCCCAGCTCGGCGAAGCTGGCGAACATCTGGTTGATCTCGGAGAACACCGAAGCCGACGAGGACGGATCGCCGAACACGGACTGGACGCGGTCGAGCAGCTCGTGAACGACCTCCGCCCCGCTCGCGCGCGCCGAGGCGTTGAGCGCTGAGGCCAAAAGGAAGGCGTCGGTGATCCGCCGCACCCCGGCGACGCGCACGCCCGCGCTGACGCCGTTCAAGGATTGAGACGTGAGCTGAACTTCTTCGCGCGCATAGCCCGGCGTATTGACGTTGGAGATGTTCGCCGAGGTCGAGCGCATCCCGGTCTGGCTGGCCTGAAGCCCCGAAAGGGCGGCGCCGAGGATGGAGTTGATCGACATCTATGCGCTCCTTTGACGGCGCGAGGGTCGCGCCCGGTAGGCGAGACTTGCCGAGCGGCCGGCCGTTCCTGCCGCCTTGCGAGGGCCTTCGCCGCCCTGCCCGCGGCTCGTCGTTCCTATGTCAACGTCTTGAAACAACTCGTCTTTTCCGTTTATCCACGTCGCCGGTCGCAATCTGCGCGCAGGCGGTTCGCGCAAGTGAGTTTCAAGGGCTGGGCCAAGTTTTTGGGGAGCCGCCCGGCGTGCTTGGCGGGCTCTCGGTCGACGTCACCCCGGCCCCCGGGGTCTGGCTTTCGGCCAGCCCGAGGGCAGGCTCCGGCGCGGCGGCGGCGCAAAGCCGGGACGACGGGCGCCTTCAAACCGCTTCGAGATGTCTAAAGACGGTCGCGCGCCGGCGAGTTCGTCCCCTCTCCGCTCGGCAAAAACCGACCGCATCGGGGTTAAAGCTGCCCGGCAAGCTTCGCTCTCGCGATCTCTTCCGTGCTTCGATCATCAAGCAATTCAAGCGCATCGAGCGTTTACCATGTGTGGTCCGCGGCTTGCTCTCCTCCTTCCGCGACGCGCTCCGGCAAGAGAGCGCACACGAACAAAACCAGGGTGACCACGGTGATCGATTTTTCGAGCCTTCTAGCGATCGCGAATCCCGCCGGCTCGGCCGGTGAGAGCGCCGACGCCTCCGCAAAGAGCGCGTCCGGCAAGGACGCGAACCCCGCCGACGGCGATCTCAGCTTCGCAGCCCTGCTCGCGGCGCTGCTGAACGGCGCCTCGCAAGGCGGCGCGCACGCCGTCGCCCCCGGAACCGGCGCGCAGACGTCCGCCTCCGCGAACGGCGGCGTTGCGGCTTCGCAAGCGGCGGCGACGCCGACCGGCGGTCAAAACGGCGCTGCGAGCGCCGCCGCCAACGCCGGGGCCGGCCAGCCGACGCCGGAAGGACAGACCGCCGCCGGCGCGCCGAGCGGCGAGACGTCTTCACAGAGCGCGCCCGCGACTTCGCAAACCGCGCAAGCAGCGGCTCAAGGCGGCCAGCCGCAGTCCGCAGCGAACGCCCAGATCCAAGCTCAGGCTCAAGCTCAAACCCAGGCGCAGCCTCAGGCGAACGCTCAAGCCCAAGCGACCGCGGCCACGCCCGCGCAAACGCAAGCCGTCGATACTGCGGCGGCGCAGACCTCGGCTCAGCCGACGGTCCCGGCCGAAGCCTCCGCTCAAGCGCAAACCGAAGCCGCCGCGCAAGGACAGGCATCCGCCCAGGGACAAGCAACCGCTCAGGGACAGACCCCGGCGCAGGCCCAGGCGGCCTCGCACGCGGCCGTCGCCGGCGCCGCGCCCGCGCGCGCCCAAGGTCCGGGCGCGGAGCGCGCCGCCGAACGGGCGGCCGACCGCGCCGTCCAGCGCGTGACCGGTGCCAACGCCGGCGCTCAAGCGAGCCAGGCCGGCGGCGCCACCCAAAACCAAGCGGCGGCCCAGGCGGTTCAACAGACCGCGGCTCAAAATGCACCGCAGGCGCTCGCCGCGACTGCGGCCGCCGCCGAAGTTCCCGTTGACGGCGCGGACGGCGACGGCGCCGACCCGCTGCTCGACACGCCCGAAGGCGCCGAGACGGCGCGGACCGAAACCGCCGCCGCGCGCGCGCCCGAGCGCGCTCAGCAGGCCGCCCGCCCCCATGCGCTCGATCTCGCCGCCTTCGCCGCGCGGTTCGCGCGCAAGGTCGCCGGCGGCGCGACGCGGTTCCAGATCCGCCTTGATCCGCCCGAACTCGGCCGGGTCGACGTTCGCGTCGAGGTGTCCGCCGACGGCGCGACGCGCGCGCACCTAACCGCCGAGCGCCCCGACGCCCTCTCCGAGCTCGCCCGCCACGCCCGCGCGCTCGAGCGCCAGCTGGCCGAAGCCGGGGTCGAGCTGTCCGAAGACGGACTGACCTTCGACCTCGCCGACGCTTGGTCCGAAGCGCAATCGGAGGCCCAATCCGAGGCTGGCGGCGGCGCGGAAAACCTGTTCGGCCAAGGCGCTGACGGCGCGTCCGCCGCGGCCGACGACGACGCATCCGAGCCCGCACCCCCGCTCGGCGAGATCGACACCCGCTACGGCTATTCGGTCCTGCGCCGCGGCCGCACCGACCTCTTCGTCTAAGGAGCGATCATGATCGACGCCCTCACCTCCGCCGCCGCCTCCGCCCAGGAGACCGCGAACTCGCGGACCTCCTTGGCGCAGAACTTCGAGATGTTCATGACGCTGCTGACCGAGCAGCTGAAGAACCAGGACCCGCTCTCGCCGCTCGATTCCAACGAGTTCGTCAGCCAGCTGGTGGAGTTCTCCTCGGTCGAGCAGCTGATCAACCAGAACGACTCGCTCGAAACCCTCGTCGGCCTTCAGGTCGCCGGGATCGGCGGGGCGACCGTCGGCTATCTGGGCAAGGAGGTCAGCTACGCCAGCGCGACCACCGGCCTTGGCCCGGACGGCGCGCGCTGGACCTACAGCTTTGATGAAGCCGCCGAGACCGTGTCGATCGCGGTGCTCGACGAAACCGGAAAGGTCGTATTCGGAACCAGCGGAGAAGGCGCGCAAGGCGCTCACGACTTCGTCTGGGACGGCCTAGACAACCAAGGCAATCCGGCGCCGCCGGGGGCCTATACGCTGGAGATCGGCGCAACGACCGAGGGCGGCGAGCCCGTCTCGGCGGACATCGTTTCGAAAGGCGTCGTCACCGGCGTCGATCTTTCGGGCGCCGAGCCCGTGCTGCTGATCAACGGCGCGCGCGCGCCGTTCTCGACAATCTTCTCGGTTCAAGAACCCTCCGCGCCGAACGCCGGAGGCGACAGCGAACCGGAAAGCTAGACCCGACCTTTACGCCGCGCGAGAAGCCGCGCGGCGCGCACGCCAGAACGGCTCCTTTTGAAAACAACAATGACGATGAATGGTAGGAGCACACCATGAGCCTCAACTCCGCGCTGTCCGCGGGCACGGCGGGTCTGCTGGCGAACGCCGGCTCTCTCGCGGCGATCTCGGACAACATCGCGAACGTCAACACCGTGGCGTACAAGCGAACCCAAACCCTCTTCGATCCGTTGGTGAAGCTGGACTCGAGCGCCAACGCCTACAACGCCGGCGGCGTGCAGGCGACGACGCGCCAGCTGATCGCCAGTCAGGGCCTTTTGACCGCGACGACGTCTTCGACCGACCTGGCGGTCTCCGGGAACGGATTTTTCGTGGTCACCGACCAGCCGACGGTCACGGCTGCAGGCGGCAACTACGCCTTCACCCGCTCGGGCTCGTTCCTGCCCGACGAAACGGGCAACCTGGTCAACAGCGCCGGTCTTTATCTGCAAGGCTGGCCGGTCCAGGACGACGGCACGGTCAACGCCAACCCCTCGGACATGAGCCAGCTCGAGGCCGTCAACGTCAGCGCCATCGGCGGCACGGCCCAGGCCTCGACTAGCCTGCAGTTCAACGCCAACCTGCTCGCCACCGATCAGATCCGGCCTGAAGTCTCTGGCGGGACCTACGACCCGACGGTCTCGGGCTCGAACATGGCGAGCTACGACGCCGCGAGCGGCACCGGGGTCGAGCCGAACTTCCAAACGTCGGTGCAGATCTTCGATAGCCAGGGCTCGCTCAGAACGCTCAACTTCGCCTTCGCCAAGTCGACGACGCCCAACCAGTGGCTGGTGGAGATCTACGCCTCGCCCGCTTCGGACGTCACGCTCGGCGCGGGGCTGGTGGACGGCCAGCTCGCCACCGGCACGGTCGCCTTCACCTCTTCGGGCGCTTTCGACGCGGCCAACTCGACCATCCCGGGAGCCCTCACCTTCGGGGCCTTCGACGATCCCGCGCCGGGCGCAGGGGCGGTCAACTGGGCCAACGCCACCGGCGTCGCGGCGCAGACGGTCGCGCTCGACTTCGGCGGCCCCAACTCGACCGGCGGTCTCACCCAGCTCGACAGCCCCTCGGCGCTGATCTCCTCGTCCGTGGACGGCGCGGTGTTCGGCAACCTGTCGGGGGTCGAGGTCGACGATCGGGGCTTCGTCGTCGCGCGGTTCAACAACGGCGTGATCCGCCCGGTTTATCAGCTGCCGCTGGCGACCTTCATCAACCCGAACGGGCTCAAGGCCGACACCGGCGGCTCCTACAGGGTGTCGACGGACTCCGGGGCGTTCACGCTCCAGCAGGCCGGTCAGGGCGGCGCGGGGATCTTCGCCTCTCAGGCGCTCGAGGCCTCCAACGTCGACCTCGCCACCGAGTTCACCGGCCTGATCACCACCCAGCGGGCCTATTCCGCCGCCTCGAAAATCATCATGACGGCGGACGAAATGCTCGACGAGCTGATCCGGATCAAGCGCTAAGCTTGAGGCCTGATCTCTAGCCTCGTGCGACTGCCCAACTGCGAACCGTCCCGGACGCCGCCCGACAGCGGCCCGGGACGGCTTTCGCCGTAACGGTTTCGCCCCGTCGCGGCGTCAAATCCGCACACATCTCAAGCGCTCTTTTCAGCGCTCCGGACACGCCGGAATACCTAAATTTTTTCTCACTGCGCACACTGATCTTTAGCCACGCTGTTTAGCCGAATAGCAACCGGGTTCTGGCATTGTCCGTCTCGAAGAACGACGGAGGCCAGAAAGCCGATGAGTCAGCGACGCCTAGGGCGGGAGAATGTGGTGATCGGGCCGGATGGAAGCCCGCTCACGCTCGCCGATCTGCCCAGCCCCGATACCCAGCGTTGGGTGATCCGGCGCAAGGCCGAAGTGGTCGCCGCGGTGCGCGGCGGGCTCTTGAGCCTTGAGGACGCCTGCGCGCGTTACAAGCTCACCGTCGAGGAATTTCTCTGCTGGCAGCGCGCCATCGAGCAGCACGGCCTCGCCGGCCTGCGCGCCACCCGGGTTCAGGAGTACCGCTAGACCTGACCAGACGTTGATCGACATCTCCACTTTCGTTGTCGGAGGGCTCCGGCGAAAGCGGGTCGAACCTTAAGGTTCGGCCCGCTTTTTTTAACCCTTTCGAAGAAAGTGAAACGAGCGTCGCGAACAGCGTTCGCGCTTAATCTTTTGTTTGGGGAGCCCTGGGTAATTCCTGCCTAGCAGACGCGCGTCAGGCGCGCACCTAGCAGGCGGAGTGACCGAGCGTGAACGCGTTTCTCGACCAGCTTTCCAAGATCGGGCCTGCGCGCCTCATCATCATGTTCGGCGTCGCCGCGGGGGTCGCGGCCGCCCTTGTCGCCGTCTCCATGGGCGTGGGGGGGACCAGCCGCGAGCTGCTCTACTCCGGTCTCGACATGGGCGAAGCCTCGGAGATGCAGCAGCAGCTCGCCCAGGCCGGCTTCGACGTCGCCTACGCGAACGGCGGCTCGGCCCTCATGGTCGAGAAGGGCCGCGCGCTCGAGGCGCGGATGATCCTGGCGGCCGAAGGCCTGCCCACCTCCGGCTCGATCGGCTACGAGATCTTCGACACCCAGGACAGCTTCGGCACCACCCAGTTCGTCCAGAACATCAATTCCGTGCGCGCCCTTCAAGGCGAGCTGGCGCGCTCGATCCAGTCGCTCGATGGGATCGCCTCGGCGCGGGTCCATCTGGCCCTGCCCGAGCGGCGGCTGTTCAACCGCGACGCCGAAGCGCCCAAGGCCTCGGTCTGGGTCGACCTGCGCCAGGGCGAGCTCGCCGCGCGCCACGCCCGGGCGATCCGCAACGGCGTGTCGAGCGCGGTGCCGGGGCTCTCACCTTCCCGCGTGACCATCCTCGACCAGGAAGGCCGGGTCCTCGCCCGGGCCGAGGACGGCGATGAAGACGCCGTCTACGCCATGGCCAACGAGGAGCGCCGGTCGGGCTTTGAAGACCGGGTGCGCCGCCAGCTCGTCGCCCTGATCGAGCCGATCGTCGGCCCCGGCGCGGTCGAGGTGCAGGTCTCCGCCGAGATGGACTTCAATCGGGTCTCGGAGACTTCGACCCGCTACGATCCGAACGGCCAGGTCGTGGTCGGCACGACGACGATCGAGCGCAGCGCGAACGATCTCGACCGCGAGCCCGACGGCGCGGTCTCGGCCTCGAACGCCATCCCCGGCGGGGAAGAGCCCGCGGGCGACACGCCCACCTCCCAGTCGGCCTCGACCCAGACCGAGGAGACCATCAACTACGAGAACTCGGTCACCACCCGGACCCAGATCTTCGAAGCCGGCCAGATCGAGCGCATCTCGGTGGCCATCGCCGTGGACGGTGCGACGAGCGTGGATGAGGAAGGCGCCGTCACCTGGACACCGCGCAGCGACGAAGAGATGGCCCGCATCCAGGCGCTTGCGATGCGCGCGATCGGCTACGACGAAGCGCGCGGCGACGCGCTCGAGGTCGCCAACGTGCGCTTCTCGCGCCTGCCGCCGCCGACCGAAGCCAGCCCCGCGCCCTCGCCCTTTTCCTTCGGCAAGGACGACATCATGCGCGGCGCGGAGCTGTTCGTGCTGACGATCGTCGCGGCGATGATCATCTTCCTCGTCGCCCGGCCTCTGGTGAAATCGATCCCCGGCGGCGGCGGCGGTCCGCAGCTGGCGCTCGCCGGCGCGGGCGCCGGCGCGCCGGCCGGCGCGGCCAGCATCGAGATGAGCGAAGACTTGACGTTGTCCCAGAGCGGCGACGGCAAAGGCCAAGCGGCCCTTCCTGCGCCCGCCGAGGACGATACGATCTCGGTCGCCCAGATCGACGGCAAGGTCCGCGCCTCTTCGGTGCGCAAGGTCGCCGAGATCGTCGAGTCCCATCCCGACGAGACCGTCTCGATCCTGCGCACTTGGCTTCACGAAGGCTAGTCGATGCCGCCGACACCCAAGCCCAAGTCGATCAACGACGCCAATCAGCTCTCCGGGGTGCAGAAGTCCGCGGTGATCCTGCTGGCGCTCGGCGAGGACCAGCCGAAGATCTGGGAGATGCTCGACGACGAGGAGATCAAAGAGGTCTCCCAGGCGATGTCGAACCTCGGCTCGGTCAGCTCCCAGGCCGTCGAGCAGCTGATCGTCGACTTCGTCGGCCAGCTCTCCTCGGCCGGCTCGATCATGGGCACCTACGACACCACCCAGCGGCTGCTCTCGCGCTTCTTGGAAGCCGAGAAGGTCGACTCCGTCATGGAGGAGATCCGCGGGCCGGCCGGGCGGACGATGTGGGACAAGCTCGGCAACGTGAACGAAGCGGTGCTCGCGAACTACCTGAAGAACGAATACCCCCAGACCGTCGCCGTGGTGCTCTCCAAGGTGAAGACCGACCACGCCGCGCGAGTGCTCGCCACCTTGCCCGAAGAGTTTGCACTCGAAGTCGTCATGCGGATGCTCCGTATGGAGCCGGTTCAGCGCGAGATCCTCGACAAGATCGAAGCCACGCTGCGCTCGGAGTTCATGTCGAACCTGGCGCGCACGTCCAAGCGCGACTCCCACGAGCTGATGGCCGAGATCTTCAACAACTTCGACCGGCAGACCGAGAACCGCTTCCTCGCCGCGCTCGAGGAGCGCAACCGGGATTCGGCAGAGAACATCCGCGCCTTGATGTTCGTCTTCGAAGACCTCGGCAAGCTAGACCCGAGCGGCGTGCAGACCCTGCTGCGCGCGGTCGAGAAGGACTCGCTCGGTCTGGCGCTCAAAGGCGCCTCGGACGAACTCAGAGATCTCTTCTTCTCCAACATGTCCGAGCGCGCCGCGAAGATCATGCGCGACGACATGCAATCGATGGGGCCGGTGCGTTTGAAGGACGTCGACCAGGCCCAGCAGGCCATGGTCCAGGTCGCCAAGGACCTCGCCGCCAAGGGCGAGATCATGCTCGCCGAGTCCGGCGGCGACGACGAGCTGATCTACTAGGGGCGCGAGATGGCTGCGGCGGGCATACGCAAGTTCACCTTCGACCGGGTCTTCACGCCCGACGGCCGGGAAATGCGCGCCGGCACCAGCGAGCGCTTTTCCTACAGTCCAGAGGAGGTCGAGGAGATCAAGAAAGAAGCGTTCGCCGCGGGTGAGCAATCAGCGGTCGCCGAAGCCGAGCGCGCCGCCGCCCAGGCGCTCGAAGCCATCGCCGCGGCGGTGACGGAGATCCGCGGCCGGCTCGACGCCGAAAGCAGCGCGCTGCGCCGCGACGCCGTCGCCTTGAGCCTCGCCGCCGCGCGCGCGGCGGCCGAGAAGGCGCTCGCCGCCTATCCGCTCGAGGTGCTCAAAGGGATGTTCGCCGAGTGCGCCGACAGCCTGCGCGGCGCGCCGCACATCCGCGCCTTCGCACCCGAGCATATCCGCGAGGCCGCCGCGCAGCGCCTCGCCGAACGCGCCGCGGCTGCGGGGCTCGACGGGGTGATCTCCGTCGAGGCCGGCGACGGGCCCGCCCGGCTGGAGTGGGGCGCGGGCGCGGCCGGCGTCGATCCCAAGGCGGCCCTCGAGCAGGCCGAACGCGCAGCCGAACGCTGGCTCGCCGCCCAGGACGGCGAGGACGCCCAGCTGAGCCTCTTCGACCGCGCATCAGGAGACCAAGAGTCCGAGCAAGGAGAGTCAGACGATGTCTGAAGAAGATTCCGGACCGGAAGAGAACGCCGGAGAGGAAAAGGATCTCGACCTTCCCGAGTTCTCGCCCGAGGACCAAGCCAAGGCCGAAGCCGCGCCGGCGCCCGACGCCGAGGGCGCGGCGAGCGAAGAGGACGAGGAGCTGGAGAAGACCGCGGCGGATCTCGCCCCGGTGTTCGACGTGCCGGTGAACATCTCGGCCGTTCTCGGCAAGACCTCGGTGGACGTCGCCTCCCTCCTCCACCTCAAGGCCGGCTCGATTCTGGAGCTCGACCGCAAGGTCGGCGAAGCGATCGACATCTACGTCAACAACCGGCTGGTCGCCCGCGGCGAGGTGGTCGTCGTCGACGACCGCCTGGGGGTGACCATGACCGAAATCATCAAGAGCGGCGACGCCGCTGCCTAACGCGCAAAACGCGAGGAGTTAGAGCATCATGCGAGTTCTCATCGTCGGAACCCTCGGCGGCCAGCTCTCGACGGCCACCAAGATCGCCCACGACCGCGGGGCGAAGGTGACCCACGTCGAGGACGTCGACATGGCCACCCGCACGCTGCGCGCGGGACGCGGCGCAGACCTTCTGATGGTCGACGCAGGGCTCGACATCGCCGCGCTCGTCGCCGCGCTCGAGGCCGAGCGCATCGTCGTGCCGATCGTCGCCTGCGGGGTCGACATCACGCCGGACGCCGCCGCCGCGGCGATCCGTTCGGGCGCCAAGGAGTTCATCCCGCTGCCGCCCGACGCGGACCTGATCGCCGCCGTGCTCGCCGCCGTCGCCGACGACGACCGGCCGATCATCGCGCGCGATCCGGCGATGACCGCCGTGCTCGCCCTCGCCGATCAGATCGCGCCCTCGGACGCGCCGATCCTGATCACCGGGGAGTCCGGCGTCGGTAAGGAAGTCATGGCGCGCTACGTCCACGGAAAATCCAAGCGCGCCAAGAAACCGTTCATCGCCGTCAACTGCGCGGCGATCCCGGAGAACCTGCTCGAGTCCGAACTGTTCGGTCACGAGAAAGGCGCCTTCACCGGCGCGATCGCCCGACGGATCGGCAAGTTCGAGGAAGCCAACGGCGGCACGCTGCTGCTCGATGAAATCTCGGAGATGGACGTGCGCCTGCAGGCCAAGCTGCTGCGCGCCATCCAGGAGCGCGAGATCGACCGTGTCGGCGGCGGTCAGCCGATCAAGGTCGACATCCGCATCCTCGCGACCTCGAACCGCGATCTGCAGGCCGCCGTCGCGCAAGGGACCTTCCGCGAGGACCTGCTGTTCCGCCTGAACGTGGTCAACCTCTCGCTGCCGCCGCTGCGCTCGCGGCCCGAGGACATCCGCGCCCTCTCCGAGCACTTCGCCAAGAAATACGCCGAGGCGAACGGCGTGCCCGCGCGCCCGATCTCTTCCGAGGCGATGAAGCAGCTGATGACGCGGGCCTGGCCGGGCAACGTGCGCGAGCTGGAGAACGCGATCCACCGCGCGATCCTGCTGGCGACCGACGACGAGATCGGGATCGACGCGATCCGATCGCCCGACGGCACCGCCTACGGCGCGGCGTCCGCCGGTCCGGCCGCCCACGCCGCCTCGGCGGCCGAGGCGGCCGGCCGGGTCGCCGTCGGCACGACCGTGGCGCAGATGGAGCAGGAGCTGATCCTCGAAACGCTCGATCATTGCCTCGGCAACCGCACCCATGCTGCGAACATCCTCGGCATTTCGATCCGGACGCTGAGGAACAAGATCCGCACTTACATGGACGCCGGCGTCGAGGTCCCCCAGCCGGGCGAAACCCGGAAGGCGGGGTGATGAGGCGCGCGACGCTCAAACCACAAGTCTTTGCTCTCCCACGGGGGAGCTGTCGCGCGCATGCGCGACTGAGGGGGATTGCCTCGAGGTTCGCAATTGCGCGCGTCCATACGAGCCGCACCCCAAACCTTCCAACTGCTGGGCAATCCCCCTCCGTCGGTCCCGGATATGATCCGGGACCGCCACCTCCCCCGAGGGGGAGGAAGGCGCTGATCGCTCGCGTCGAGGTCGTCTTCCATGGCTGACGCCGCGACCACTCCCGAGCCCCAGGGACTCGACCTCGGCAAAGTCGCCCGCCTTCTAAAGCGCGGGGACGT
This sequence comes from Maricaulaceae bacterium, assembly GCA_050050115.1. Taxonomy (GTDB): domain Bacteria; phylum Pseudomonadota; class Alphaproteobacteria; order Caulobacterales; family Maricaulaceae; genus JASFUX01. The sequence continues at coordinate 891 of JASFUX010000098.1, read as the reverse complement.
CGCGCTTGCGGTCGGGATCTCGCTGATCCTGGTGATGCTGATCCTGCCGATGCCGAGCTGGCTGCTCGACATCGCGCTGTCGATCTCGATCTCCTTCTCCGTCCTCGTGCTGATGACGGCGCTGTTCCTGAAAAAGCCGATGGAGTTCTCGGCGTTCCCGACGGTGCTGCTGATCGCGACGATGCTGCGGCTCGGGCTCAACATTGCGTCCACCCGTCTGATCCTGTCCGAGGGCCAGTCGGGCTCGGACGCCGCCGGTCAGATCATCGCCGCTTTCGGCTCGCTGGTGATGCAAGGCAACTTCGTCATCGGCATCATCGTCTTCATCATCCTGGTGATCGTGAACTTCGTGGTGATCACCCGCGGCTCGGGCCGCATCGCCGAGGTCGCCGCGCGGTTCACTTTGGACGCGATGCCCGGCAAGCAGATGGCGATCGACGCCGACCTCTCGGCCGGTCTGATCAACGACGCCGAGGCGCGCGAGCGCCGGCGCAACCTCGAGGCCGAGAGCAACTTTTACGGCGCGATGGACGGCGCCTCGAAGTTCGTCCGCGGCGACGCCATGGCCGGCATCCTGATCACCGCAATCAACATCCTCGGCGGCGTGATCATCGGCGTCGCCCAGCACGGCATGCCGTTCGGCGACGCGGCGAACACCTACACGCTCCTGACCATCGGCGACGGCCTGGTCAGCCAGATCCCCTCCCTCATCGTGTCGGTGGCCGCGGGTCTTCTGGTTTCCAAGGCGGGCGTCGACGTTTCGGCCGACAAGGCGCTCGCCTCCCAGCTCGCCGCCAACCCGCAAGGCCTGGCGATGGTCGCCGGCATCTGCGGGATCGCTGCGGTCATGCCCGGCCTGCCCCTCGTTCCGTTCGCGGCGCTGGCGATCCT
>JASFUX010000097.1:0-11951 GCA_050050115.1 Maricaulaceae bacterium | reverse complement strand
CGGGTAGTGGTCGACTCCAGCCAGCCCATCGCCCCGGAGGTGTTCACTCTCGCCGAGCAAAGCCCCCGCTTGGTCATCGACTTCGCGCGCGCCGATTTCGAGGTCAGCGCGCGGCCGATCGCCGACGGACAGGCCGTCGGCGCCGGCGCGGGGCTGGTCGAGCGCTTTCGCGTCGCCCAGTTCTCCCCGACCCGTTCGCGCATCGTTCTCGATCTCAACGGGCCGGCGCGGGTGATGCGCAGCTTCGCGCTCGATCCGGCGCCCGGCGCGGCGAGCTACCGCTACGTGGTCGACCTGGCCCCCACGGATCAAGCCTCGTTCGAAGCCGGGGCCGGCTTCCCTTTCGACCGCGCCCGCACCGAGCCTGATCACCGCGCTTCACCCGCAAGCGGCGCGCGCTTCGTCGTGGTGGTTGATCCCGGACACGGCGGCCGCGACGGCGGCGCCACCAGCGCGCGCGGCACCCGCGAGAAGGACGTCAATCTGCAGCTTGGCCGCGCCATCCGGTCGGCGCTCGAGGCGACGGGCCGCTACGACGTGGTCATGACCCGCGACGACGACCGCTTCATCGAGCTCCAGGACCGCGTCAGGATCGCCCGTCAGGCCGGCGCGGACCTGTTTCTGTCGATCCACGCCGACTCCGGCCCAACGAACTCGAGCGCCCGCGGTGCGGCGGTCTACACCCTTTCGGACAGCGCCGAGTCGCGGACGCGGAACGAAATCCTGAGCGAGGACCCCTGGCTGGTCGACGTCGACCTCTCGGGCCGGCGCTCGGAGGTCGGGGACATCATCATCGACCTCGTCCATAGGGTGACCCGCAACGAATCGACGGCCTTCGCCGAGATCCTGATCCCGCACCTGGCCGAGGTCGGCCCGATGCTGCGCAATTCTCACCGCCAGCGCGGCTTTTACGTGCTGCTCGCGCCTGACGTGCCCGCAGTGCTGCTCGAAGCCGGATTCCTGACCAATCGCGAGGACGAGAGCCGCCTGACATCGTCCGCGGATCGTGAGAGACTGGCCGAAGCCGTCACATCAGGAATAGATACCTATTTCGACCAGCGAGAACGCCTTTACGCCGACGGCGGCGCGCGTTGATGCGCCCGTAAGGGAACGATGTTTGCGGTCCGGGGGTTGAAAAGCGCGACCGAAGTGGAGCCTGGAGCACGCCGGCGAAGCGTGATCTAGCACGGGAAATGCAAGTTGGGCGGAGGGGGCGCCGCCATATTGCGGACGCAACACGGCGTCATGAGACCCGCGGAGCCTGCTCATGATTGATCGCCTCGTCGACCATTCCGATCACATCTCAAACGCGTCGCGGGGCGCGCGTTCGCGCGACCGCGGCCAGCGGGACGACGGGCGCGGCCGTGGGGGCAGGGGCGGCGGACGCGGTCCGAAGCGCCGGCGCGGCGCCCTGCGGACCTGGCTCTACGCGCTTGGCGCGCTGATGACTTTCTTCGTGCTGGCGGGAACCGTCTTCGCGATCTTCGCGGTGGGCTATGTGATCCGCGTGACCGAAGGCCTGCCTGAGATCGCTGATCTGGAGAGCTACGAGCCGCCGGTGATGAGCCGCGTGCACGCCGGCGACGGACGGCTGATCGCCGAATACGCCCGCGAAAGCCGCGTCTTCGTTCCCATCGAGACGATTCCGCCAGATCTCGTTCACGCCTTCGTCGCCGCTGAAGACAAGAATTTCTACAACCACGACGGCATCGCCCCGATGGGGATGCTGCGCGCGCAAATCCGCAACGTCAGAAACTGGGTGCAAGGGGTCGAGGCGCCGCTTCAAGGCGGCTCGACGATCACCCAGCAGGTGGCCAAGAACTTCAAGCTCGAAGCGACCCAGACGATCGAGCGGAAGGTGCGCGAGATCGCGCTGGCGTTCCGCATCGAGGAGGCCTTCTCCAAGGACGAGATTCTCGAGCTTTATCTGAACGAGATCTATCTCGGCCGCCGCGCTTACGGGGTCGCCGCCGCCGCGCTGCTTTACTTCAACAAGCCGCTCGACGACCTGACGCTGTCGGAGATGGCCTACCTCGCCGGCGTGCCGCGCGGGCCGAACAACTATCATCCGATCTACAACAAGGATCGGGCGATCGCGCGCCGCAACTACGTGCTGGGGCGGATGGCCGATGACGGCTACATCACTGAGGAGGAGGCCGAGCTCGCCAGTCGCGACGACCTGATCGTCTCCGACCGGCTGACCGGATCGGCCTATCAGGCGGCGGAATACTTCGTCGAGGACGTCCGTCGCTTCGCCTTTTCCACCTACGGCGAGGAAGACCTCTACGACGGCGGCTTGTCGCTGCGGACGACCCTCGATTCCGAGCTGCAGGTCGCTGCGCGCCGGGCGCTGCGCGACGGCTTGGAGAGATACGACCGCCGCCACGGCTACCGTGGTCCGATCACGCAGATCGAAACCGGAAACGGCTGGGAAGAGCGGCTGATCGCGGTCGAGGCCCAAGCCGACCTCGATGCCGACTGGGCGAAGGCGGTGGTCCTGCGCGCCGGCGCGGAGTCCCTTGAGATCGGGTTCCTGAGCGGGGAGCGGGGAGAGATTCCCGTGAGCGAGCTGGCTTGGGCGCGCCGCGTGCGCGACGACCGTTCGCTCGGCCCGCAGATTGAAGAGGCCTCGCAGGCTTTAAACGTCGGCGATGTGATCTACGCCGCGCCGCTCGGGCCGGATCCGGAGACCGGAGCGGAGCGCGAAGGCCAATTCGGCCTGATGCAGATCCCTGAAGTCAACGGCGGCATCATCGCGCTTGATCCGCATACGGGACGCATCTTGGCGATGGTCGGCGGCTATTCGTATCGCTTGAGCCAGTTCAACCGCGCCAATCAGGCGCGTCGTCAGCCCGGCTCGTCGTTCAAGCCGTTCGTCTACGCCGCGGCGCTCGACAACGGCTATACGCCGGTCTCCCAGGTTCTGGACGGACCGTACGTCTCCACCGACGGCGACGACGGGGGCTTCTACAAGCCCAGCAACTACGTCGACCGCTGGTACGGGATGTCGACGCTGCGCCTCGGCATCGAGCTGTCGCGGAACATGATGACCCTGCGTCTGGCCAACGACATGGGCCTTGAGCACATGTCCGAGTACGGCGAGCGGTTCGGCATCTACGACGACCTGCCGCCCTATGTCGCGATGGCGCTGGGCGCGGGCGAGACGACGTTGATGCGCATGGCGACGGCCTACGCCGAGCTGGTCAACGGCGGGCTCGAGATCGAGCCGACCATCGTCGACCGCGTGCAGGCGCGCGACGGCTCGACCATCTATCGCCACGATCAGCGCGAGTGCATCGGCTGCAACTACGAAGAAGAGGTGATCGACTGGGAGAACGTCGAGCCGCCGCGTCTGACCGATCCGCGCGAGCGCGTCGTCGACGCCGTCACCGCCTATCAGATCGTCTCGATTCTTCAGGGCGTCGTCGAACGCGGCACCGCGCGCAGCGCCATGGCCGATCTCGACTGGACGCTTGCGGGCAAGACCGGCACCTCCAACGACTTTAAGGACGCCTGGTTCATGGGCTTCTCGCCCGACCTCGTCGTCGGCGTCTATGTCGGCTTCGACACCCCGCGGTCGCTCGGCAATGGCGAGTCAGGGGGCGTCGTCGCCGCGCCGATCTTCCACGACTTCATGGCGGCCGCGCTCGAAGGCCAGCCCGACATTCCGTTCCGGACGCCGCCGGGCGTTCAGCTGGTGCCCGTCAACGGACGGACAGGAGAACTCGGTCGCGTCGGCGACCCTGAGACGATCTGGGAGGCCTTCCGGCCGGGAACCGCGCCGACGCGCTACGCGTCGACCACGACCGGCTACCGCAACGAGCGCCCGCGCTCGGGTATTTCGATCGCTGGACCGAATGACGTTCAACGGCCAAGCGGCGCCGGCGAGGTGCTCGTCTACGACGAGTTGCCTTCGGATTATTTCGCCGGCCAAGCCGACGTCAGTGAAGGGAGCCCCCTGCAGTACGCGCCTGGCGATCCCTCGGGCGGCGCGCCTGGGTTCGTCGGCGCAGAGACCGGCGGAACCAGCGTGCCCGGGCTGCGCGGCGACGAGGCGCCGTCGTCCGGCGACGTCCAGACGTTCGAGTCGCCGAGCGCCGTCCAAGGAAGCGGTCAAACCGGGAGCGCCCAAGGCGCCGCTCGGCCGCCCGCCGTCTCCGACAGCCAAACCGGAACAGCCGCGCGACCGGTCGTCGATCCCGGCGCTTCGGAAACGCCCCAAGGCGAGCAGCCTGCGCCCGAACAGAACGGGCTTTCGAGCTTCCTCGATCAGCTGCAGGACCCCTCGTCGTCCCCGGACCAGCCTGCGCCCGGCGCAGCGGAGCCTGAATCCGACTCCGGTCTCGGCGGCATCTACTGAGCGTCGCCGAGGCAAGGGGGCGCCCCGTCTGTTTGCCGAAGGCGTCATCGAGCGGTTTCATCGACGGCCGAATTGTCCTATCTCCCCGGGCTGCGTCGGCGCGCGTTTCGCGTCGGCTAGACCTGGGAGTTCGTAATGCGCGCTGAGCTTGAAGCTCTCGCCTCCGAGATTGAGCAGTCGGTGGAACTGCTGAGGAGGCGTCTTTGACTGGGATGTCGCTCTACGCCGTCTCGACGAGCTGAACGCGCGCGCCGAAGACCCCGACCTTTGGAACAATCCGAACGAAGCGCAGAGCCTGATGCGCGAGCGCAATCGGCTCGACGCGGCGGTGACCGCCGTGCGCGAGCTTGGCGGCGAGCTTGGCGACGTGCGTGAGCTGGCCGAGCTGGCCGAAGCTGAGGGCGACGAAGCCCTTCTCGGCGAGACCGAGAAAGCGCTCCGCGCGCTCAAGGCGCGCGCCCAGCAAGCCGAGCTTGAAGCGCTCCTCTCGGGCGAAGCGGACGGCGCCAACGCTTTCCTGCAGATCCAGGCCGGGGAGGGCGGGACCGAAAGCCAGGACTGGGCGTCGATGCTGCTGCGCATGTACGCCCGCTGGGCGGCGGCGCGCGGCTTCAAGGCTGAGGAGATCGACGAACGGCCCGGCGAGGAGGCGGGGATCAAGTCCGCCACGCTACTGATCAAGGGCGAGAACGCCTACGGCTGGCTTAAGACCGAGTCCGGAGTGCACCGCCTGGTGCGCATCTCGCCGTTCGACTCCAGCGCTCGGCGGCACACCAGCTTCGCCAGCGTCTGGGTTTACCCCGAAGTCGACGAAGCGATCGAGGTCGAGATCGAGGAAAAGGACGTGCGGGTCGACACCTATCGCGCCTCGGGCGCGGGCGGCCAGCACATCAACAAGACCGACTCAGCGGTGCGTCTGACGCACGAGCCGAGCGGCATCGTCGTGCAGTGCCAGAGCGAACGCAGCCAGCACAAGAACCGCGCCCAAGCCTGGGCGATGCTGCGCGCCCGGCTTTACGAGCGCGAGCTGGCCAAGCGCGAGGAGGCCGCGCAAGCGGCTGAGGACGCCAAGTCCGAGATCGGCTTCGGCCGGCAGATCCGCAGCTACGTGCTTCAGCCCTATCAGATGGTGAAGGACCTCCGAACGGGGGTGGAGACCTCGAACACCCAAGGCGTGCTCGACGGCGACCTCGACGCCTTCATGGCCGCGGCGCTGGCCGCGCGCCTGGGCGGGGACGATGCGACCGCGGCGGAGGAGGGCTGACGCCGCCGCCCGTCGCGGCAGCGGCTTTCAGAACAGGGCTCAAAACAAAACCGCCCGCGCGAGGCGCGGGCGGCTCTTGGAATGGCTTGAAACCGTCGTCCCTAGGAGGAGCTGAACGGCGAGGTCGACCGCGGCGGGTTGAACGCGCTTGCGCTTCCGCCGGAGCCGCCCGAGGCGTTCGCGGTTTCCTTCGCGTCGTCATCCGACTTCGGCTTGGCCGCGGACACGGCCGGGCTCGATGACGCCGAGGTTTCCGAGGAGGGGTTGAGCGGATCGCTGGTGTGGCGGCAGTGACCTTCGAAGAAAGCCCCGCTTTCCACCGACAGCGCCGAATGGATGATGTCGCCCTCGATCCGGGCGGTTGACGCGAGCTGGACCTGACGTCCGCGCACGCTGCCGAGAACCCGGCCGCGGATGGTCACCGACTCGGCGACGACTTCGCCCTTGACCGAAGCCTTCTCGCCGACGATCAGCGCGCCGGCGCGCACGTCGCCTTCGATCTGCCCATCGAGCTGGATCTCGCCCTCGGCGGTCACGGTCCCGTTGATCACGAGGTCGCCGCTCAGGATGGACGGCGCCGTTGAAGGCTTGGACATCGTCCGTCTACTCGTCGTCAGCGGCGTTTCGGGAGGCTCGGCGGGGGAGGGCGACCGGCCAGATTGGGAGTCTTTACCCTTGTTGAACATAGTTGCCTGCTTTCAGGAATTCAGCGGGATCGAGAGCCTGGCCATTGAACCACACCTCGTAGTGCAGGTGAATCCCCGTCGAGCGACCAGTGGTGCCCATGAGGCCGATCCGTTCGCCGAACGCGACCGTGTCGCCGCGCTGCACGGTGGCGCGCGCCATGTGACCGTAGCGAGTCTTGAAGCCGTGGCCGTGGTCGATCTCGACGACGTTGCCGTAGCCGCCGCGCCATCCTACGAAGGTGACCCGGCCGGGCGCGGCCGAGGTGATGGGCGCGCGGGCGTAGGCGCCGAAATCAAGTCCGGTGTGGGTCGCCGGCGTGCCGGTGATCGGGTCGATGCGGCGACCGAAGTCGCCCGTGATGCGATGCTCGTCGCCGACCGGAACGCCCAAGGGGGCGGAGTCGATGGCGCGTTCGAGGCGCTCAGCTTCGGCGACCCGGGCCGCGACGCGGGCGACGCGGCGGGAGAAGCCGTCTTCGAGATCAAGCGCAGCGGCGAAAGCGTCAGGGTCGTCATCGACGCCGACGAACGGTCCGCCGAGACCGCGCTCGCCTTGATCAAGCACTTCGTCCGCTGACAGACCAGTCATGTTCAAGACGGCGCGCAGGCTTTCGACGCGGTCTTGGCTGGTTTCTTCGGCAACGGTGAGCTGGCGCTCCTGCTCGGCTTCCATTTGGGCGAAGCGGTCGCCGGGATCGACTTGTCCGGCGACGGCCGGGGCTTCGATCGCGAGCCGCGAGCGGCGCGGCGTCGGGTTCTCGACCGAGGCGGTCATCAGGAAGGCGTCGTTGTCGTCCGCGCGGGCGAGCCGGAGGCCGCGGCCGGGCGTTTCACCGCCGGTGGCGTGCTCAAGCAGAGCCATCAACGTCTGGTGACGGCTTTCGAATTCGCGCGCGGCTTCTTCGAAATCGGTGTTCCGGCTCTGCAGCAGCGCCAGCGCCGAGGTTTCGCGCGCGCGGGCTTCTGCGAGCCAGTGCTCGTAGCGGGCCTTGATCCGCGCGGCTTCGTGACTTTGTGCTGAGAGAAGGTGTCCGCGGAGGAACACGCTTGCCGTCGCGTAGGCCGTCCAGCCCATCACTACCGCCGACGCCGTAGCCGCGAGCAGCTGCGCCCGCGTCGACATCGAGATGTAGTGCACCTGACCCTCGGCCCGGTGATAAATTTGGCGTTCAGGAAAGACGCGTTTGACAAACGCGCTCGCCCCCGACGCAAGTCGCGTAATCATGTGCTTTCAGCCCGCTCGATATCCCGCCCCCACCAAGAAGCATTCCACTCGAACATCGATCTCATTTCAACACTAAATTCCTTAAGAAACCCAAACTAAACGTAAACGAATGCGATTATTCGCAGTCATTCTCCGCAGGATCATACAATTCGGGCGCCAGGCCCGCCTTTGACCGCGCGTTATGGTTAAAGGGAGGCTTGATCTCGCCGCTGAAATGCAGCCCGACGAGGCGCTGAAACTCAGGCGCGGGCGCGCGTCCGCGCCGGGCGCAGACATGCTCGAACCAGCGCGCGCCGGCCGCGACATGGCCGATCTCGTCTTGGTAAATCACTTCCAGCGCGGCGGCGCTTTTCATGTCGCCGGCCTTCTTGAAGCGCTCGATCATGCCGGGCGTGACGTCGAGCCCGCGGGCCTCGAGCACCATCGGCGCGACCGCGAGTCGCGCCGCGAGATCGCCCCGGGTCGATTCGGCCGCCTGCCAGAGCCCGTCATGAGCGGGCAGGTCGCCGTAGGCTGCGTCGAGATCGGACAGGCGGGCGTTCAACATGCCGAAGTGGCGCGCTTCGTCCGCGCCCACGCCGATCCAGTCGCTGATGAAAGCAGGCCGCGCCGCGTCGTCGACGTCGGGATCCGCGGCGAAGCGGGCGATGAGGTCGAACGCCAGATCGATCGCATTGAGCTCGATGTGGGCCACTGCGTGCAGCAGCGCGACCCGCCCCGCCGTGCTGCCGAGCCGGCGCCGCGGCATTTTGCCTGGCGGCAGAAGCAGGGGTCGCGCGGGCCGCGCCGGTCGATCGAGCGGCGGGACCGCGCATGGCTGCTCAATCGTCAACGCGCCGTGCGACCAGGCCTCCGCCGCCGCCGCAGCGAGCGCGCGCTTGGTCTCGACGTCGCCGGCTTCGAGCACGGCGCGCGCAGCCGCCTGAACGGTTGCGGGATCGCCGGCCGGCCGGCTCACAGCGCCTTGACCGCCTCGAGCACGGCGTCGACGTGGCCTGGCACGCGGACCCTGCGCCAGACCTGGGCGATCTTGCCTTTCGCGTCGATGAGGAAGGTGGCGCGCTCGATCCCCATGAAGCTCCGCCCGTACATGCTCTTCTCGACCCAGACGCCGTAGTCCTCGAGCGTCGCGCCGTCCTCGTCCGAGGCGAGAGTCACCTTCAGGTCGTGTTTCGCCTTAAATTTGTCGTGCTTATCCACGGAATCCTTGGAAACTCCGACGATTGTCGCGCCTGCGCGCTTGAACGCGGCGAGCTTGGACGTGAAGTCAGCGGCCTCCTTCGTGCATCCCGAGGTGTCGTCCTTGGGATAAAAGTAGAGAACCACCTTCTTGCCCTTGAGCTCTGACAGCTTTACCTCGCGGCCGCCGTCGGCGGGCAGGGCGAACCGTGGCGCGGGGTCTCCAACCTGGGGTGAGCTCATTTCTAGGCCTCTCTTTTTCGGCGCTGGCGCGCGCCGCGCATTGCGCCAAGAGAAATGTCGCGACCGCGCCGATCGGGCAACCCCGCCCCGGTCCTTGACGGACGCGGGCCGATGAAGCGCGTCAGTCGCGCCACCCGCATCTTCATCCTCCACATCATCGAGGCGCTGGGGCTCGTGCTCGTCGGCGCAGCGATCGTTTCCGCGCTCGGCTTGTGGCGGCTCAGCCAGGGACCGATCAGCCTCGACTTCATGAGCACCGAGTTCGAGGAGGCGCTCGTGATCGCGCTCGGCGGCGACGAGGTCGAGATCGGTCGCGTCGAGGCGACCTGGCAGGCCGACGACCGCACCATCGGCGTGGCGCTTTCGGACATCGAGGTCGCCGAGCGCGGCGGCGCGCTGATCACCGAGTCGCCTCAGCTGTCGGCGAACTTGAGCCTTTCGGCGCTCTTGCGGGGACGCGTCGCCTTCGCGCGGCTCGTCGTCGAGGGCGGCGCGATGTCGATCGTCCGTAGAGAGAACGGAGCCATCAACGCCGGCCTTGGCGGTCCCGATCAAGTCGTCGCGCGCTCTCAAGACGCATCGGGCGCCGTCGGCGCTCCGCCGAGTCTCGTGGCTTTGCGTGAAGCGCTCGACACAGGCGGCTTCGCCGCCGAGCTGCGCGAGCTGCGGCTCGAGGGGGCGACGCTTTATGTCCGCGACGCGGCGAGCGGTCTTGATTGGACCGCGCAGAACGCCTCGCTGCGGATCGCCCGCGACGCGGGCGGGGTGAGAGCCGAAGCCAGCGGCGTGATCGGTGAAGGCTCCGGCGCCAGCCGGCTCCAGCTCAGCGCGCGCGCCGGGCCCGGGTTGCGTCAAGCGCTGTTCGAAGGCGTGATCGACAACGCTTCGTCTGCGGAGCTGTTTCCGAGCGACGGTCCCTTCGCCGTTCTCACCAGCATCGACGCGCCAGCGCGGGTCGCGGCGTCGGCGGCGGTCGATGAAAGCCGCGGTCTGCTTGCCGCCGACGTTGAGCTGACCTTCAGCGAGGGGCGCGTGCGCCATCCGTTGCGCGAGTTCGATCTTTCAGGAGCGCACGTCTACTTCGCGTTCGATCCCATCAGCGGGGCCGTCTCTATCGAGCGCGGCCAAATCTCTTCGGAATTCGTCAACGGCGCCTTTCGCGGGCGCGTCGAAGGCGCGGCCGCTTGGATGTGGGGCGGCGGGCGCGACGGCAGCTATCCGGTCGCGGCGGTGTTCGAAGCGGTGGAGGTCGACGCGCGTCCGGTCTTCGAAACGCCGCTCGACATTCGGCTCGTCAACTTCGAAGGCGCGATCGATCCTTCGCGCAAGAGTCTGTCGATCGATTCCATTGAGGTCGGCATGAGCGATGTAGTCGGCCGCTTCGCCGGCCGGGTGCGGCTTGAGCAGGTTTCCGACGGCCGGCTGTTGCCGTCGGTGCGCTTGCTTGGCCCGGTCGACGGCGAGGCGAGCGTCGAGGACGTGCTGCGCTATTGGCCCGTTTCGCTGGGCGACGGCGCGCGGCGCTGGGTCGAGCGCGCGGTGGGCGCGGGTCAAGCGCGCAACATCTTTCTCGACATCGATCTGCCCGCCGAGGCCATCGTGGAGCAGCAGCTCGAGAACGAGAAGCTGGCTTTGAGCTTTGATTTCGAGGGCGCCGAGGTTCATTTCGTTTCGACCATGTCGCCGCTGACCGCCGGTCGCGGCTCGGGCCTGCTCGAAGGCAACCGTTTCACCATCGATCTCGCCGGCGGCTACATGGCGGGAATGAGCTTTCAGTCGGGGTTCGTCGACATACCTCGATTGAACCCCAAGGGTGCGCCGGCGCGCTTCGGCGGAACCGTACTCGGGCGGGCTGAGGACCTGCTCGCCTTCATCGACGAGCCGCCGCTCAATTTCCCTTCGAGCTACGGGATCGCGCCTTCGTCCGTGGGCGGAGACGGCGAGGCGGCTTTCGAGATCGTCCGCCCGATGTACGAGGACGTTCCGGTTGAGGACATCGGCTTCACGCTCGAAGGCGCATTCGAAGGCGTCAGCTCGGCGACGATGTTTCCCGGGCTCGACGTGACCGACGCCGATATCGAGGTGGTTGCGAGCCGTGACGAGGTGCGGGCCTTCGGCGAGGGCCGTCTCGGCCCGGCGCCTGCGCGCATCGAATGGCGGGAGCTGCTCGGCGTCGAGGGCGACAGCACGGCGTTTCACGTTGAGGCCGCGCTCGACGCTTCGGCGTTCGACGCGTTCGGCCTGCCAGTCCGATCGGTCTTTTCCGGCGCCGCGGAGGTCGAGATGACCTCGCGCGGACGCGGCATGGAGATCCGCTCGGCCGAGGTTGTCGCCGATCTCGAGCAGGCGCGCCTGTCGTGGCCGGGAACGAGCTGGCGCAAGCTTGCCGGCGAGCCCGCCTCGGCGCACCTCGCGGTCACCCAGGGAGAGGGTGGGGATCTTGAGCTCTCGGACATCGCGCTTGAAGCGCCTGGCGCGCACGTCGCGGGCGAGATCTCGCTCGCATCTGACGGCCGGCTTGAGAGCTTCGTGGTCGAACGCCTTGAGATTGAAGACATCGTCGATGCGGCGGGCTCCCTGACGCGCGGGGACGACGGCGCGTTGATCGCCAGCCTGAGCGGCGGCTTCGTCGACGCGCGAGGTCTTGTCAGCCAGTTCTCGCGCGGCGGCGACGCGGGCGTCGGCGCGCCGCTCGACATGGTGGTCAGGTTCGACCGTGTGCGTGCGGCGGACGGCGTCGTGCTGCGGGACGTGAGGCTTTCTGCGCAGCACACCGGCGATCGGTTGCGCAGCTTGTCGTTCGAAGCTGAAGGCGACGGCGGTCCGCTCATGGCGCGGGTCAGTCCGGCGCCGGACGATCAGCCGCGCGCGCTCGAATTCGCCGCGGCTGATGCAGGTGAGGCCGTGGCGATAATCTTCGGCGTCAACATGGTGCGCGGCGGCAGCTTGAGCGCCGAAGGGACCTTGCCGCCGCTGGCAGGCTCGAAGGAGGCG
>JASFUX010000096.1:0-11979 GCA_050050115.1 Maricaulaceae bacterium | reverse complement strand
CAAACGGAGGACTGGGCAGTATTTGCCCAACGGCTAGGCCGGTGTGGTTAGGGCGTGGTTAACAACCCGAAGAGAGACGCCGAAAGGCAACGCTCCGAGCGCTCGCCGGAGTGGCGCTTGTCCACGCCCCCCTGCCTGCTCAATCGGCTCGATTGCCCGCCCGCGCCGGGCGCGGCGAGAAAGATGCTCGCGGCCAATCCGCCCCCTGTCCGGGCCGACGTAGGATCACGGCATGTTCAAGAACCTGCTCCCCCGACGGGTGTCCGGGCGGCACCCCGCCAAACGACGAGCCCGTGAAGACCGAGTCGAAACGGCCAAGCTCGCCGCAAGCGCGCCCCGGCGGCGGCCGAGCCCGCAGCGCGGCGTCCGGCCGCCGACTTACGGCGCGGCGCGCGACGAAGCGGTCTGGGCGGCGATCCGGTCCGCCTACGTCGCCGGCGAGACCGCCGTCTCGGTCGCGGCCCGCTTCGGGGTGGGCGTGTCGACCATGACCCGGCGCGCCCGCGCCGAAGGCTGGCGGCGCTGCGACGTGGCCAAAGCCGCCGACGCCGCCCTCGCGCCGCCGATCGACGCGAAAGACTTCAACGTCGCCGACTGCGACATCAAGACTCTCGACGCGTCCCGGCCGCGACCGCCCAAAGGCTCAAGCGCAACCAGGCGCCGTCACGATGCGTCTACGGACGTTCGCGTGGACGTTCTGGGCGAGATCGCCGCCCTCGCCGCCGCGCCCGACCCCGGCCGCATCTTCACCCGGGTCTTCGCCGCCGCCGACGCCGCCCTCGCCCGCGCCGCCGACGCGAGCCTGCGCGCCGACGAGGCCGCCGCCCAGAGCGCGATCAAGCTCGCCGAGAGCCTGGCGAAGGTCGCCACCGCCCTCGCTCAAGCCCGCGCCAAGGCGCCGCCGCCCGAAGCGGATACGACCGCCGCCGAAGCCGGCGACGCAGCAGACGTTCTCGCCGGCGTCGAGCGCGTCCTCGGCGACCTCGCCCAGAGCCGCGGCGTCGAGGTCGACGCCCTGACCGACCGCGGCCACGACCCGCGCGACGCCTGGATGTGGGACGAGGCGCAAGGCAGGTGGGTCTGGGACCCCGGCGCAGTGATCGGGAAGAAGGACGCGCTCTAGCTGCGCCAGAACGTCGGCGTGAACATCACCAGCACCGACAGAATCTCGAGCCGGCCAAGCAGCATTGTCCCGGCGAGCACCCACTTGGCGGGATCGGGCAGCGGCGCGAAGGTGCCGGCCGGGCCGATGATCGCGCCGAGGCCGGGACCGACGTTCGCCAAGCTGGTCGCCGAGGCCGACATCGCGGTCGTCGGATCGATCCCGATGACCGAGAGCGCGAGCGTCGAGACGGCCCAGGCGCCGAAGTAGAGAAACAGAAAGCTCAGCACGGCATAGACCGCGGCCTCGGGTATGGCTCGGCCGGAGTAGCGCATGCGCGCGACCCGATGCGGACGCATCATCTTCTGAAGCAACGCCCTCATCGCGACGAATGCGACCTGTATGCGGAACATCTTGATGCCGCAGGCCGCCGAGCCCGCGCAACCGCCGAGGAAGGTGATGCAGAAGATCGCCGCGACGGCGAACGGGCCCCAGGCGCTGTAGTCCGTCGTCGCATAGCCGGTCCCGGTCAACACCGAGACGACGTTGAAGGCCGACAAGCGCAGCGCGCTCAGCGCGCCGTACTGGTGCGAGCCGATCAGGTAGAGCGTCATCGCGCCGACCAGGAAAGCTGCGAGCGCAATGTAGCCGGTCGTCTGGCTGTCCTCGATCAGGCGGCGGAGATCGCGCCGCAGGACGAAAATGTATATCGTGAACGGCAGAGCGGCGGTCATCATGAAGAAGTCGGCCGCTATGTCCGCGCCGCCCGGCGTAAAGGCGCCCATCGAGGCGTCGGACGTCGAGAAGCCGCCGGCCGAAAGCGTCGTCATGGCGTGTGTGATCGCCTCGAACGGGGTCATGCCCAGCAGGTCGTAGCTCACCGCGCAGGCGAGGGTCAGCGCGACGTAGACGAGGCCGACGAAGCCGGCGATCTCGCCCGCCCGCGGAAGTATCTTGTCGGAGGTGTCCGAGGACTCGACGCGGAACAGCTCCATGCCGCCGACCTGCAACATCGGCAGCACCGCGATCGCCGTCAGGATGATGCCGATCCCGCCGATCCACTGGAGGAGCGCGCGCCACAGCAAAAGACCCGGCGGCTTGGTGTCCAGGCCGGTAATCACCGTCGCGCCTGTCGTCGTCAGTCCGGACATCGATTCAAAGAACGCTTCGCCGACGGATAGTCCGATGTTCGACGTCAGAAACGGGATCGCGCCGAATGCGGCCAGGATGACCCACGACAGGGAAGTCATCAGGAACGCCGCGCGCGTCGTCAGCACGGCCGTCGATCCGCGCGCTGAGATCATCATGGCCATGCCGACCGACATCGTCAGCGCTCCGGTCGCCGCGAATGAGCGCCAGTCTGGCGATCCGACGAAAAAATCCGCCGCCATCGGCGCAAGCATCGCAACGCCGAGGCCGGCGAGCATCACGCCAATGACCAGTATGACAGGGCGTACGTCGCGCATCTCTCGCGCCCCCGCTAGGCGGCCGAAACGTTTCGGCCCCCGCGCCGCCGTCAAGCGGCGGCGCAACGGATGGCGCGCCTCTACTATTATTTCGTTACCTTGGAAACGCGCTTGAACACCGCACGCCTGCGGCGAATCGGCCATTCCGAGCGGATCGTATGATCTGCACACGCAGTGAGTTCAGTCCGAGAGTACCGCTCCAGATTGAACACTAACGAAAGAAGGCGGCGCCGGCTCGCCCCGCCCCGCCGCCCCATTCCCCCCACAATCTCGGTTTGATACTCGCGCAAACGACTTTGAACGAACGGGGGATGGATCATGGTTTTCCGGTTTCAACGCGCGCTCGCAGGCCTCGCCGCAGCGGCTGCTTTCGGCTTCGCGTCAGGCCCTGCGCCGGCCCAGGACGACGCCGCCGCGCCGGAAGACGCGATCTTGGTGCTCGACGGCTCGGGCTCGATGTGGGGCCAGATCGAGGGCGTCGCAAAGATCTCGATCGCGCGCGACGTGATCGACGGGCTGCTCACCGACTTGCCCGCCGAGCGGCGGCTGGGTCTCGTCGCCTACGGGCACAATCGCCGCGGAGACTGCTCCGACATCGAAACGCTCGCGTCTTTGGGCGCGGACCGTGACGCGATCCGCACGGCGGTCGACGATCTCAATCCCATCGGCATGACGCCGCTGACCGCATCCGTTCAGTATGCGGCTGAAGAGCTCGCCTACACTGAGCGGCGAGCGACGGTGATCCTGGTCACCGACGGCAAGGAGACGTGCGACCTCGATCCGTGCGCCGTCGGCGCCGAGCTTGAACGCCTGGGCGTCGACTTCACCGCCCATGTCATCGGCTTCGACATCGTCGAGGAGCACGACCGGCTGCAGCTGCAATGCCTGGCGGAGAACACCGGCGGGGTCTATCTCGACGCGAGCAACGCTGAAGAGCTGACCACGGCGCTCAACGAAACCGTGGTCGAGGTCGCGCCCGAGCCGGTCGACGCCGCGACGATCCTCACGTTGCGCGCCACCGAGCTGGCCGGCGGGCCGGAGATCGAAGAAGGTCTGACCTGGCGCGTCGTCGAAGCCGGCGGCGGCGAGACGGCGTTCGAGCTGACTGACGCAGGCGCGACGGAGACCGAGGTCGAGCCCGGCGCCTACGACGTGTTCGTCGAAGCCGCTGACGGGCTGACCGGCGAGGCGCGCAACGTCGTGGTGGCGGCGAACATCCACAAGCACGTCACGATTGCGCTCGAATACAATTTCGAGGCCACGCTGGAGCTGACGCCTGAGGGCGAGGCGCCGGTCGGCTCCGAGGTCGTCATCGCCTGGACGGGCCCGGACCGGCGCAACGACTACGTCACGTTCACCACGCCCGACGCGCCGTCGAACAGCTACACCGACTACGCCTATACGCGCGACGGCTCGCCCCTCGTCGTCGAGATGCCCAATGAGCCGGGGGAATATGAAGCGCGCTATGTGCTCGGCTCGCCGCCGCGCGTGCTCGCGCGGGTTGCGATCACGGCGACACCGGTCGAAGTGACGCTCGAAGCGGTCGACACGATCGGCGTCGGCGCGAATTTCTCCGTCGACTGGAGCGGTCCCGGCTACGACGGCGACTGGGTCACTGTCGTCGCGCCCGATGCTCCAGACAACGGCTATGGCGACTACGCCTATACGCGCGAGGGCAATCCGTTGACGCTCGCCGCGCCGGTCGAGCCAGGCGCATACGAGGTGCGCTACGTGCTCGATGGAAACACCGTGCTCGCGCGTCGGCCGATCGAGGTGACGGCGAGCGCGGCGACTTTGACGGCCCCCGACACGGCGACGGTCGGCGCGCACCTCGACGTCGCCTGGACCGGCCCGGACGCCGACCGGGACTGGATCACCGTGGTCGCGCCGGACATGCCGGACAATCGCTATACCGACTACGCCTATACGCGCGACGGCAGCCCGCTGAACATCCGCATGCCGCTCGACCCGGGGACTTACGAGCTGCGCTACGTGCTGCGCGGCCAGGAGGTGATCGCCCGCAAGCCGATCGAGATCATCCCCGCCGATGTCACACTGGACGCGCCCGCCTCGGTCGGCGCCGGCGCGGAGGTTTCGGTCGCGTGGACCGGTCCAGGCGAGCCGAGGGACTGGATCACCATCACCGCGCCCGACGCGCCCGACAACACCTACACCGACTACGCCTACACCCGCGACGGCAGTCCGCTGTCCATCGCGGCGCCGGTCGAGCCGGGCGAATATGAAGTCCGCTACGTGCTCGACGGCGGCCGCGTGATCGGTCGCTCGCCGCTCACCGTCACCGACGCGACAGCGAGCTTCACGCCGCCTGAGCCGCCGATCAACGGAGGCGCGACGCTTTCCATTCCGTTCGAAGGCCCGGCCAATCCGAACGACTGGATCACCATCACTGCGCCGGACGCGGCGGACAACGCCTACACCGACTATCACTACGCCGACCGCGGCAGCCCGGCCGAGATCCGCGCGCCGGCCGAGCCGGGAACCTACGAGCTGCGCTATGTGCTGCGCGGCAGGCGGGTGATCGCGCGGGAGACGATCGTAGTGGAGACGATGGCGCAGTAGGCGACGCAGGGTGCGTTGAGCGCGGCGAAATGCATTCTGCCATTGGACGCGGCAAGCGGAGGTCTGTTTAGGGAGGATCGAGGATGATCACTGCAAATCGCGGAACTGCTCCGCGCGTCGGCATGATCGCTAGCGCGGTCCTTGCAGGTTTCCTGCCCGGAGTCTCGCCGGCGCTCGCGCAAGCGGAAGACGCGTCGCCTAGTCCGAACGTCGTCATCGACGTTTCGCTTCTTCAAAGCCCACCCAGCCTTGGCGCGATCGGCGAAGCCGCCTTCGATGTCGCGCCTGCGCCGGACGATCCGGCTGCGCCCGAGCTAAACGGCGCGGCAATCCTCGAGAATGTCGCCGAGATTGTCGGCTTCTCGCAGCGGGACCAGCAGAGCGGCTCCCAGTTCTGGGGCCGCATCTCCGGCCGCCCCGCCGCCGCCGAGGCCGCCCGCTGGGTCGGCGAGCAATTCCAAGCCGCTGGGCTTGAGAACGTGGAGGTCCAAGAGTTCAGCGCGTCCGAAGACATGTGGTTCCCGCACCGCTGGCGCGTGTTGGTCAATCTGAACGCAGAGAATGGCGGCGCCGACGCTCGGGCCCTCGGCTCCGCCGTGCCGACCTACGGCTCGTTCATATTGGGCGAGCGGCTCGAAGCACCCTTGGTCTACGTCGGTCCCGCCGCGAGCCGCGCGGACCCCGATGTTTCGGGCATGATCGCCGTGCAGTCCGTCCGCCCGGAGCGCAGCGCCTACACGGCGCGCACCTTGATGCGGGAGTCCGCCCAAGCGCTGATCAATGACGGCGCGCTCGCCGTGATCAATGTCGTCGAGCAGGCCGGCAACATGCATGTCTACGATTTCGGCGGCTGCGGCGGGCCTTGCTTCAACATCGGCGGCGCAGACGGCGCCTGGCTGATCGAACACATCGCCGAAGCCGCTCCGGGCGAGGTCCGCGCGTCGATGACCCTCGACGCCGAAAACCTCTCCGGTCTCACCGCGCACAACGTCGTCGGCGTGCTCCCAGGGGAGAGCAACGAGGTCGTCATCGTCAACGCGCACCTCGACGGCTGGTTCGACGGCGCGGGCGACAACGCCGACGGGCTCGCCACACTGATCGCGCTGGCGCGCCACTACGGATCGGCCGAGACGCCGCCGGCGCGCACGATGGTCTTCGTCGCCAGCGCCGGGCACCACAGCCGGGGCCTCAACGGCGCGTCGAACTTCGTCGCGATGAACCCTGACCTCGCCGAGCGCGCGGTGCTGGTCCTCAACCTCGAGCACGTCGCCCAGTACGAGATCGATGCGGTGACCTGGGAGGTCTATCCGCGCGAGCAGCCGATGAGCTTCGGCATCTCCAACATGGCGCCGTTCCTGGTGCAGACTGCGCGCGAGGCGCAGGCGGCGACCGGTTTTGCGCTGATCGAGGAATACCGCGAGGCGGTCCCGGGCGATCTCAGGGGTTATGAACCTCTAGGCGTTCCGCGCGTTCAGGCGATCCACTCGGGCGCGCTCTATCACACCAGCGGGGACGTGTTGGAGACGATCTCGGTCGAAGGCCTGACGCGCGCAGCGCACTTCTACAGGCGCTTCCTCGACGCCGTGCTGGCGGCGGACGTCGGCGAACTCGACCCATAGGCCGCGCGCCGACGCGCGCCCGCCTCGCTCTTGCGCTTCTCCTCGCGCGCCCTATCTCTCCCCGGTCCGGGCCGCTATAAGCGGCCCGCTTCTTCACGCGCCGGGCCAAGCGGGGGCCTCATGGAACCGGTCATATCCGTTCAGAATCTCTCCAAGACCTACGCGGGCGGGCTGCAGGCGCTCAAGAACGTTGATCTGGAAATCCGGCGCGGCGAGATCTTCGCCCTGCTCGGCCCCAACGGCGCGGGCAAGACCACGCTGATCTCGATCATTTGCGGCACCGTGAACCCCACGGGCGGAACCGTGCTCGCCAACGGCCATGACGTGGTCAAGGAGTTTCGCGCCGCCAGATCCGAGATCGGCCTCGTGCCGCAGCAGATGTCGAACGACATCTTCGAGACGGTGTGGAACTCGGTCCGCCATTCGCGCGGCCTCTTCGGCAAGCCTTCCAATCCGAAGGTGATCGAAAAGGTCCTCAAAGATCTCTCGCTCTACGACAAGCGCAACGAGCAGATCCGGGCGCTGTCGGGCGGGATGATGCGCCGCGTGATGATCGCCAAGGCGCTCGCGCACGAACCAAAGATCTTGTTCCTGGACGAACCCACGGCCGGCGTCGACGTCGAGTTGAGGCAGGGCATGTGGGAGCTGATCAATGAGATGCGCGCCCAGGGCGTGACCATCATCTTGACCACGCACTACATCGAAGAGGCCGAGGAAATGGCCGACCGCGTCGGCGTGATCTCCAAGGGCGAGATCGTCCTGGTCGAGGAGAAGGCCGAGCTGATGCGCAAGATGGGCAAGAAGCAGCTCTCCTTGCAGCTCCAAGAACGTCTCCACGCAGTGCCCGCGGCCTTGAGCGATCACGGCCTGGAACTCTCCGAGGACGGCGAAAACCTGACCTACACCTACGACACGCGCGCCGACCGCACCGGGATCACCTCGCTGCTGGCGGGGCTCAACGAAGCCGGCATTCGGGTGAAAGACCTCAACACCACCTCAAGCTCGCTCGAAGAGATTTTCGTATCACTGGTGAGGAGCCACTGATGACTGACGCCTCCTCCTCCGCTCAAGCCGGCGCCGACGCGCCCGTGCCGGCGATCAATCTGCGCGCCATGCGAGCGATCTACCGCTATGAGATGTCGCGCTGGTTCCGCACCATGCTGCAGAGCATCCTCTCGCCGGTGGTCTCGACCGCGCTCTACTTCGTCGTCTTCGGCGCGGCGATCGGCTCGCGCATGCCCAACATCGACGGCGTCGAGTACGGCGCCTTCATCGTGCCGGGCCTGATGATGCTGATGCTGTTGACCCAGTCGGTCGCAAACGCTTCGTTCGGCATCTACTTCCCGAAGTTCACCGGCACCATCTACGAGCTTCTCTCGGCGCCCGTCTCGACGTTCGAGATCGTCGGCGGCTACGTCGGCGCCGCGGCGACCAAATCGATTATCCTCGGTCTCATCATCCTCATCACCTCGGCCTTCTTCGTGCCGATCCAGATCGACCATCCGTTCGTGATGATCCTGTTTCTGGTGCTGACCTCGGTGACCTTCGCGCTCTTGGGCTTCATCATCGGCATCTGGGCGGACAACTTCGAAAAGCTGCAGATCGCGCCGCTTCTGATCGTCACGCCACTGACGTTCCTCGGCGGCAGCTTTTATTCGATCTCGATGCTGCCACCCGTCTGGCAGACGGTGACTCTGTTCAACCCGGTGGTCTACCTGGTCTCGGGCTTCCGCTGGAGCTTTTACGGCTCGGCCGACGTTTCTCCGATGATCAGTCTGGGCATGACGACGGTGTTTCTGGTCGTGTGCTCAACGATCGTCTGGTGGATCTTCAAGACCGGGTATCGGCTCAAGACGTAGCCGCGCAACGCGGTCTAGAGTTGGCGCATGTCACTGCTGACGCCTCGCGCGCCCTTCTCTTACCGCGACGATCCCGCCGTTCCCGCGTTCGACGACGCGGGCCCCATCGTCTTCATGGACGCCGAGTGCGCGCTCTGCTCCACCGCGGCGCGCACGATCGCGCGGCTCGACCGGAAGGAAGAGCTGCGCATCTGCCCGGTTCAGACCGACCTCGGCCGCGCGATCGCCGTTCACTACGGGCTTGATCCTAACCAGCAGGACACATGGCTCTATCTCGACGGCGGTCGCGCGTGGGCGGCGAGCGAGGCGGTGATCCGCGCCGGCGGGCGGCTCGGCGGGCTTGGCCGTTTGGCGTTCGTGTTGCGTATCCTGCCCCGGCCCGCGCGGGACCGGCTCTACCGCCGGATCGCGCTCAATCGCTATCGCCTGTTCGGCCGGACCGACATGTGCGCCATCCCTGACCCGCAGCTGCAGCGGCGGCTGATGCGATAGACTACTCCCGCAACATCCACCCATGGTCGAGCGGGCCGTGGCCCGCGCCGAAGCCCGGCGCATGGGTCATCGCTTCGCGCACGTAGCCGATCGCGCGCTCGACCACGCCTTCGAGCGCCATGCCCTGGCCGAGCCCCGTCGCGATCGCCGAGGCGAGCGTGCAGCCGGTGCCATGGGTCGAGGTCGTCTCGATGCGCGGATTGTCGAACACGCGGACGCCGGACTCGGTGACCAATACATCGATCACGGACGGCCCCGGCAGGTGCCCGCCCTTGACCAGCGCCGCTTCGGCGCCAAGGTCGAGGAGCGCGCGGCCGGCGGCGGTCTGGGTGTCCTGATCGACGACCTCGATCCCGGTCAGGCGCGCGGCCTCGGGCGCATTGGGGGTGACGAGGGCGGCGAGCGGCAACAGATGCTTTTTCACCGCGCCGACGGCGTCGTCTTTCAAAAGCGCCGCGCCGCCCTTGGCGACCATCACCGGATCGACCACCAGCGGCGTCTGCGCGGCGGCGGCCGAGAGCGCCTTGGCGACCCGCTCGACGGTCTTCTTGTCGCCGAGCATGCCGGTCTTGATCGCGTCCGCGCCGATGTCCGCGAGCACGCAGGCGATCTGCTTTTCGACCACATCAAGCGGAACCGGATGCACGCCGTGCACGCCGGTGGTGTCCTGCACGGTGATCGCGGTGACCGCCGTCATCGCGTAGCCGCCGAGCGCGGTCACGGTCTTGATGTCGGCCTGGATCCCGGCGCCGCCGCCGGAGTCCGAGCCGGCGACGATGAGGACGCGGGCGGGCGGAATACTCATGGCGCGGGGGTGTACGTGATCCGTCGCAGCTTTGCGAGCGCTCCCGTCGCCCAAAAGAATTGCATCTGAGCCACGCCGCGCCGCGCGCGAACCGCGCCGGGCTGGACCAATCGCGCCGATCGGCGTATCAACGCCGCTCCTCCAACTCGGGAGCACCGCTGCATGTTGCGATTCGTCTGATACGGAGACGCCCCGACGGACGTCTCCGCGCTGAAGGCCCGGCCCTGCCGCGGCCCGCCCGCGCATGACCAGATCCGTCGAACCCGGCTCTTCAATCTAAGACGAAAGCGGGCGCTCGCATCCGCCGCGCAACGACCCATCTAAGGTCCAGCGGCCTGCACAGCTCCCGAAACATGCCATGACCGACATCGATCAAGATGCGCGCGCGCAAACGGGCGCCGCCCAGATGTCCGCCCAAACGAGCGTTTCGGCGGCGACATCGGACAGCGAACTGCGCCGCGACGGCGCGGGACGCAAGACCGCGCGCGACGAAGGCCCCGACCCGGCGCTCGACTCCGACGCGCCCCACCCGACGACGCCCGACCTCGTCTCGCCCGACGAGGAGGACGCGCCGCGCACCCTGTCGAACTGGCAGGTGCTGGGCTTTCTCGCCGGGCTTTGGATGCGCCTGCCCGGCCGCTTTGCGGCGATGTGCGTCTTCGCGCTGATCGCCACCGTCTCGGACCTGCTGGTGCCCGTGCTCTCGGGCCGGCTGGTTGATGCGCTGGCGAACGGACCCGATGGCGCCGTCGACGGCGCCTGGCGCGCCTATGCGCTGTTCCTTGGCGCGACGGCGGGCTTCTTCGCCTTCCGGATGACGGCGATCCGCTGGTTCGAGGTGCCGATGACCGTGCGCAACATGGAGCACCTGGCGAATCACACCTTCGGCCGTGTGCAGAGGTTTTCCGCGGACTGGCACGCCAACGCTTTTCCCGGCGCGATCGTGCGGCGGATCACCCGGGCGATGTGGGCCTACGACATGGCCAACATGACGATCATTCTCGGCATCGTGCCGACGATGATCGTGCTTTTCGGCCTGGCGTTCTACATGCTGGTCGCCTGGCCGCTCATCGGCCTCTACGCCCTTGCGGTGCTGGCGATCTTCGTCGGCCTGTCGATCTTTCTGTCGGCGAACTACATCCGGCCCGCGAACCAGGAGAGCAACCGCAAGGACGCCGCGGTCGGCGGCGCGGTGGCCGACGCGATCGGCTCGAACGCGGTGGTCAAGAGCTTCGGCGCCGAGGCGCGCGAGGATGCGCGCTTCGCGCTCAAGACCGGCGAGTGGCGCGCGGCCACGCAACGCACCTGGGGGCGGTTCGTCAACGCCTGGCTCGTGCAGATCATCGCGGTGCTGGCGTTGATGGCGGGTCTCGTCGGCATGCTGGTCGACCGATGGGCGCGAGGCGACGCCAGCCCCGGCGACGTCGCCTTCGCGATCTCGGCCTGCATGCTGATGGCCGGCTACATGCGCCGGTTCGGCGAGGAAGTGCAGAACCTCCAGCGCTCGATCGACGAGCTCGAGGACGCGGCGATCTATGCCCGCCTGCCGTTCGAGGTCGACGACAAGCCCGGCGCGCCCGCGTTCGTCCCCGGCGACGGCGAGATCGCGTTCGACGACGTCGCCTTCGGCTACGCCAACCAGGCCGGCGCGCTTTATGAGGGTTTCTCGCTCACGATCCGTCCGGCCGAGCGGGTCGCCCTCGTCGGACCGACCGGCTCGGGCAAGTCGACCTTCGTGAAGCTGGTCCAGCGGCTCTACGACGTCGACGCGGGCGCGATCCGCATCGACGGGCAAGACGTGCGCGACGTCACCCAGGCGACCTTGCGCCGCGCCATCGCGCTCGTGCCGCAGGACCCGGCGCTGTTCCACCGCTCGATCGGCGAGAACATCGCCTATGCGCGGCCCGACGCGTCCGAGGCGCAGATCGTCGACGCGGCCAAGCGCGCGCACGCGCACGACTTCATCGCCAAGCTGCCGAAGGGCTATGACACGCTGGTCGGCGAACGCGGCGTGAAGCTCTCGGGCGGCGAGCGCCAGCGCGTCGCGATCGCCCGC
>JASFUX010000095.1:0-11999 GCA_050050115.1 Maricaulaceae bacterium | reverse complement strand
CGCGACATGCGATCGATGTTGCTGTTTGATCGCGCGATTGTTCGGAGAGAACTCGGCGACGCGCTCGCGGCGAACGAAGATCTCGATCAGGCGCTCGAGCTATTCAGCGGCGTTGGTTTCTTCGAGTCGAATGCGCGGCTTCTCGAGCAGCAATCCGTGAAAGCGCGGGACTTGGGCTTTGACGCGGCCGCGTGCTGGATCGATCTTCGAACCTACGAACTTTATCGCGAGAACGGCGATCGCGCCGGCGCTGAGGACCTGCTCTCGATCATGGACGATTTCGGTTGCTGAAGCGATCTACTCAGTAGTCGGATCGGGCAGCTCAAGACCGAGATCGAGCGGGGGTAACGTCAGGTCGGGCGCGCGCGCAACCGTCCGCTTCGGAATATAAATCTCGTACGAAAGCGCCTCGAGCATCTCGTCTTGGTCTTCAAGCAGAGCTTCGATCTGCTCTGCGGCGACTGTTTCCGTGTACACCTCCAATTCGTGCGTGATCAGCAAGCGCCCGCCTTGGTGCTCGACTGTTCTGGCGTAGCGAAAAGCCTCGTTTTCAATCGTGGTCGGATCGGTCTCGAAATCCCAGCTCGCCGCGGCCGGCAGCCGGACCACCACTTCATGGCGCATCGCATCCTGATGCAGCAGCAATAAGGGCCAATCCCGCGCGTCCGCATCTACATTGGCGAGAGGCGCGGCGATGCCGTAGCCGTAGAGGTTGAGCCAAACCAGATTTTCGTCTTCGTCATCTTCGGTATAGGGATCATTCAGGTTGAAGTCATATGTGACGGTGAACCTGTTCGCGTCGATGTCGTCTATGAACTGCGCCGCATCGGCGATTTCGGCGTCCCCGAGAAAGGACGAATAGTATCCGGTCATCGCTTCTTCGAGATCGACCCGCGAGAAGCTCGCGAAAACACCGCGCTGAACATCAGCGGGAATTCCGGTCAATACTTGCTCGACGCTAAAGCGCGCCGGCTCGTCCGCGCCTTCGGAAAGGTCATATGTGTCCCGATAGATTCGAGTCGGCTCGGCCGATCTGTCGCGCTCCATGCTGACCAACTCGCCCGAGCCGTCGAGCGGCAACGCATAGCCGTAGTCGGGCTGGGACAGCACGTCGAGCACGCCGCCTTGGAATATCTCCGTCGGGTCCAGCCAATAGTCTTCACCGTCAAGGCGAACCCGCGTCAGGACGTGGTCAAAGGTGATCGGCGAGGCGGGCCAGTCCGGCAAGGTCTCCCCGAGGCCGGTGCTGACCAAGGCGGCGTTCGCCTCGACGCCGAGAGCGTCCATCAATGAAAGGAACAGCAAGGTCTTGGCTTTGCAGTCGCCCGAGCGGGATCGCAGAGTTTCACTGACCGGCGCCGGCACGTAGCCGCCCTCGCCGAGGATCAAAGCGAAGTAGCGCACGTCCTGCTGCACAAACCTCAACGCGGCGACGATCTGCTCGGCTTTCGTCGGGTGCTCGGCGATGAAAGTTTCCGCGAGGGCAGAGACCTCGGCGTTCTCCTCGGTTCGATAGAATTCTCGGCCCCAGGCCGCGATATCGCTCCAATCGCCAAAACTCGACGCCTGAATCATCGGGACAAGCGGCTCAGTGATCGGCGTGAGCAGCACCGGCTCGATCTTGTCCAATGGTTGCGGAGGAGCCTCGATTACGAAGGTGTCGCCATCGCGCGTTTCGGTCACCTCGGGCCCGCTTCCTCGCAGCGTCCAGGCGGCGCCCGAGGGCCAGCGGCTGCGCAGCGCAAAGGTCTCGATCGGAACCGGCGATCCGAGCACGAAGGCCGCGGCGTGCCGACCGCCGTAGCTCTCGGGATTTCCATAAACCGTGTAAGCGACGTCGACGATGTCGCCGGCGCGTACGTCGTCAAGCCGCAATGTCGCGGTCAGCGCGCCCGTCATGACGAGCTGTTCGAGAAACTCCTCGCGTCGTAAGACATCGAAATGGGTCCGTTCGGAGCGATCCTCCACCGCGCCGTCGCGGACGACGCGGACGTGGTGGAACTCCAGACGCTGGAACGCGGGATCATAAGGGACCGCCAGCTGCGAGACTTGAACGACCCCGGCGTAGGCCGCGGCCTGCGCGACCGTACGCGAATAGTGCGCCTCCTGCGCGCCCGTCGTATCGTGCTGAGTGTCCAGAAGCAGAATGCGAACGCCCTGGAAGGGCTCGAACTGCGCTTCCTCAGGAGCCGTATACGCGTGCTCAACGACAAAATCCGGTGTCGGATGAAGCTCCAGAACGGCGCTGGAGCTTGCCGACGGCGGCGCCCCGAGAGGCCCGATCGGCGGCGCGGGCGGTGTTTGTGCATGTGCACCGCCAGCCAAAACCACTGCGGCTGCAAGACTTGCGCATGCGGATTGTATCCAGTTCAGCACGCCGTCCCCCTGTTTGCATGCGTCTGAAAGCTTATCTACTCTAGCGTGCAATCGCCAGCGTTCCTCATGTTTCCCGTGATGCGGCAGCCGCGCCCGGGAATGCGCTTTCGAGGGGAACCCCGCGCCGCGACAGCACAAGCTGCAACCGGCTTCCGCAAGGCCTTTCCTCAAGCGCCGCGGCGGGCCATATATCGGGCCTTGGATCGGCGGCGGGACTGGCGTTTGGGGGCGGAGGCGTCGATCTGGCCCCCTTCGTGCATCTGGACGCGCCATGAAGCTCTTCAAGATGAACGGCCTCGGCAACGCCTTCGCGATCTTCGATGCGCGCGATCGGGGCGGCCTCTCGTTAACGCCCGACCAGGCGCGCGCGATCGCCGATCCGCGCCAAGGGGTGGGCTGCGATCAAGTCATCGCGATCGAGCGATCGATCCGCGGCGACGCCTTCATGCGCATCTGGAACGCTGACGGCGGAGAGGTCGACGCCTGCGGCAACGCCGCGCGCTGCGTCGGCTGGCTCTTGCTTAACGAGGGCGACGGCCAGCGCGCCGTGATCGAGACCAACGCCGGCCGGCTCGTCGCCGAGCGCCGCGCGCCGAAAACCATCTGCGTCGACATGGGCAGCCCGCTCTTGAAGTGGGAGGAGATCCCGCTCGCCGAGAAGATGGACACCCGCCGGCTGGAGCTGGCGATCGGCCCGGTCGACAAGCCGCTGATCCACACCCCCGGCGCGGTCAACATGGGCAACCCGCACTGCGTCTTCTTCGTCGAGGACGTCGAGAGCCTGGCGGTCGACAAGCTCGGCTCGATGCTGGAGAACCATCCGCTCTTCCCCGAGCGGGCGAACATCGGCTTCGCGGAGATCCGCCGTCCCGACTACATCCGTTTCAGGGTGTGGGAGCGCGGCGTCGGGATCACCCGGGCGTGCGGCACCGGCGCCTGCGCGGCGGTTGTCGCCGCGACCCGGCGCGGCCTCTGCGCCCGCTTCGCCACCGTTGAACTCGACGGCGGCGAGCTCACCGTCGAATGGCGCGAGAGCGACGATCACGTGCTGATGACCGGCCCGATCGAGCTCGAGTACGAAGCCGACATGGATGTGGCGAGGGCGGGTTAGCTTCCGCAGAGCGGTTTCGTTCATCTCAGTCCAGCCGCAGCTTGCAACAATTTGCGCGCGAGCGTTCGATGCGCTCGTCCTCGCGTTCGCGTGCACGAAAGCCCCGCCCCATGCCCTGGCGCACTGTCGCCCTGACCGTCCTGGCGATGATCGCGTTCGCGGCGAACTCCATCCTTTGCCGCATGGCGCTCAAAGACGGTCTGATCGATCCGGTCGGTTTCACTCAGATCCGCCTCGCCGCCGGCGCGTTTGCTCTCGCGCCGTTCCTGATCGCGCGCCACGGACGCGTCCGGCCAATCAAGTTCCAGGACGTGCGTCCGGCGTTCGCGCTGTTCGCTTACGCGATCGGCTTCTCGCTCGCCTACATCGGCCTCGATGCGGGGGCGGGCGCGTTGATCCTGTTCGCCTGTGTGCAGATCACGATGATCGCCATCGGCGTCGCGACGGGCGCGCGGCCGAAGGCGCTCGAATGGACCGGCTTCGCCGTCGCCTTCGCCGGCCTCGTCTATCTGCTCTCGCCCGGTCTCTCCGCGCCGCCACTTGCGAGCGCGCTGCTGATGGCGGCGGCCGGCGTCGCCTGGGGCGTCTACTCCGTTCTCGGAAAGCAGGAGCCTGATGCGGTGGCCGCGACGGCGCGCAACTTCGCTCTCGCGTTGCCGTTTGCGGCGCTGCTCTTTCTCGCCGGCCCTTCTTGGAGCGAGGCCGCGCCGGCAGGCGTCGGCCTGGCGATCGCGTCGGGCGCAATCACGTCGGGGCTCGGCTACGTGATCTGGTACGCCGCGCTGAGAGGTCTCGCCCCGATGGCCGCCCCGATCGTTCAGCTCTCCGTGCCGGTTATCGCCGCGGCGGGCGGCGTCGCGCTTCTCGGCGAACCGTTCACGCTGCGGCTCGCGTTGGCTTCGGTGCTGATCCTGGGCGGCATCTTCCTGACCGTCGCCGCGGGTCGCGCCCGCGCCTAACCCGTGCGCTTGACCGCGAGACCGCCCGCGCCCACGTTCGACGGGCCATGGACGCTGATGAAATCACCGCCCCGACGCCCGAAGATGACACTTCGAGCGTGCCTGCAGCGCCGCTCGAAGTGGTCACCTTCGGCTGCCGGCTGAACGCCTACGAATCCGAGGTGATCAAGTCGCAAGCCGGCGCGGCGGAGAACACTCTAGTGTTCAACACCTGCGCGGTGACCGGCGAGGCCGTGCGTCAGGCGCGCCAGTCGATCCGGAAGCTCCGCCGTGAGCGCCCGGACGCCAAGCTGGTCGTCACCGGCTGCGCGGCGCAGGTCGACCCGAAGATGTTCGCCGACATGCCCGAGGTCGACGCCGTCGTCGGCAACGAAGAGAAGCTCAAGACGGAGACCTGGGCCGCGCCGACGCAAGCCGGCGTCTCCGACATCATGGCGGTCACGCGCACCGAACGCCGTCTGATCGACGGGTTCGGCGAGCGGGCGCGCGCCTATGTGCAGGTCCAGAACGGCTGCGATCACCGCTGCACCTTCTGCGTCATCCCCTTCGGCCGCGGCAACTCGCGTTCGGTCCCGATCGACGACGCCGTCGCCCAGGTGCGCCGCCTCGTCGAGAACGGCTATCGCGAGGTCGTCCTTACCGGCGTCGACATCACCTCGTGGGGCGCCGACCTGCCGAGCGCGCCGCAGCTCGGCGCCCTGGTGCGCGAGATCCTGACCGCCGTTCCCGAGCTGGCGCGTCTGCGCCTGTCCTCACTCGACGCCGTTGAGATCGATCCGGAACTCTATGCGTTCGTCGTCGACAAACCGCGCGTCGCGCCGCATCTGCATCTGTCGCTGCAGTCCGGCGACGACATGATCCTGAAGCGGATGAAGCGCCGGCACAGCCGCGACGACGCGATCAAGCTGTGCGCGTCTCTAAAGGCGGCGCGGCCGGAGATCGCGTTCGGCGCCGACATCATCGCCGGCTTTCCGACCGAGACCGAAGAGATGTTCGCCAATTCGCTCGACCTCATTGACGCGTGCGCGCTGACGTTCGTGCATGTGTTTCCGTTCTCCCCGCGCCCCGACACGCCGGCGGCGCGGATGCCGCAGCTCGACCGCGCGCTGGTCAAGGATCGCGCCGCGCGGTTGCGCGCCAAGGCGGACGCCGCGCTCGCCGCGCATCTCGAACGCCATGTCGGAACCACGGGCGAAGCGCTGATCGAGCGGCCGGACTTCGGGCGCTTGGCGGACTATTCACCTGTGCGCCTGGCGAACGGCGCGCATGCCGCCGGAGACCTTGCGCGCGTCCGCATCCTTGGTCATGACGGGCGCGAGCTGCAGGGCGAGGTCGTGACGTGAAGTTTTTCTGGGGCAAAAAGAAGAAAGCGGACGAGGCCGCGCCGATCGGCGGCGACGGCGATCCGGAGGTTCCCGCGCCCGAGCCGGAGCCCGAACCCGCGCCGGCTCCGCCGGAAACGCCGCCTGGCCCGTCCGAGCCCGAAGAGCCTGCGCCCTCGCCCGATCCGGTCTATCCGCCGGATGAGCCGCCGTTCGAGATTCCGCCGTCCGGTCCCGACCAGCTCGAGATGAAGCGCGGCTTTTTCTCCCGCCTCGCCGACGGCCTGAAGAAGTCGTCCTCGCGCCTGTCAGACAGCGTCTCGGCCGTTTTCACCAAGCGCAAGCTCGACGAAGCGGCGCTCGAAGAGCTCGAAGATCTGCTGCTGACGTCCGATCTCGGCGCGGGGCCTGCGTCGCGCGTGATCGCCCGTTTGTCGAAGGACAAATTCGACAAGGAGGTCACCGACGCCGAGGTGCGCGGCGCCCTCGCCGACGTGGTCTCGGAGACTTTGGCGCCGCACGAGCGCGACTTCGATCTTTCGGGTCCCGCGCCGCAAGTCGTGCTGTTCGTCGGCGTCAACGGATCGGGCAAGACCACCACCTTGGGCAAGATCGCTGCGATGATCGCGCGCGAGGGCCGCAAGGTCGTGCTCGCCGCCGGGGACACCTTCCGCGCCGCCGCGATCGAACAGGTCAAGGTCTGGGGCGAACGCGCGGGCGCGCCGGTCGTCGCCCGTGAGATCGGCGCGGACGCGGCCGGGCTGGTGTTCGACGCTTACGACAAAGCCAAGGCTGACGGCGCGGACGTGCTTCTGGTCGACACCGCCGGGCGGCTGCAGAACAAGCAAGGCCTGATGGAGGAGCTGGCGAAGATCGTCCGCGTGTTGAAAAAGCAGGACGAGAGCGCGCCGCATCACGTGCTCCTGGTGCTCGACGCGACAGTGGGCCAGAACGCCCTTTCCCAAGCCCAGGCGTTCAAGGACATCGCGGGCGTGACCGGCTTGGTGATGACCAAGCTCGACGGCACGGCCAAAGGCGGCGTGCTCGTCGCCCTCGCCGACGCGCACCCGGAGCTGCCGATCTATTTCACCGGCATTGGCGAAGGCGTGGACGACCTAAGGCCGTTCTCGGCGGCCGACTTCGCCGCCGCGCTCGCCGGTGAGCCCTCAGAGGCCGAAGCGGCGTGAGCCTGCCGCGGTGAACGTGCTTGGGGGGATGAGCGCGGGCGACGTCGCAGTCGCGCTGATCCTGACCTCAGCGTTCCTGCACGCGGTCTTCAACGCGATCCTCAAATCCAGCGGCGACCGCTACGTGCGCCGGGCGCTGATGAATCTCTTTGCGTGCCTCGCGGCGACGCCGATCGCTTTCATCGTTCCGCTCCCAAGCGCCGAGGTCTGGCTGCACCTTGCAATCAGCGTCTTGGTGATCTCGCCCTACCAGATCGCTCAGATCGAGTCCTACAAGCTGGGCGACTTCTCGGCGGTCTACCCGGTCGCGCGCGGGGCTTCGGTGGCGCTGACGGCGATCGGCGCGGCGGTGCTGTTTCCCGAAGCGTTCCCGCCGCTCAAAATCTTCGCGTTCGCAGTCGTGATCATGGCGCTCTTGGCGTTTCGCGCCGGCGCAGGCGGCGCGCGCGGACCGGCGCTCGCCTGGGCGCTGGCGACGGCGGCGTGCGTTTCGATCTACACTCTCAACGACGCAGGCGGCGTGCGCGCGGCGGGCGATCCTCTCACCTACGTCGTATGGTTCTTCATCGTCCACGGTTTCGCCATGCCAATCGCCGCCGTCGTGCGGCATCGGGCGCGGGTCTTCGTGCAGATCCGCCAAGAGTTGCGGACCGGGGTGATCGGCGCTGCGCTGATGATAGCCGGCTACAGCGCCAATCTCATCGCCCTGCGTCTGGGCGCGGTCGCGGAGATCGCCGCGTTGCGCGAGGTTTCGGTGGCGTTCGGGGCGATGATCGGCGCGATGTTCCTCGGCGAGACCCTGGGCCGCCGGCGCATCGCCGCGGCGATCGTGCTGGCGGCGGGGTTGGTGTTGCTGCGGTTGGCGTGAGGGTCGAGAGTCGTTCGCGCTTGACCTGCGGCGCGTTCACGAGTGGGTTCAGGTCATCCAACCAACTCGAACAGGCGTAGACGCTCGGCAATGACAGACTCGCCGTCGACCTCGGGCCAAACGGCCGCCCAAACCGCCGGGCAAGGCGTTCGCCTGCTCGTAGACGTCGGCCCGGTGATCGCCTTCGTCATCGCCTACAACGTCGCGCATCGCGCCAACGCGGACACCGCGGTGTTCTGGGGCACCGGCGTCTACATGGCGGCGATGATCGCTGCGGTCAGCTATTCGTGGATCGCCTTTCGCCGCATCCCGCTGATCTTGGCGGTCACCTCGGTCATCGTCCTTCTGTTCGGCGGCCTTACGCTGGCGTTCCAGTCAGCGGAGTTCGCCTACGCCAAGCCGACGGTGATCAACTGGCTGCTCGCTGGCTTGATCGTCGGCTCCCTGATCATCGGTCAGAATGTCTGGAAACTCTTCTTCGGCTCGGTGTTCGAGCTGCCCGATCGCATCTGGACGGTGCTCGCGCTGAGGTGGGCCGTTTGGTTCGTCTTCCTCGGCGCGCTGAACCTCGCGCTCTGGCCGCCTTTCTGGGAAGGCAAGGATGTCTTCTGGTTGAACTGGACCGGACAAGAGAGCGAGGAGTTCTGGGCCTACTTCAAGCTCTGGGGCGTGATGCCGCTGACGTTCCTGTTTGCGATGGCCAACGTCCCGATCACGATGAAGCACGGAACTTTCCCGCAAGAAGAAACGGGCAAGGACGAAGCGCAGTAGGGCGCACCCGGCCCGAAGGCTCTCGCCCCCGGACCGGACTTCCGCCTACGCCGGCGCGGCGCGCAGCGCGTCTCCGACTTCGTCGTCGACTTCCGTCTCGACGATCTCATCGATCTCCGAGAGCAGGAACTCCGCGCCGAAGCCGGTGCGCACGCCTTGCGCCGCCAGCGCCTCGCCGACGAGCTTGCTCGTGCGGGCCGAGACGTTGGCGTTCTGGACGCCCAAGAGCGTGACCAGCCGCCAGCCGGCGACGCCTTCGCGCTCCAGCTCCATCACCGCCGGCTCCTCGCCGCGCCATTCGACGAACGCCGAAGCGCCGAAGATCGCGCGGTGGACGCAGTCCGACAGGCAGTTGCGGAACCGCCGGCCGGCGTCCTTGACCTCGGCCACGGTGCGCAACGGGCGCAGCGTGACGGTCTCGGCCACCGGAGCGGCCAGCTCGACCGGACGCAGGTCGTCGACCAGCATCTCGAAGAACCGCCGGCGCGACTTCGCCCGCTCGAGACGCCGAACGAGCACATCGGCGCGCTCCGGGCCTCCGAGGCGCTCGGACAGCTTAACCGCCTCGCGCACGAGCTGGCCTTCCCAGCCCGTCGAGACCCAGCGCGCGGTCCGCGGACCGCGGAGCCGCTCGGGCAGGTTCTCGAGCCGCGCGACGACGTCGAACGAGATCTCCTGCGCGTGACGCAGGGTCTTCGCCGCGCCCCCGCCCGCCTTGAGCAAGGCGAGAAGCCGCGCGTAGTCGCTCGGCGCCCAGGCGTCCTCGCCCAGCTTGCCGAGCGCCCGCTCGAGCCCGAGCGGCGCGCCCGGCGCCCAGCGCGCCAGGAAATGGCGCACCGGCAGGGCTTCGATCTCGCGCACGAAAGCGCGGGGGCTGAGCCCCGGCGCGCGGTCGATGCGCGACATATAGAGGTGCGCCAGATGCCGGCGCGCGCTCGGCAACGCCATGTAGTTTTCGTAAGGCGCGGGCCACAGGCGCGCGACGCGGCCCGCATAGCGGCCGGCGCGTGCTTGCAGGGCGGCGAACGCCCGGGTGTTGCGTGCGTGAGTCATAGCGGCCTCCCGAGTTTCGGGAGCTCTGATTGGTGTTCAGATTGAAAGGTGAGGTTTGGCCGTCTCGATCAGCTCTAGCTGATCGCGTCGCATCCCGCGTCGGTCGCGAGAGAAGCGAGCGGGCGCTTCGTCCGTGTGCGAGCCATGGCCATTCTCACTGCCGCTAATGCTGCGAAGGTCGCGGGTTGTGGTCGCCAAATCGGGCCGATTCATGGCGGCGACGCGACTAAATGTGGCCGCGCTCCAAAAAACGACTCCGTGATCGAAAAAAGCGACGCGGACGAATTGCCAATGCGACGCGCAAGGACTATACGCGTCGCTTCTATGAACCGGTCAATGTCCTTGTTACGACGAATTTGATCGGTCGGCATACGATCGCCGAGGCGTCGGCGGTCATCCGCACTCGGGTTTTTCCGTTTTCGCCTGAATGAGGTCGCAACGCGCAACCGCCGAAATACAGTCGGCAAGCATTGGGTCCTTACGACGGTGAAGCGGGGCGCGGAAGAGCCGAACATAACGCAACATCCCCCCGCGCCGACGCCTCGGCGCAATGAATCAAATTTCTATGGGTGAAGGGACGAGTCCATGGCCACTTCAAGCTCCGGGTACAACCTCCAGACCTCGCCGAGCCACCTCCTGCACCGCGCGCAGCAATATGCTGCGGACCGGTTCTCGACGGCGTTCGGCAAGCAGGCGATCACGCAACGGCAGTTCGCCGTCCTCGTCGGCGTCGCCCAAAAGGAAGGCTTGACCCAAACCGATCTCGTCCGCGCGACGGGGATCGACCGCTCGACGCTCGCTGAGCTCGTGGCGCGCATGAGCTCCAAAGGGCTCTTGAAGCGCAGCCGCGCCAAGACCGACGCGCGGGCGAACACCGTGTCGCTGACGCCCAAGGGCCGCACGCTCTTGAGCGGTGCGCTGCCGAAGGTGCGCGCTGCGGACTCGGCGATCCTCGGCACGCTGGCGAAGACCAAGCAGTCCGGGTTCGTGTCCACCTTGAAGGACATCGCCGAAACCCTCGACAAGGCTGAAGAAGCCGCTTCCGCGCCGCGCAAGGCCGCGCCGAAGCGCACGACGAAAGCCAAAGCGAAGCCCAAGGCGAAGGCGAAAGCCAAGCCGAAGACGCGCGCCAGAGCCGCCGCCGCCCGTACGCGGACGACCGCGGCGAAGAAGCGCCCGGCCAAGCGCGCGACGACGAAGAAGCGCACGACGCGTCGGCGCTAGACGCTTTCATCTCGGATGAACATGAACGGCCCCGGACGGCGACGTCCGGGGCCGTTTCGTTTGCAGGCCGCAGCGCGCCGCGCCTCCTGCGCCCAGCGCGCCTCTGCGTAGCGGCGATCGCGCTAGTTGGTTTGCGTCTCGGCGTCGGACGACGCAGCGGTCGTCTGGTTTTCGCGCGGCGCTTCGGTCTTTTCGATCGCCCGCGCGCGGCGCGCCCAGTATCGCCCCTCGAGCAGGGTCGCCGCGATCGCGCCTCCGACGACGACTGCCATCAGACCATAGGCGGCGAGGATGAACGGCGCCGCGTCGAAGGTCGCTGCGTCGGTCATGCCGCACGCTCGCGCGCGCGCTCGAACGTGATCACGCGGCGCCTGAACACCGCCGAGCGCGTGCGCACCAGCACAAGCGAGGCGAACAGCAGCGAATAGCCCGCAAAGCTCGCCAGCAACGGGCCAAGGAAACGCGGGTCCATCGAAGACTCGCTCGGGTTGAGAAAGTCGACGCTCGCGCCCTGATGCAGCGTCGCCCACCAGTCGACCGAGTACTTGATGATCGGCAGCCAGATCAGACCGACCATGCCGAGGATCGCGCCGGCGCGCGCCGACTGGCGCTCGTCCTCGATCGACGCTCTTAAGGCCATGTAGCCGAGGTACTGGATCAGCAGCATCAGCGCGGAGGCCATGCGGCCGTCCCACTCCCACCACGTGCCCCAGGTCGGCCGTCCCCAGATCGATCCGGTGACCAGCATCATGAAGGTGAAGACCGCGCCCAGGGGCGCAATCGCGCGCGCCACGGAGTCGGCGAGCGAATGCCGCCAGACCAGATAGGTGAAGCTGGCGACGCCCAACGCGGCGTAGGCCGCCATGCACACCCAGGCCGACGGCGCATGAATGAACAGGATGCGGGCGAAATCGCCCTGGTCGGCCTCCTCGGGCGCGACGAAGAAGGCCGCATACATCGCCCAGCCGATCAGAACAACCGCGAGCGCGGCGCAGATCAGCGCGGCGGGGCGCGAATAGCGCATGAAGCGTTCGGGATTGGCGAGATAAGCGATCATCGGCTCAGTGTCGGTCCGCGCGGCGCGAGGTCAAGCTGCCATAATGTAATGTTCCCGCTGCACGAGCGCTC
>JASFUX010000094.1:0-12023 GCA_050050115.1 Maricaulaceae bacterium | reverse complement strand
GAACCTGCCGCAATCACACCTGGACGGGTTCTGGGAGGGCAACGCTCGAACCTTCTATGCCCGCGACAATTGGGAGATCGGCGCCTACGTGAAGAACTTCACAAATGAGGACACGCCCGGCGGGGTCACCGGGGACGGCGGCGATCCTTTGTTCTTCATCTTCCAGACGCCTCGATATCCGCGCCGCTACGGCGTGGACGTCAACTATCGCTTCTAAGACCAAGCGCTTGAAGCGATCGCTCGCCGCGGGCCTGCACATTCCCTAAGGCCTGCGGCGAGCAGACTTTTTCGTGCGCGCCGGCGCGGTCTTGTCCAACGCCGTCAATCCGCGCACGATCGCCGCACCGGAGCCAACGAGAGCTCAGCCGATCGTGTCAGGCGTCGTCGCACAAAGACATAAGTCGATCCTCGAGATCGCACGGCGGACCGGCCGCGTCACAGTGGAGGCGCTGGCCGAGCGCCTGGGCGTGACTCCGCAGACCATCCGCAAGGATTTGAACGAGCTGTCGGCCGACAGCTTGCTGGCGCGCGTGCACGGCGGGGCGGTCATCACCTCGGGGATCGACAATCTTGCCTACGAGGCCCGCCGCATGCTCGCGCAGGACGAAAAGCGCGCGATCGGCGAAGCGACGGCCGCTCTCATCCCCGACGACGCTTCGTTGTTCATCAACATCGGCACGACCACCGAGGAGGTCGCGCGCTCTCTCTCTGGCCGGCGCGGGCTTTTGGTGATCACCAACAATTTGAACGTGGTCGATCTGCTTTATCAGAACCCGGAGGTCGAAGTGATCGTCGTCGGCGGTCGCGTGCGCCGGGTGGACCGCGCCGCGGTCGGCGCCTTCGCCATGGAGTTCATCAAGGGCTTCAAGGTCGACTACGCCGTCATCGGCGCCTCGGCGATCGACGAGGACGGCGCGCTTCTCGACTTCGACATGAACGAGGTGCAGGTCTCCCAGACCATCATCGATAACTCGCGCCAGGTGATCCTCGCCGCGGACAGCTCGAAGCTCGGCCGGCCCGCGCCGGTGCGCATCGGCCACGTCGGCGAGATCGACGTCTTCGTCACCGACGCGCTGACCAGCCCCAG
This sequence comes from Maricaulaceae bacterium, assembly GCA_050050115.1. GTDB lineage: Bacteria > Pseudomonadota > Alphaproteobacteria > Caulobacterales > Maricaulaceae > JASFUX01. Next base: position 10,936 of record JASFUX010000094.1, on the reverse strand, counting down.
GCTCTCGGCCCTATGCGAGAAGCACGACGTCCAGGTAGTCGAGGCGATGGCGGGCGCGGCGCGCGGGAACGGTTCTTCCTCTTAGTAGATCCCTTCAATCTCCAGACGCATGCCGTCGACCGGCGGGGCGAGCATGGTATCGAGATAGTCCTGTCGCGCAGCTTCCGATCCGTTGACCAGGCGGAGCCGGGCCTGGGCCGCGGCGACCGAGTCGCGGCGGTCGCGCAGGATCGTGGGGCGGAGGAAGACGAACAGGGTGCGCTTGGTCTGCGTCTCGAACTCCGAGGAGAACAGGCGGCCCGCCACCGGGATGTCGCCCAGCACCGGCACCGAGCTTTCGGCGGTGACCTGGTCGTTGGAGATCAGCCCGCCGAGCACGATGGTCTCACCATCGTCGGCGAGCACCGTGGTGACGATGCTGCGCCGATTGGTGATGAGATCGGCGGCGCCGGCGAAGGTCCCGGTCAGCAGCGACGAGACTTCCTGCGACACCGAGAGCCGCACCACGTCGCCGTCATGGACCTGCGGGGCGACCTGCAGCGTCAGGCCGACATCCTGGCGCTCGATCGTCGTAAACGGATCGAGCGAATTGCCGGCGGAAAAGCTGCCGGTGCGGAACGGCACGTTCTGACCGACGACGATCTCCGCGGGCTCGTTGTCGAGCGTGGTGATCGACGGGGTTGAGAGCAGGTTCGCGCTCGAAGACGTCGCCAGCGCCTGGACCAGGATCCCGAACTCGTCCTCCGAAGAGAGGCCGACGCTCAGGCCATCGTCGATCAGGCCGACCGCCGCCGGCTCGCCGAGGATCGCCAGGATGCGCCGCAGCGACAGGCCGAAATCGGAGAAGGAGACCGCCGCGACGCTGCCCGGAGGCGCGGCGGCGCCGAATCCGAGCTGAACGCCCAGCTGCTCGGCCGCGTCGCCGGTGATCTCGACGATGGCCGCTTCGATCAGAACCTGCGGGCGGCGCACGTCGAGCTCGGCGATGAGCGCGTCGATCTCGGCGATCACCGACGGCGCGCCACGCACGACGATGGCGTTGAGCTCGATCGCCGGTTGGATCGAGACGCCGCCGGCGGTGGTGAAACCGGCCGGAGAAGCCATGCCGCCGCCGGCGCCGAAGCCCTGCTGCGCGCCGCCGCCGGGGGTGGCGAGGCCGTACTGCTGCGCGAGCGCCGACAGCTGATCGCCGCCGCTTTGAGATACTCCGAATGATCCTCCAAGCGAACCGCCCTGATATCCGTTCTGCGATCCAAATTGACCAGGCGCGAGACTGCGCGCGACGGGGTTGGTCACCGCGCCGCCGCCGTCGCCGAGCACGCCTTGGAGGACCGAAGCGACGGCGAGCGCGTCGCTGTGGCGCAGGCGGAATACGCGCGTGATCGGCGCGGCCCCGCCGGGGCCGTCGAGCGAGTTGGCGAGGCGGCGAACCTCGGCGATCTGATCGGGCTCTCCACGGACGATCAGCGCATTGCCGCGCTCGTCGACGGCGATCCGCGGCGCGCGGCTGGCCGGTCCGACGCCGGTGTCGGCGAGCACCTGGCCGAGGATGTCCGCGACGCTGCCCGCTGGCGCGTTCTGCAGCGGCACCAACGTGAAGTCATCTCCGCCGTCACCGTCGAGTTCTGCGGCGAGTTGCTCGATCCGCGTGACGTTCTCGGCGTAGTCGGTGACGATCAGCGCGTTCGGGCGCGGCAGGGCTTCGATGTAGCCGAACGAGGCGACGAGCGGGCGCAGTACCCGGACGGCGGCCTCAGAGGAGAGGTTGTCGAGCGAGATCAGCTTGGTGACGAGGTCCTGCGAATAGACCGCGCCGCCCGCGTCGAGCGCGACGCCGCCGTTGCGGACGGCGGCCTGGGGCACCACGCGCCACACCGCGCCCGAGGGCACCGCGGCGAAGCCGTTGACGCGCAGCACCGATTGGAACAGCTCCCACACGCCCGCCTCGGTCAGAGGAGCGGAGGAGAACACCGTCACCTCTCCGCGCACGGTCGGATCGAGCAGCACTGAGCGGCCGGTGATGTCGGAGACCTGTTCGGCGAGCGTCTGGATCTCCGCGTCGCGCAGGTTGATGACGAAGCTCGCCGGGCCCGTGTCGTCGAGCGGCGCCTGGTTGGCCCAGCTGATGTAGTCCTGGTCCTGCGGGGCCTGCCCCGCGGCGGGCGCGACAAGCGGGACCGCGGCGAGAAGCGCGATTGCGGCGATGCGGATGAAGCGGGTCATGGGTCAGCTCACCTCAAGGGAAATGACAAGGTCACGATGCGGTCGCCCCGCATGATCTCGACGCGAGCGCTGCCCGCGGCGGCGATGTCTTCGAAAAGCTGGCGGTCGGCTTCGATCTCGCCGACCGAGACGCCGTTGACCGCCGTGACGACGTCGCCCGCCTGAAAACCGGCGCGCCGCACGCTCTGCGGCGCTTGAGCGCCGATGCGATAACCTTCGGCGACGACCGCGAGGCCGAGGTCGTCGAGCACAGTCTGAGGATTGGCGGCGATGCGGCGACGGTAGTCGTCGATCACTTCGTCTGGGGCGGGGCGGTCTGCGATCGGTATCGGCTGCGCGCGCTCGGGTGACGGCGCTTCGCCGCGCACGCTCTCGGGCAAGAGAGCGCGCATCGTAGCGACGCCGCGCGCTTTAATCGCCGCGGCGCCGCTGTCTGGGAACGACAGGGTTTCCCGCCGTGTCCCGATGAGCAGCACCACGTGATCGCGTTCGACCGACTCTATGACTGCGCCGCCGGGGATCTCGTCGCCGACGCGGAAGTAGGCCCCCGGTTCGCCGGGAGCGGAGATGAAGGCCGACGACCGCGCGGCGGGTCGTGCAAGGACGACGCCTTCGAGCGTCAGGTTGAGCGAAGTTTCAGCCGCGGCGGCGAGGGCGGGTTCGCGCGTCGGCTCCCCGAACGGGGCGAGCGCCAGGATCGGACCGATGTCGGGCGCGGCGGGAGCGGGTTGCGCGATCGCCGGGGCGGGCGGCAGCGGCGCGCCGCCGTCGCCGGCGAAACGCCACGTCACCTGCGCCGCCGTCGTTGCGAGCGACACGGTGACAGCGGCGCCAAAGGCCAGGACGACGAGGCGGATCGCGCGTGGGCCGATCATTGAACGCCTCCGACGTCGATGAACCCCGTCAGCGTCGCACGCGCGCCGGTCCCGCCGTCCTCGGACACGGTGACGTCGGCGCGGACGATGTCCGGGTCGCCGGTGGGGCGACGAGCGGTTTCTATGCGCCAACGGCGGTCGAGCATCTCGACCGTTGACGGGTGGTCTTGCGAGGGCGCGAGCCGCAGCTCCGCGAGTCGGTTCTCCGCCACCCATCCGGCTGCGGCGCGCGCTTCCAGACCGCCGACGCGGTCGAGATGGGCTTGCGTCGCGCCAAGCAGAGCCGTCGCTGCGAGGGCCAGCACGGCGAGTGCGACCAACGCCTCGACCAGGGTGAACCCATCAACGGATTGGCGTGGTGCGCGCACGGCCTAGTCCTGTTCGACCGGTGCGGCGCGCGCGGCGAGGCCGTCGAACGAAACCTGCCAAGCCGCGGCCGATCCCGAGACGACGAACGCCGCGCCGCCGCCGCGACCGGGCGCGATCGGCAGGAGGTCGGATTCTGAGGATGCGAAGGCGAGGCCGGCGGGCGCGTCGCGGCGAGGGCCGAGCAGGGGCGAAGCGTGGGGCGCCCAGCTCCGACCGTCATCGGCTCCCACAACGAAACGATAGCCTTCGCCGTCGAGGTCGAGGGCGATGACCTCGCTCGAAAGCATCGCTTCGTCGGCGGCGAGGTTGAGGCGGTCGGCGAGCCGTTGCGCCTCGGCGCGCACGCCGAGCGCGTCGCTGCGTCCGCCGAAGGCCATCACGCTCGCGCCGGCGATCACGCCGACGATCGCCAGCGCGCACAGCATCTCGAGCAGACTGAAACCCGCTGTAGAGGGCGTTCGATCGTTCACGGCGCGGACCGGTGGCTGATGTCGGCGTCGAGGCCTTCACCGCCCGGCGCGCCGTCCGCGCCGAGAGAGATCAGGTCGAATTGTCCTGTCTCGCCGGGGCTGCGGTAGACGTAAGGGTTGCCCCAAGGATCGAGCAGCGAGCGGTCGAAGTAGCCTTCGGCGTGCCAGTTCGTCGGCGCCGGGCCGATCGACGGACGCGTCACCAGCGCTTCGAGACCTTGTGCGGTCGTCGGATAGACCTGGTTGTCGAGCCGGTACATCTGCAGCGCCCCGGCGATGGTCTGAAGGTTCGCGCGCGCGACCGTCGCCCGCGCCTCGCCGGGCCGGCCCATCACCTGCGGCGCCACCAGCGACGCGACGATCGCGATGATCACCAGCACCACGATCATCTCAAGCAGGGTGACGCCCGCTTCGCTTGTCCGGTCGGCGCGCCGGCGCCGCCGTTCGGCGTTCGCAATCATCGGGAAAAACGGCTGCATATTCCTCGCCCTCGTCGGCTGATCCGCATCCACGCCTAGCTACGCGCCGTAACTGTCAGCGGATGCAGATCGAGGAGGCCGAACGGCGGTCATGACGAGCACGGCGCGGCGGTCCGTCCCGTCGCCCAACACAAAGAAGTCTGGCGGCGTGGGCGTGCTCACATCGAAGGGTGTTGATTGGCTCGAGGAGCGGTCGGGCGCGGGTCGCGCGCTGGTCCTCGTTCCCAGCGAGCACGTGCTCGTGCTCGCGGCCGATCTGCCCTTGCCGAGCCGTCGCCGCCGCGCGGCCGCTGCGCCGTTCGCGGTGGAAGGCCGGCTGGCCGAGCCGCTCTCGAATCTGCACATCGCGCTCGGACCAGAGATCGCGCCGCGCCGGCACCTCGTCGCCATCGTGCGCCGCGCGGTCTTTGACGGCTGGTCCGGGAGCCTCGCCGCCGCGGGCGCGTCCGACGCGGCGATCGCCCCCGACTACGTCGCCTTGCCGTACCCCGAGGCGGGCGCGTGGGCGGCCTGGATCGAGAACGACCGGGCCGTGGTCCGCACCGCGGAGGACACGGGGTTTGCGATCGGCGCAGGCGCGCTCGCGGCGGCTTGGCGCTCCGGCGGACGACCGCGTCTCGTCGTCTACGCCGGCGCGCCGCCGACGGAGATCCCGTTCGAGCGCGGCGAATGCGATCCGCTCGCGACCGCCGCCGCGGCGCACGGCTTCGACCTTGGCGGCGCGGACGTGCAAGCGGAGACCTCGTCCGTCCGAGCGGGGCTTCGCGCGCTTGCGGCGATGTTGGTCATCGGCGTTGTCGGACATCTCGGCCTCGCCGCGGTCGAGACGGCGGCGCTGAACGCTCAGGCGAGCGCTCGGCGCGCGGAGGCTGCTGCTCTGCTCGAAGACATCGCGCCCGGCGCCTCGACGACGACATCGGACGACATCGTCGCGACTCTCGCCGCCTATGCACCGCGGAGCGCGCAGCGGGGAACAGACGCGGCGTTCTTGATGCTGCTCTCCCGCGCCAGCGCGGCGCTGTCGCCGTTCTCCAGTGGCTTGGCGGTCCGCGGGCTCAGCTTTGATGGCGACGCCGGGGCGCTGTCGATCGCGCTCGAGGCACCGGACCTCGCCGCGCTGCAAGAGATCGAAGAAGCCTTCGCTGCTGCGGGCCTCGCGACCGAGACCGGCGCGGCGACGATGGCGCGCGGCGCCGCCGAGGCGCGCTTCACCGTGCGCGACGGCGTCCCAAGAGCGGCAAGGGGAGCGGCGTCGTGAGCGCGCAGATCGCACGATTATTCGCCTGGTCCGATGTTGTGCGGGCGACGGCGTCGGTCTGGCTGACCGGACGGTCGCCGCGCGAGCGGGCGCTGATGTGCGCGATGACGCTCGCGGCCGCAGGAATGACCGTCTACGAGGGCGCATGGCGACCACTGACGGCGGCGCGCGCCACCGCCGCGGAAGAGGTCGCGCGCACCGAACGCGCCATCGCCGCCGTCCGCGCTCTTGAAGTTCAAGGGGCATCTCGAGGCGCATCGACGCCTGCAGCAGACAGCGCCACAGGCTCAAGGTGGGGCGCTGAGCCTGGTTCCGCGCCGGCGCGGGTCGCCGCCGAAACAGCCGCCGAGCTTGGGCTCGTCATCCGACGCTTGTCGCCTGAAGGCGGTCGTGTCGCGGTCGCGATCGAGAATGCGCCCTTCAGCACTCTGATCGAATGGATCGAGGTTCTTCAAGTCGAGCACGCGATCGCCGTCGCGAGCGCCGAGATCGAGCGTCGACCCGAACCGGGCGTTGTCTCGGCGCAGATTGTCCTGGAGCGTTAGATGACCACCGCTGCAACAGTCCCAGCCAAGCTTCCCTATGCGTTCGCTCGCGAGCATCGTCTCGCGCTGGTTTGGATCAAAGGTACGCCGGAGTGCATTTGCCTGGGCGCGTCGAGCCTCGAGGCGATGCTCGAGGTGCAACGCGTCGCCGGCGAGCTGCTGACGTTCCGCGAGGTCGAGCCGGCAGCGTTCGACCAGGTTCTCGAAGAGACCTACAGCGATGCTGCGAGCCAGGCCGCCGAGATGGCCGCGGCCGACGACGACCTCGCCGCGCTCGCCGACGATGCAGCGGCCGTCGACGATCTGCTCGACTCCAGCGACGACGCACCCGTGGTCCGCCTGATCAACGCGCTGCTGCTCGAGGCGGTGAAGGCGAACGCGTCGGACGTCCACATCGAAACGCTGGAGAAGCGTCTCGTCGTCCGTTTCCGGATCGACGGCGTGCTCCAGGAACGGCTCGAGCCCGCGCACGCGCTTGCGCCGCTGCTCGTCAGTCGGATCAAGGTGATGGCCCGGCTCGACATCGCCGAGAAACGCCGGCCGCAAGATGGCCGGGTGACGGTGCGCGTCGGCGGGCATGAGCTGGACGTTCGGATCTCGACCATTCCCTCTCAGCACGGCGAGCGCGTGGTGTTGCGCTTGCTGAATCGGTCGGCCGCGCGGCTCGACGTCGCCAGCCTCGGCATGAGCGCGCGCGGTCGTGAGACCTTCGAGCAGCTGTTGCGCCGGCCTTCGGGCCTGCTGCTGGTCACCGGACCGACGGGGTCGGGCAAGACCACGACGCTCTATGCGGCGCTGACGCGCCTCAACGACCGCAAGCGCAACATCCTGACCATCGAGGATCCGATCGAATACGCCGTCGAAGGCGTCGGTCAGACCCAGGTCAATCCGAAGACGGACTACACTTTCGCCGCAGGTCTGCGCGCCATTCTCCGGCAAGATCCTGACGTCATCATGGTGGGCGAAATCCGCGACCGCGAGACAGCGAGCGCCGCGATCCAAGCCGGCATGACCGGCCATTTTGTTCTCTCGACGCTGCACACTAACACGGCCGTCGGAGCGATCACGCGGCTCGCCGACATGGGCGTCGAACGCTTCCTGATCGCGCCCAATCTCACCGGCGTGCTCGCGCAAAGGCTGGTCCGCGCGCTCTGTCCGCGCTGCCGCACGCCGGCTGAGGCGACCGAGGCGGACGCCAACCTCTTGGACGGCGCGCTTGCGCCGGGAACGAAGATCTTCAGGCCAACGGGCTGCGAGGCGTGCGGCGGGCAAGGCTACCGCGGCCGCACCGGGCTCTACGAGGTGGTCGCGCTCGACGACGAGCTTCGCGCGCTAATCCACGACGGTGCGTCCGAAGCTGCAAAGTCGGGCCAAGCTTGCTTGCGGACGGCGCAGAGAAGATCGCCGCGGGCGTCACGTCGGTCGCCGAGGTCGTCCGCGCGGCGCGTGACGCGTAAGCGGGGGAGAGGGCGGTGGCGGCATTTCTCTATTCTGCGGTGGACGCGGCGGGGCGGGAGAAGAAGGGCGTCGTCGAAGCGAACTCCGAAGCCGGCGCGCGCGAGGCGCTGCGCGGGCGCGCACTGTTGCCGGTCGTCGTCGAGCGCACGGCGAAGAAGGCCAAATCTGACGGGGCGGCGGACGGGGCTGCATCGCCCAAGACGCGGCTTCTCGACCGGTTCCGCCCGGCGCTTGGCAAGCGCGCCCTGGCCATCGCGACGCGGCAGCTCTCGACGCTCGTAGGCGGCGGGGTGCGGGTCGAGGAAAGCCTGCGCATCGTTGCGCGGCAGGCCTCGGCGTCGCGCGCTGCGTCGATCCTGCTCGACGTGCGCGCCAGCGTGCTCGACGGCCGCTCGCTCGCCGCCGCACTCGCTGAGCATCCCCGACATTTTCCCGAGTTCTATCGCGCCTCAGTCGCCGCTGGCGAGCGCGCGGGCAAGCTCGACCAGGTGCTGGGTCACCTCGCAGCGTTCGTCGAGGAGCGGCAGCGCAACGCGCAGAAGGTCCAGCTCGCGCTCGCCTATCCCGCGCTGCTCGCGGTGATCTCCTTGGGGATCATGGTGCTGTTGCTGGCTTACGTGGTTCCCGACATCGCCGGCGTGTTCCTTTCCCGGGGAGCGGAGCTGCCGTTGCCGACCCGCATCGTCATTGGACTGAGCGAGCTACTCAACGCTTACGGTGCGATGATCGGGATCGGCCTGCTCGCGACGCTGGTGCTTGCCCAACGCTGGCTCTCGGTTCCGGGCGCGCAGCGAACCCTTCACCGGGTCCTGGCGAATACGCCGCCGACCAAGAGCTTCGTGCGTCAACTCAACGCGGCGCAATTCGCTGGTACGCTGGCGACGCTGGTGCAAAGCGGCGTGCCGCTGCTTGACTCGCTCAAAGCCGCTGGGGCGGTGACGCCGAACCTCTACATCCGCGCCAAGATCGAGAGCGCCGCCGAGCGCGTGCGCGAGGGCGGCGGGCTGCAGTCCGCGCTTTCCGACGCCGGCGTTTTTCCGCCGATGCTGCTGGCGATGGCTGCGAGCGGAGAGGCGAGCGGCGAGCTTGGTCCCGCTTTGGCGCGCGCCGCCGCTGATCAACAACGTGAGCTCGACGCGTGGGTTGCGACTTTGCTGTCGCTGGTCGAGCCGGGCGTGCTGCTGGCGATGGGCGGGATCGTGCTCTTGATGGTGCTCTCGATCCTGTTGCCGATCGTCAACCTCAACAATCTGGCGGGGCTCTGATGGCGGATTGGTCAGAGCTGCGTTTCGAGCGTCATCGGCGCGGAGGCGGCGCGACCGGCGAGCACGCGCGCGCCTTCGGGGTGCAGCGTCACCGTCAGCGCCCCGTCGGCGGCGAGATGCGCGTCGAGCAGGATGCGCGTCGCGTCGCCGGCGGGAGCCAGCTGGATCGAGGTCTCGCCGTTCGCCGAAGCCGCGATCGCTTCGAGCGCCGGCAGATCGAGTTCGGAGCTCGTTTCACCGTCGGTCGAAACGCAGCGCCCAGGGTTGGCCTGGACCTCTCCGACCAGCCGCCGCGTCGAGCGGCTCCACAGCGCGCGCGAGATGTCGACGCGCAGGTTGATGTCGCACGACGCCGGCAGCCCGGGCGCGACCGCCGCGATCAGCGACCAGTCCGCGCGACCCGTCACGTCCGCGAGCGCGACGCCGTCCGGCCGCAGACCGATCGCGCCGGCGAGCCGCGTGTCCGGGCCCTCGATCCGCCAGCGTGCGGCGAGGGACAAGGACCTGACCGAGCGAACCGGATCGAGAGTCCACGCTGCGCGGTGACCGCCGGCGAGCATCGCCTCGCCGCGCCACACGGTTCCGCTCGCGGCCGCGACGACCGTCGGCGCGTCCGCCAGCCGGACCGCCAGCGACGCCGGCAGAGTGGCGATCAAAGCCAGCACGTAAGCAACAACGCCGAGCGCGATGAGCCGTCTCGCGTCCCGGCGGGGAAAAGCCTGATCAGAAGGAGGCTTCAATGCGAATGAACCGTCGGCAGACATTGCGTTTCCTCACTTCAGCCGGCGCCGCGGCGGTCTTGCCGTCGACGTCCGGATGCGCCTCGATGCGCTCCCACTTCGGCTTCGCGCCACGAAACGGACGCGCCGCGCTGCTTTTGCCGATGAGCGGCGAGGCTGCAGACGTCGGCCGGTCGATGGCGCGGGCCGCCGCCATGGCTCAGCCGCAGACCGCGCGGCGCGAGCTGACCGTGCTCGACACAGCCGGTTCGCCCGAGGGAGCCGAACGCGCCGTCGCGGACGCGATCCGCTCGGGCGCGCGGCTAATCCTCGGTCCGGTGTTCAGCTACGAAGTGGAGGCGGTTGCGGATGCGCTGCCTGAGGACGCCGCGCTCGTCACATTCGCCAACGATCCGGCGGTCGCGCGCTACGGCGCCTTCCGCCTGGGCGTGACGCCCGCGCACTCCGTGCCGCCGATCCTGCGCTATGCGCGCGGGCAGGGCGTGCGCCGCGTCGCCGTGATCGCCGAAGAGGGGCCCTGGGGCGCGCAATCGATCGAGGCGGCGCGCGCCGCCGCGCCGGCGCTCGGCTTCGAGGTCACCGGCGCGATCGTCGTCGACGGTCCGGTCGAGCGGGCGGACCTCGCCGCCGAGCTGACCGCAGGCGACGCGCAGCCCGACGCGGTTCTGATCACCGACGGCGGACCGGCGCTCATCAGCGTGGCCGAGACGGCCGATGCGCTTGGGCTGCAGATTCTCGGCACCATCCAGTGGGCGGCGCGCGACTTCTCCGGCGTCGAGGCGTTGCACGACGCCTGGTTCACCGCGCCCGATCCGACGCGCTGGACCGCCTTCGCGACGGCCTACCAGAACCTCCATGGCGCGCCGCCCGGAGTGCTGACGGGCCTCGCCTACGACGCGGCGGCGATGGCGCGGACGCTCTCGACGACGGGCAGCGCCGATCGGGAAGGCGTAATGGCGCAATCGCGTTTCTCCGGCGTCGTCGGCGACTTCGGCTTCCGCGCCGACGGCTCGAGCGTGCGCGATCTCGTCGTGCTGGCGATCGGTCCGGGCGGCGTGCGCGTTATCGCCCAGGCGCGCGCGGCGTGACGCGAATGGCGCACCTCCGAGCCGCGCCGCGCGACGAGGCGGGCTTTTCCCTGGTGGAGATGCTCGTCGCGGTCGGTCTGTTTGCGCTTATCGGTGCGGCGGGCTTTGCGCTCGTCGACGGCGTGCTGCGCGCCGAGGACCGCACCGACGGCCGCCTGCAGCGGCT
>JASFUX010000093.1:0-12130 GCA_050050115.1 Maricaulaceae bacterium | reverse complement strand
CGTCGCGCTTGCCGAAGAAGTTCACGAAGGCGCCGAAGTCCATCACCTTCACGACGGTGCCGGTGTAGATGGCGCCCTCCTCGGGCTCCGCGGCGATCTCCATGATCATCTTCTTGGCGGTCTCGATCGCATTGCCGTCAGCCGACGCGATCTTGATGATCCCGTCGTCGTTGATGTCGACCTTGGCGCCGGAGACCTCGACGATCTCGCGGATGACCTTGCCGCCCGAGCCGATGACCTCGCGGATCTTGTCCGTGTTGATCTGGATCGTCTCGATGCGCGGCGCATACTGGCCGACCGAGCCGCGGGACTCCGTCAGCGCCTTGGCCATCTCTTCGAGAATGTGCAGACGGCCGCCCTTGGCCTGTTCGAGAGCGGTGTTCATGATCTCCTCGGTGATGCCGGCGATCTTGATGTCCATCTGCAGGGACGTGATGCCCTCTTCGGACCCGGCCACCTTGAAGTCCATGTCGCCGAGGTGATCCTCGTCGCCGAGGATGTCTGAAAGCACGGCGACGCCGTCCGGGTCTTTGATCAGGCCCATGGCGATGCCCGAGACCGGCCGCTTCAACGGAACGCCCGCGTCCATCATCGCCAGCGAACCGCCGCAGACCGTCGCCATCGACGACGAACCGTTGGATTCGAGAATCTCCGACACGATGCGGATCGTGTATGGAAACTCCTCCGTGGACGGCATCATGGCCTTCAAGGCGCGCCAGGCGAGCTTGCCGTGGCCGATCTCGCGTCGGCCGGTGAAGCCGACCCGGCCCGTCTCCCCGACCGAGAACGGCGGGAAGTTGTAGTGCAGCATGAAGTTCTGCTTGTAGGTGCCGTCGAGCGCGTCGACGAACTGCTCGTCGTCGCCGGTGCCCAAGGTAGCGACCACCAACCCTTGGGTTTCCCCGCGGGTAAACAGCGCCGAGCCGTGAGCACGGGGCAGAACCCCGACTTCGGACACGATCGGGCGAACCTGATCCAGCGAACGGCCGTCGATGCGCTTCTTGGTCTTGATGATCGAGCCGCGGACGATGCCCGCTTCGATCGACTTGAAGACGTCCTTGAGCACCGTCGGAGGAATGCCGTCCGGTTTGTCCTCGGACTGACCGAGCTCGGCGACGGCCTTGTCGCGCGCGGCGCCGACGGCGGCCTGACGCTCCATCTTGTCGGAGATCGCATAGGCTTTCTCGACGTCGGCCCCGACCAGCTTCTTGACCGCGTCCTTCTCCTTCGAAAAGTCGGGCGGCTCGAAGTCCCACGGCTCCTTGGCGGCCTTGTCCGCAAGCTTCAGGATCGCGTCGATCACCGGCTGGAAACCCTTGTGGCCGGCCATCACCGCGCCGAGCATTTCCTCTTCGGACAGCTCGTCGGCTTCGGACTCGACCATCATCACGGCGTCCGCCGTGCCCGCGACCACGAGGTCGAGCCGGGTCTCCGGCATCTCGTCGAGCTGCGGGTTCAAAACGTACTTGCCGTCGATGAAGCCCACGCGCGCGGCGGCGATGGGACCGAGGAACGGCACGCCCGAGATCGCCAGCGCCGCGGAAACCGCGACCATGGCGACGATGTCGGGATCGTTTTCTTGATCATGGGAAAGCACGTTCACGATGATCTGGGTGTCGTGCTTGAAGCCCTTGGGAAAGAGCGGCCGGATCGGCCGGTCGATCAGGCGCGAGGTCAGCGTCTCCTTTTCGGTCGGACGGCCTTCGCGTTTGAAATAGCCGCCGGGAATACGGCCGGCGGCGTAGAACTTCTCTTGGTAGTTCACGGTCAATGGGAAGAAGTCGAGATGCTCCTTCGGCGTCCTCTCGGCGACGACGGTCGCGAGGACCGTGGTTTCGCCGTAAGTGGCCAGCACCGCGCCGTCCGCCTGACGGGCCATACGGCCGGTTTCAAGGGTCAGCGTCCGGCCGCCCCATTCAATCGTCTCTTGGTGTATCTGAAACATATTTTTCATCTCACTCGGACCGGACGCCTCGGCGCCCATCGTTCCCGCGCAAGCGGCCCGGATGGCCGCCCGCGCATCTCCCGGGATTGCGCCTAGCGGCGCAGACCCAGCTTGCCGATCAACGCCGTGTAGCGGCTTTCGTCGCGCGACTTCAGATAGTCGAGCAGCCGGCGGCGTTGGGAGACCATGTGCAGAAGGCCTCGGCGCGAGTGATTGTCCTTTTTGTGTGTTTTGAAGTGCTCGGTGAGATTTGTGATTCTCTCGGAGAGAATCGCCACCTGCACTTCGGGCGACCCCGTGTCGCCCTTCCCACGTGAGAACTCGTTCACGAGTTCAGTTTTCCGTTCCGTCGTAATCGACATCGTCAGTTCACTCCATCAGTGCTGAAAGACGCGGACCGGCTGGAACCTGCCGGCGCGCACGTCGCCAAGCGCAATCGCGGACCCCGCGTTCATCGCCAGAGCCAACCGAGAAACGTCCTCGCCCCCGACAAAGCGGGGACGGCGACGCTCGCGAAGCTCTTGCGCCTGCTGCGGGAGCAAAACGATCGCACGTCCTTGCCTTAGAAGGCTGGCGTCTTGCCCGCTCACGGCCAGCGCCGGGATGTCGTCCAGCGCGGTCTCGAGCGGGGCCAGCCGGCCCAAGGCGGCGTCCTTATGGACTAAATCCTCCAGTTCTTCCAGCGTGATCGCATCTTCGAGAGAAAACACGCCCACGCGGGTCCGCCGGAGGGCGGCCACATGTCCTTCGGCATGAAGGGCTTGGGCCAGATCGCGCACCACGGCGCGCACATAGGCGCCCTGGCCGCAGACCATCTCAAACCAAGTAAAGTCGGGACCCGTTAAGGAGTCCTCACCAGCTTCGGACGGCGGATCGACCCGCCTCAGAGCATCGATCCGCACGATCCGCGGCTCCAGCTCCACGACCTCGCCGGCCCGCGCCAGGTCATAGGCGCGCTCGCCGTCGACCTTGATCGCCGAATATTGAGGCGGGATTTGCTCGACCTCGCCGATGAAACCGCCCAGGACCGCGTCAATCTCGGATTCGGCAGGCCGAACGTCCGAACGCGCGACGATCTCGCCCTCGCTGTCGAGCGTGTTGGTGCTTTCGCCCCACTTGATCGCGAAGCGATAGGTCTTCGCGCCAGCCATGGCGAAGGCCACCGTCTTGGTCGCCTCGCCGAACGCGATCGGCAGTATCCCCGTCGCCAGCGGGTCGAGCGTACCGGCGTGTCCGGCCTTCTTCGGCTGCAGAAGGCGCTTCACCCGCCCGAGCGCAGCGTTCGACGTCAGTCCCTGGGGCTTGTCGAGAATGAGCCAGCCATGAATGTCGCGGCCCTTGCGCTTGCGGGGCATGCTGTTCCGTTTCGTCTTTTCCGCCGGGGCTCGAACCCGGGTCCGGAAGGAAGGCGCGGGGTTTAGCGGCCCGGGCGCAACGACGCAAGGGGCCCGCGCCTAATCCGCCTGCAGCCCGCGGACGGCAAAGAAGCGCTCCAGCTCATCGACCTTCGCAGCACGCGTTCAGTCCCCGCTGCGCGCCTCGTATTCCTTGAGCAGGGTCCTGGGCGCCTTCATCCGGTAAGCGATATCGAGGCGGGCGCGCAGATGAACGGGCGCAATCTTCGCGAGCCGCACCAGATGCACCGGCCAGCCTTTGTAGTGGTCGGTCTCGTAGAACAGCTCCGGCTCAGCTTCGAGCAGCATCTCTTTGTCTTCAAGCGGGCAAAGCACCACCAGCGTGTCGATGTCCTTGAGGCGGCAAAAGCCCTTGCCCTTCACCTTCAACGACGGCGTGCCGTACCAGAGCCCTTCCTCGACGCCGGGCCAGCCCGCCCGCTCGGCGACTTCGCGCACCGGCGCGAAGGCGGCGCGCATCTCCGGACTCGCGGGCTTTTGAGGCTTATTGGGCGGCTTCTTCGGCTTGACCAAAAGCGCCTCTACTCCTCCCCGCCGTCGCCGAGCGCCGACATCAACGCGGCTAGCGCGGCGCTTTCTTCCTCAGTCAGCTCGGCGGGATCGCAGCGCGGGTCGGTCTTCTGGATCGCGCGCGACATCACCGGGGTGATCGGGATCGGCGCGCAGCCGTGGGTCTGCTCGCAGATCATATCCCACTGCGGCTGCGCCTGGACGTGGCAGTCGCGGCAATTGCCGCCGAAGCGGTTGACCGCGTCGGACGTGCCGCGAACGTTGATCGCCGTTCCGGTGTCCGACACGACAAGCTCGAAGAACTCCCAATCGTTCGTGTCGGGACTGTAGCCCGGCTCGCGCTTGAGCATCGCCTCGGACGGCACGAGCTGAACGAGAGAGCCGGGCGGATAGGTCCCGCCGGTCTCCGAGTTCGCCACCGCGAGCGTCGCCTCGAGGTCGCCGAGCACGTTGGCGACGTAAAAGCCGCGCACCGGCTCCATGTCACGGATGCAGCCGAAGTCGGCTTCGGTCACGGCGACTTCGATCGCAGGCGCGGCGGCCGTCTCGACCTCCGCCGGCTCGCTCGTCTGGCCGGCCTCCTCGGCCTCGGGCGCGCAGGCCGCAACGGCGAAGGTGGCGACGGCGGCCGCCGCCCAAGTCAGGCTTTTCGAGCTCATGATGTTCCCCGCAAATTCGATCGCCGCAGAACGGCGGCGCGCCAATCTAGCTCAGATCGACGGGCGGGTCAGGCGGTGTTTGGACGAAGCGGCGCGGACGCCCTCAGGACTCGCGAACGACGAGCACGGGCGTGCCGATCTCGACCTGCTCGAACAGCCAGGCGATGTGATCGGGAAACATCCGGATGCAGCCGGAGGTCGAAGCGCGTCCGATCGAGGCGGGGTTGTTGGTGCCGTGGATCGCATAGTGGGTCCAGCCCAGATAGAGCGCATGCTCGCCCATCGGGTTGTCCGGGCCCGGCGGAACATAGCGAGGCAGACCGGGGTTGCGCTCGAGCATCGACGGCGTGGGCCGCCAATCGGGATCGACCCGGCGGCGAACGACCTCGGTCATACCGAGCATCTCATATTCGGGCAGCTGGGCGACGGCGATCGGGAACTCGCGATAATTGTCGCCCTCTGGCGACCAGTAAGACAGCCGCCGCGTGTCGAGGCGCACCAGAATGGCGCCCTGCGATATGTCCTCGAAATAGGCCCGCCATTTGACCTCGGCCGCTGACGGCGGAGGCGGAGCGGGTGGCGGCGCCGCCAGCTCGAGCGTCGCCGTGCGGCATGCGAACAATCCCGCGCCCGCCGCGATCACGACAAGCACCCCTCGAATACGCACGACTGTCGTCCCCTCGTTCCCCGCTCGAACCTATGCTCTTACGCGCCCAATCCCCACGCAAGGCTCGCGCCCAAGACCGGCGCCGAGCTGCAATTGAGCACCGGCCCCGACGACGCGCGCCGGGGCCGGTTCTTCATCGATTAAGGCCTGGCCTCACCACCAGGGCCACCATCCGCCTTTGTGGTGATGATCGTCATCGCAGTCGTCATCGTCATCATCGTCGTCGCAATCATCGTCGTTGTGATCGCCGTGATGACCCCCACCGTGATGGCCGCCGCCATGACCGTCGTCGTCCTTGTCCTTCCAGTCATGACCGCAATCGTCGTCATGCTCGTGCGGCGGCTCGTCCGTTGGGGGTTCATCCGTCGGAGGTTCGTCCGTCGGAGGTTCGTCCGTCGGGGGCTCCTCCGTCGGTGGCTCGTCCGTCGGGGGCTCATCCGTCGGGGGCTCGTCCGTCGGAGGTTCGTCCGTCGGAGGTTCGTCCGTCGGGGGCTCATCCGTCGGGGGTTCATCCGTCGGGGGCTCGTCCGTCGGGGGCTCGTCCGTCGGAGGCTCGTCCGTCGGAGGTTCGTCCGTCGGAGGTTCGTCCGTCGGAGGTTCGGGGTTGGGGCGGTGAATCGGCGCGAACGGCGAGCCGAACGCAATGTTGCGCCGCGGAGCCACCGGCGGCCGGCCTTGAGCCTCGACCCGCCGCGTCTCGCGCCGCGTCGCGGCCGGCAGCGTTTCGTTCACCGGCTGACCGTCCTTGCCCACAGTATCCGCGTCGGTGATCACCGGCTCGGAGCAATCGTATTCCGGCTCGCCTTCGCCCTCGCGAACGACGACGCAGTCACGCGCCGGATCGATCGCCGTGCGGGTGACGACCTCTTCGTAGCGCACCGTCGAACCGCCCCAGGCGTAAGACAGCTGCGCGCCGAAGAACGGCGAGACGTCGCCGTCCTGGTTGAGGAATCCGTCTCCGCCATTGGCGAAGCGCACGCCGACCTCGCCCGACGCGGTCAGGCCTTCGGGGAGCCCGGACGAGTAGGCCAAGCCCGCCGACGCGAAGCCGCCGCGCAAATCCTCGGAGTCCTCGCCGGAGAAGTAGTCGAACGCGCCGAGCGTGAGGTTGAGGCGCATGTCGCGGTCGGTCAGATCGCGGCCGAACTCGACGAAGCCGTCGACCCCCAGCAGCGGCGCGCTGTCGACGACGCCGTAGTTCGTCACGTCGGTGTAGTCGTCGAACGGCACGTAGAGATTGCCGCCGACGCGGACCGTGCGGTTGGTCTCCGGATCGAACACGCGCGCAAAGTCGCCGCCGAAGCTGACCTGGCCGAAGGTGTCGTCGGCGTTCTCGAACTGGCCGGCGTCGACGAAAGCGTGAACGCCCCAGCTGTCGGCCTCGCTGCGCTGGCGACGATAGGCGACGCCCACCGAACCCGCCGTGAAATCCTCTTGGCCGTCCTCGCGCGCCACGCCGGCGTAGCCGTCGGCCCAGAGCGACACGCTGCCTGATTCGGTTCGGCGCACCGTCACCCCGGCGCCGATACGGCCCACGTTGTAGTCGTCATTGGTGTCGGCGCGCAGATAGACGACGTGCCCCGTCGGGGTCGTCACGGCGACCGTGTCGTCCGCCGTCTCGTCTGCGCCCAGAGCGGGCGCGCCGAGCATCGGCGCCAGGACGGTCGCGAGCGCGGTCGTCGCGACGAGGTTGCGGGAAAGGCGTTTCTTCGTCTCTGCACGTACGTCCATAGGAGTCCCCGGCGCCGCCCCCTTTGCAAAGCAACAAACCGGCGAGGCCCTCGCCGATCCGCGCGAGTTCGCCTGACAGGGGCGGACGTCGAGGGTTTGCTCGCGCAACTGGGAGGGAGCAAAGCGCGTGCTAGGGGTGGCGCGGGGACGCGCTGCGCGAGAGAGGCGAATCGGCGCGTTCGACCGCGGCGCGAACCGCGTATCGCTTGATATTTCAACGAATACGGAACGTTTCCGCCTGCGTCATCACACCGCGGGAGCGGGCGTTTCGGCAGTCCGCGCGGGCCGTCCAAGGCGCGACGTTAAGCATATTCCGTTTGGAAACGAAGTTCGCGCGTTCCAGATTCGGCACACGCGCGAGCCGCGCCGGATCAACTCTCGTCGTCGGCGTCTTCTGCAGGCTGGACGAGGTCGCGCGCCACGTCCGGGCTGCGCAGGAGGCGGCCGATGTGGTCGGCCTCGTCGAAGCTCTCGTCGGCCAGGAAATGCAGCTCGGGTGTGAACTTCAGCTCGATCTGCCGGCCAAGACGGCCGCGCAGGAAACGGGCGCAGCGGTTGAGGGCGGCGGCGGTCTTCGCCGCGTCGCCTACGCCGAGCGGCGCAACGAAGACGTCGGCGTGCTTCAAATCCGGCGAGGTTCGCACCTCAGACACGGTGACCGAGACGCCTTCGAGGTCGGGGTCGCGCACGTCCTCGCGCGCCAGGATGTCGACGAGCGCGTGCCGGACCAGCTCGCCGGCCCGGAGCTGGCGCTGGGAGGGGCCTTTGGCGGCGGCGCGACGGGGGCGTGCCATGTTTTCCTAGTCCAGCTTGCGCTCCACCTCGACGACATCGAAGCACTCGATTTTGTCGCCGATCTGAAGGTCATGATAGCCGACGAAGCCCATGCCGCACTCGGTGCCGGCTTTGACTTCGGCCACCTCGTCCTTGAACCGCTTCAAGGTGGACAGCTCGCCTTCGTGCAGCACCGTGTCGTCGCGAATGAGGCGAACGCCGCAGCCGCGTTTGACCACGCCCTCGGTGACCCGGCAGCCGGCGACCTTGCCGACCTTGGAGATGTTGAACACCTCCAGGATCTCGGCGTAGCCGATGAAGTTCTCCCGCTTCTCCGGCGCCAGCATGCCTTCGAGCGTCGCCCGCATGTCGTCGATCAGCTCGTAGATGATCGAATAGTAGCGGACCTCCACGCCTTCGCGCTCGGCCAGCTCGCGCGCCTGCTTGTTGGCGCGGACGTTAAAGGCGAGGATCGGCGCGCCGGTCGACTTCGCCAAGAGCACGTCGGACTCGCTGACCCCGCCCACCCCGGACAAGATCGCGCGGGCGCGGACGTCTTCGTTGCCGATCTTCTCGACCGCCTGGACGATCGCTTCGGCCGAACCCTGAACATCCGCCTTAACCACGATCGGCAGCTCGGAGACGGTCTTGTCCTTAAGCTTGGACATCATCTGCTCGAGCGAAGCGGTCGCGGCCGGCGCTACAGAAGATCCTTCACGGCGCTGGCGATCGCGGTAAGAGGTCAGTTCGCGCGCGCGCGCTTCGCTGTCGACCACGGCGAACGCTTCGCCGGGCTCGGGCGGTTCGGACAGGCCCAGAAGCTCGACCGCGGCGGACGGCTCGGCCGCATTCACCTGCTGGCCGCGCTCGTTCGACAGCGCCCGCGCCTTGCCCCAGGCCGCGCCGGCGACGACGATCTCGCCGCGCCTCAAGGTCCCGCGCTGAACGAGCAGCGTGGCGACGGGGCCGCGGCCCTTCTCAAGCTGGGATTCGATGACCACGCCCTCGGCCGAGCGGTCGGGGTTGGCCTTGAGCTCCAAAAGCTCCGCTTGCAGAGAGATCGCTTCGATCAAGGCGTCGAGACCGATCCGCTTGAGCGCCGAAACCTCGACCACCTGCACGTCGCCGCCCATCGATTCGACGACGACCTCGTGCTGGAGCAGGTCCTGAAGGACTTTCTGCGAATTGGCCTCCGGCTTGTCGATCTTGTTGACCGCGACGATGATCGGCGCCTCGGCCGCCTTGGCGTGTTGAATGGCCTCGATCGTCTGAGGCATCACCCCGTCGTCCGCGGCGACCACCAGGATCACGATGTCGGTGACGTCCGCGCCGCGCGCCCGCATGGCGGAGAACGCCGCGTGGCCAGGCGTGTCGATGAAGGTGATCTTGTCGCCCGACGCCGTCTGCACCTGATAGGCGCCGATGTGTTGCGTGATGCCGCCGGCCTCGCCGCCGACCACGTCGGTCGAGCGCAAGGCGTCAAGCAGCGAGGTTTTGCCGTGGTCGACGTGGCCCATAACGGTGACCACCGGCGGGCGCGACTTTTTGGACTCTTCAGGATCGTCGTCGGTGAGGAAGCCCTCTTCGACGTCCGCCTCGGAGACCCGCTTAATCTTGTGACCGAACTCTTCGACGATCAGTTCGGCCGTGTCCGCGTCGAGCACGTCGACCGCGCGCATCATCTGACCTTGCTGCATCAGATACTTCACGACGTCCGCGGAGCGCTCGGCCATGCGGTTGGCGAGCTCGGCGACGGTGATCGCTTCGGGCACCACCACCTCGCGCGCGATCTTCTCGCGCTCGACCGCGCCCGAGGCTCGGCGCTGACGCTCCTTCTCGCGGGCGCGTCGCAAGGCGGTCATCGAGCGTTGGCGCTCGGAGTCGCCTTCAAGCGCCGAGGAGATGGTCAACTTCTGACGCCGCCGCCCAGGCTCGGCGCCGCGCGCGCGGGGGCTGGGCTTGGCGGGGCCTGGGCCGCCGCCGCGCTTTTGCTTGACCCGGCCGCCCAGGCTCTCGAGCTCGCCTTCAAGCGAGCCGCGCTCGTCCTCCGCCGGCTTGTCGCGGCGCGAGGGCGCGCCGGTCTTTGCGGCGGGACGGGTTTCGGCTTGGAGCTTTTCGGCCTCGGCTTCGGCGGCGAGGCGCGCCGCTTCGGCTTCGCGCGCGCGGGCCTCGGCCTCTTCGCGCTCGCGTTCGGTTTGAAGGCGGGCGAGATCTTCGGCCTCGCGATCCTTGCGCGCGGCTTCCTCGGCCTTCTTCTTCTCAGCGCGCTCGGCCTCTTCGGCCTTGGCCGCCTCGATCGCCTGCTGGCGCCGCTTGACCTCGTCCTCGGAGAGGCCGAGCGCCTTGGCCGCCTTCTGCTCGGGCGTCAGGTCGTCCTTGGGCTTGGCGGTCTTGGCTGGCTTGTCTTTGGTGGAAGCGGTGCGGCGCTTCTTCTTGATCTCAACGGCGACCGTCGAGCTGCGGCCATGCGGAAAGCTCTGGCGAACCGTGCCAGCGCTTCGGGTGGGTTTCAGCGAGAGCGACTTGCGCCCCGGCCGCTTTTCCGTGTCTTCCGTGTCGCTCATGCGATCCTGTGCTTGTCAAACGACTACATGCCAGACGACGCCGGCGCGACGCCGGCTCCCGGCGATCGCATCCGCGCATCGCTTCAAATCCAACGCTCTCAAACATGAGAGCGTTCGCTCCATCTTCGTCCGCTCAAGAGCTTTTCGCCTCCAGCGTCGAGAAGACCTCAACCCGCGCGCCTCTCACCGATCGGCGCGCCCGAACCGTTCAAGGGGCGCTAACCTAGCTGCAAAGCGCGCGCTTTCAAGCCCGGCGTTCAACCTTCCTCTTTCGACCAAGACGCCGGACAACCCGAACGAAAGCCGCTCAACCGCTTGAATTCGGCGGCAAAGCCGCGCGCGGCAGGCCCCTGAACCAGCGCGACATGCCCGGCCGCCTCGCGCCCAAGCGCCGCGCCCAACTCCGCTGCGGTGAAGGCGCCGGCCAGGGGAACTTCTCCCCAGGCCGCTCTCGCGAGGCGCAGAAGCTTGGTCCGACCATCCGCCGCGCCGTCGCTCGCCTCGATCATATAGGCCGGCGCCTCGGATTTTAAAAGCGCGCGCACCTGATCGAAGCCGATCACCGCCCCGCCGCCGCGCCGTGCGAGCCCCAGTTGGGCCAGGCAGCGCGCGGCGAGCTGAGCCTCGACCTGGTCAGCCAGGCCCGTCGGTGCGGCGACTTTGCGCTTCGCAGACTGGGCGAAGAGGTTCTTCTTCGCCGCCGTCTCCACAGCCGCGCGCCGCGCCTCGACCCAGACGCCGCGTCCGGGCAGCTTCGCGCCGAGATCGGGCACGACCTCGCCCTCGGGGCCGATCGCAAAGCGGATCAGCTCGGCCTCAGGCATCACCTGCCGCGCAACGACGCAACGCCGCTCGCGGCCGACGGCTTTGGGCCCGTCCGGACGCTGATCGTCAGCTTGCGCCAGCTTGGTCATCGTCCTTGAGCAGCTCCTCGGCGGCCAAGAGCGACTCCGCCTCGGCGCGCGATTCCTCGTCGAGCTCTTCGATGCTCGAGGGCGCGCGCGCTTCGTCGTAGTCTTCCTGGCTGATCCATCCGGCGCGCAGGCGAGCCAGCAGGATCATCTCCTCGGCGTCCTCGGCGCTCATGTTGAAGCCTTCGAGAATGCCCTCCTCGCGCACGCGCTCGCCGTCGCGGGTCTCGAACCAGCCGCGCAGATCGTCCGGCGTCAGACCGGCGAGATCCTCGAGCGTCTTGACCTCCTTCTCGCCGAAGCGCACCGCCATCGGGCCGGTGACGCCTTCGAGCTCGACCAGATCGTCCTCGACGCCCAGCTCCTTGCGCTTGGCGTCCAGCTCGGCGGCGACCTTCTCTAGGTGTTCCTTGGCGCGGGCCTGCAGCTCGACCGCAGTGTCTTCGTCAAAACCCTCGATGGAGGACAGCTCGTCCAGCTCGACGAAGGCGACCTCCTCGATGTTCTCAAAGCCTTCGGTGACGAGCAGCTGGGCGACCATCTCGTCGACGTCGAGATTCTCCATGAACAGCTCGGTGCGCTCGGCGAAGTCGCGCTGACGGCGTTCGGAATCCTCGGTCTCGGTGATGATGTCGATCGACCAGCCGGTCAGCTGGCTGGCGAGGCGCACATTCTGGCCGCGACGGCCAATGGCGAGCGAAAGCTGCTCGTCGGGGACCACCACTTCGATGCGCTCCTCGTCCTCGTCGAGAACGACTTTGGACACTTCGGCGGGCTGGAGCGCGTTGACGATGAAGGTCGCCGCGTCGGGGTTCCACGGAATGATGTCGATCTTCTCGCCCGCCAGCTCGGAGACGACCGCTTGCACGCGGCTGCCGCGCATGCCGACGCAGGCGCCGACCGGGTCGATCGAAGAATCGTTGCTGCGCACCGCGATCTTCGCGCGGCTGCCCG
>JASFUX010000092.1:0-12253 GCA_050050115.1 Maricaulaceae bacterium | reverse complement strand
TGGCGGCGATCTGGGGACTTGAGAGCGCGTTCGGCGATTATCCGCTCGACTTCGACGCGCCCGAAGCCCTCGCCACCCTCGCCTGGGAAGGTCGGCGGCGGGAGTATTTCGAAGACGAGCTCTACGCGGTGATGGAGATCATCTCTTCGGGCTTCGCCGAGCGCGACGAACTCGCTTCGGGCTGGGCCGGGGCGATGGGCCAGACCCAGTTCATGCCGACGATGTACCTGCGCCGCGCCGTCGATCATGACGACGACGGCCGGCGCGACATCTGGCACTCGACCGACGCCTTGGCCTCGACGGCGAACTATCTATCCCAAGCGGGCTGGCGCACCGGCGAGCCCTGGGGCGTCGAGGTGCATCTGCCCGAGGGCTTCGATCATGCCCTCGCCGACGGTCGCCGCCGCTCGGTCGGCGCCTGGGCGGTCGAAGGCGTCTCGCGCGCCGACGGCGGGCTTTGGGACGGCCCGGCGCAGTTTCTGCGCGCTCGGCTGCTGCTGCCGGCGGGCGCGAGCGGCCCGGCGTTCCTGACGTTCGAGAACTTCGAGGTGTTCAAGCGCTACAACAACGCCACCAGCTACGCCCTCGCCGCCGGGCTTCTCGGCGATGCGATCGCCGACCGCGGCGGCGTCGAGGCCGCCTGGCCGCGGCACGAGCAGACCCTGACCCGCACCGAAGTCATGGAGCTGCAGCGCGCGCTCACCAGCCTTGGCTATGACACCTCGGGGATCGACGGCCGGGTCGGCCCGAACACCCAGGCCGCGATCCGCAGCTTCCAGGCCGACCGCGGCTTGCCCGCGGACGCCTTTGCGACGGCGAGCCTGCTCGAACGGGCGCGGACGGATCTGGCGGCGGCGGAGTAGCTAGCCCGCTCGTCTCCCCGCTCTGCGGATCGCCGGGCTCAGCACTGCGTGAACCGTCGCCAGCGCCAGGATCGCCGTCAGCAGCCAGTAAGGCGCGACCGGCCCCACGGCCGAGTAGAGCCCCATGCCCAGCGCCGGCGCGGCGACGAAGCCGACCCCGGCGAGGCCCGCGGCAAGCCCGGCGGCCGCCCCCTGCTCGTGCGGCTCGACCGCCAGCGACATGCCCGCGGTCATCCCCGGCCGTGCGAACCCCATCCCCAGCCCCGAGAGCGTGAAGCCGAACAGGATCGGGCCGAACTCGGTCGAAGTGGCCAGCATCAAAGCGCCAAGCCCCATCGAGGCGCCGCCGATGATCATCGCCATCCGCGGGCCGAGCCGCATCCGCGGGATCACCGCAAGCTGGACCACGAGAGAGGCGAGCGCGCCCGAGGTCAGCACCGCGCCGGCGTAGCCCGCCGCCGCCGCGCCCTCCTGCCCGATCCGATCCATGACGTAGAAGTTGATCGTCTGCAGACCGACGGCCTGGCCGATCCAGGTCGCCGAGCCGAAAATCACCATCGCGCCAAGGCGCCTGTCGAACGCATAGCGCCATGGCGGCTTGCGTTCGGCGCGCTCGGCGGCGGTCTGCGGCCGGGTGCGCTCGGGCAGCAGCCGCCAGACCGCGACGGCCGCGAATATCGCCAGCGCGCCGGAAATCATCAGCGGCGCAGCGAGGCCGAGACTGGGGGTCAGCCAGGCGGCGAACGCCGGGCCGATCGCCGCGCCGAGGCCGAAGCCGGCGGACATGGTCGCCAGCGCCTCGGTCCGCTCGCTCGGCGAGGTCCGGTCGGCGACATAGGCCGAGGCGGCCGGCGCGGTCGCCGAGCCCAAAGCCCCGAAGGCCGCCCGCCCAGCGCCCAATGTGACGAACACCCAGACCACGGACAGAACTCCGGCGAGCCCGAGCTGCACGGCCGCCGAGACGAACGCCATCGAGAACGAAAAGCCCAAGAGCCCCAGCACCACCACCGGCTTGCGGCCGATCGCGTCGCTGACCGAGCCCCACACCTGGCTCATCACCAAAAAGAACGACGAGGAGATCGTATAGACTAGAGAGACCCAGATGTCGGGCATGGAGATCTCGCGCGCCAAGGGCGGCAAGATCGCGAAGGTCATCGAGTTCCCCATGCCCGTCGAGATCAGGCAGAAGAACAAGATCGTGAAGGCCCGGCGGCGCGCGGCGGGCGGGGTCGGCGAGCGAACGAAGTCCTCAGGCGGCGGCGCGTCGGAGACGTGCGCGCCCGACGCCGCGAAATCGTCGCTCGGCCCGGTGAAATCGCCGCCCGAACGCGGAGCGCGGCTCGGGCCACTCTCGGAACCGGGTTCGGCGTCCGATTCAGCGTCTGGCTCGACATCGCTCTGAGCGCTTGAGTCCGTCTCGTCCTTGGTCATCTCGCCGCGCTGATCCGCCGGTTTGCTCCGTTTACGTCTGCACGCGCGCCGCGCCGCCGCCCCAGGCGTAAACAAATTCTATACTTCCCAGGGGTCAGGGTATCGGGCGCGCCGGGCCGCGCAAGCAAGCGCGAAATCGGCCGGCCGGTACGCGCATTGAGCGCATCCCGCCGACCCCTAAAACGCCCGCCCGTAACCGCAGATTAAGCTAAACAGGCCATGATGCCCGCCAACAAACGACGCCAGAATGCGCCGGGTGGTGGGTAGAATACATGTTCCAGATCATCGGAATCCTCGTGGTTTTCGGCATGGTCTTCGGGGGCTTCGTGCTCGCCGGGGGGCACTTCGACACCATCATCAAGGCCGCGCCTTTCGAGCTGATGATGATCGGCGGGGCCGCCGTCGGCGCCTTCCTTATCGGCAATCCGCTCAAAGTCATCTTGGCCACCGTGGGCGGTCTCGGGACGGTGTTTGCCGGTCCGAAGTGGAAGTCGAAGGACTATGAGGACCTCCTCACTCTCCTCTTCCTCCTGACAAAGACAATGAAGACAAAGGGCGTCATCGCCCTTGAGGCGCACATCGAGAACCCCAAAGAGAGTTCGTTCTTCACGCGCTATCCGAAGATCATGAAGGACCACTTCGCGATCGACTTCATCTGCGACACGCTTCGTATGATGACGATGAACCTCGAGGACCCCCATCAAATCGAAGACACGATGGAGAAGCAGCTCGAGAAGCATCATCACGAGCACGCCGCGCCCGCCCACGCGCTTCAGAACATGGCAGACGCCCTGCCCGCGCTCGGGATCGTTGCGGCCGTGCTCGGCATCATCAAGACGATGGGCGCGATCTCCGAGCCGCCGGAATACCTCGGCAAGCTGATCGGCTCGGCGCTCGTGGGCACGTTCCTCGGCGTGTTCCTCGCCTACGGCTTCGTCGGCCCGATGGCGACCGTCCTTAATCAGATCTACGAAGAAGACGCGCGCTTCTATAAGATTATCCAGGCGGTCCTCGTCGCCCACCTGCACGGCAACGCCGCGCAAATCTCGGTCGAGATCGGCCGCGGCGAAGTGCCCGGCTCGTGCCAGCCCTCGTTCGCCAAGATGGAAGAGATCCTGAACGACATCCCGCCGGAGCTGGCGTAAAGCGCGCCGCTCCAGACGCCGAATGAGCGCGTCTGGCTGCAGGGGAACATTGAGGAATTCCGTCGAGCTAGAGAGTTCTCGATGTGAGTCAAAGGC
This sequence comes from Maricaulaceae bacterium, assembly GCA_050050115.1. Classification (GTDB taxonomy): domain Bacteria; phylum Pseudomonadota; class Alphaproteobacteria; order Caulobacterales; family Maricaulaceae; genus JASFUX01. The sequence continues at coordinate 8,718 of JASFUX010000092.1, read as the reverse complement.
GGAACGCCGCCCCGCTCATTGCCCTTCTATGACGCTCTGCTCGCGCTGCATCCGAAACACTTCCAACGGCACGGGGACCGTCTCGGCCAGGTTCGGCGGAAGCTGCGCGAATGCGTTTGGAAAGTCGAGATACTCTTCCGGCGGCAGATGCGCGAACGCGTTCGGGAATTCAAGATACTCCGTCGGCGGCAAAATAACGAAGCCGTCCAATGACGGAACGGGTTGTCCCGGCGGGACCGTGATCAACGACTCGGGCCTGAACAAGGACACGCCCTGACTCGGCAGCTCGAAATGGAACTGACGCGCCCCGGAGGCGCTTCTTGGTTCAGCGGCGGCTGACTGCGTGATCTCGGTTTGCGCGCCGGCGCACCCGATCAGGCTCAAAGCGCCAGACATGATTGCGGTCGCCCCAAGTCGGTTCGTTCGCGCGCGCCTAGTCATCGCCAAACCTCGTTCAGAAGTTCCGAGCATAGGGCAATACGCATCGCATTGCACGTTTGTCGCGAGTGCATTGGCTCGGAGTCCGTGCGCTCGCCGGAATTGTCGCGCCGCGCCCTTGACTTATATGTAAGTTATAACTTACAGTAAGCTATGACTTACGATAAAGCGCTCGCCGTTCTCGCCGATCCTACGCGCCGCGCCGTGTTCGAGACGCTGCGCGCCGGACCGCGCTCGGTCGGCGAGATCGCCAAGGGCATGCCGGTCAGCCGGCCGGCGGTGTCGCAGCATCTAAAAGCGCTCAAGGACGCCGATCTCGTGCGCGACGAGCCGCGCGGAACCGCGCGCATCTACCGGATCCACGCGCAGGGCCTCAGCGACCTGCGCGACTGGCTCGAGGGCTTCTGGGACGAGGCGCTCGAGAACTTCAAAGCTTATGCGGAGGACGACAATGAGCGCGGTTGAACTTGGCCCCATCGTGAAGAGCATCGACGTGCGCCGCTCGGCGGCGGACGCATTTGCCCTCTTCACCAACGACATCGGCAAGTGGTGGCCGATCAAGACGCATTCGCGCGCCAAGGACGCTGCGGGCGAAAAGACCGTGGACGTCACGTTCGAGCCGCGCGTCGGCGGGCGCATCTTCGAAACGCTCAACACAGGCGAAACCCGCGACTGGGGCGAGGTGCTCGCCTACGAGCCCGGCGTGCGCGCCCTATTCTCGTTTGAGATGGGCCGGCCGAAAGAAAAATCCGGCGAGGTCGAGGTGCGCTTCGAGCCGCTCGACGACGCCTCATGCCGGGTCGTCCTCACGCACGCGCATTGGGAGCGCCTGGGCGAGGAAGCGCAGGACATGCGCGCCGCGTACGCGGGCGGCTGGGTGCACGTGTTCGAGGAATGCTTCGGCGACTACGCCGGGACGATCTGATTTCCGACTCTTAGAAGGAGAGCCACATGAGCAAGCTGCAGATCATCGGCGCGCCGCAGTCGACCTACACCCGCACCGTGCGCATCGCCGCGCATGAAATGGGGATCGACTGCGAGCACGCCCCCGCCGCGCCGCACACGCCGGACGTCGACGACATCCACCCGTTAGGCAAAATCCCGGTGATGCGCCACGGCGACATCGCGCTGTGCGAGTCCCGCGCCATCATCGCCTATCTCGAGGCCGCATTCGACGGCCCGAAGCTCGCCCCGGACGATCCCGTCGCCGCCGCGCGCGCGGAGCAATGGGTCTCCATGCTCACGACCCACATGATCCCGAAGTTCGTGGGCGACTATCTCTTCGCCTACATCTTCCCCGGCACGGCCGACGGCCTGCCCGACCGCGCGCGCATCGAAGCGGTCCAGGACGACATCGAGGCGCTGCTGGGCCTGCTCGGCCGAGAGATCGAGACGTCCGGCTGGCTCGGCGCCGATCGGTTCAACCTCGCCGACGCCTACCTAGCCCCCGTGCTGTCGTACCTCAAGGATCTGCCTGAAAGCGGCGCGATCATCACGGCCAACCCGGCGCTGTCGCAGTACGTCAAAGCCTGCGAAGACCGCCCGAGCATCCAGGCGACGCGCGTTCCCGAAGCCGCGACGGCGTAAGCGCCCCCGGGGCGCCGTGACCGCGACCGGGAGCGTGCTTCAAACCGCGCCCCGGGCGCTCTAGCTTGACCGCCGCGCACTGCCGCGCGGCCGTCAAGCCGGAGCCCATGGCCTCTTCCGTTCCCAACCTCGCTCCCGGCGTTCCAGAACTCGCGCCCGCCGAGACTGCCGGGCCGCCGCGCTCGACGGCGTTCGACGATCCCTACTTCTCCTCCGAGGACGGCCTCAGCGAGAGCGAAGCGGTCTTTCTCGCCGGCTGCAGCCTGCCGGAAGCCTGGGCGGGAACCCGACAGTTCGTCGTCGGCGAGCTGGGGTTCGGCACGGGGCTGAATTTCCTCGCGCTCTGGCGGCTATGGCGCCGCGAGGGTCCCAAGGACGGCTGGCTGCATTTCGTCAGCGTCGAAGGCTTTCCGCTCACGCGCGATCAAGCCCGGGGGGCGCTTGCGTCGTTTGAGGCGCTTGGTCCTCTGCGCAACGCGTTGCTCGCGGCCTGGCCGCCGCGGATCAAGGGCGTCCACCGCCGCGTCTTCGCCGCCGACCGGGTGACGCTGACGCTGGCGCATCTACCCGTGCGCGAAGCGCTCGCCCAGCTCGACTTCGCCGCCGACGCCTGGTTCCTCGACGGCTTTGCACCGGCGCGCAATCCCGACATGTGGAGCCCCGAGGTCTTCGCCGCCATCGCGCGCGCCTCGCGGCCCGGCGCGCGGGCCGCCACGTTCACCGTCGCGGGCGACGTTCGACGCCGTCTCGAAGCGGTCGGGTTCGCGGTCGAGAAAAAACCCGGCCACGGACGAAAACGCGAGCGGCTCGAGGCGCGCCTCGCGCGCTCGCCTGCGCCGGCGCACGCGCGCGCGGCGATCGCCGACGGGCCGACGCTGATCATCGGCGCAGGCATCGCCGGCGCGGGGCTGGCCGCGGCGCTCGCCCGGCGGGGGCGCGAAACGATCCTGCTCGACGCGGGCGCCGGACCCGGCGCGGGCGCGGAACCAGGCTCCGCGCCCCTCTTTGAGTCTGCGGCGCTGTGCGCCGCGGGCGCGAGCGGCGTGCCGGCGGGGCTCGTCGCGCCGCGGCTCGATCTCGACGATCGACCCGAGGCGCGGCTGCATCGCTGCGCCTACGCCTTCGCGCTCGACGCTTACGCCGGCGCAGACGCGTTCCGGCCGATCGGCGTCCGCCGCGCAGCGCTTGAGCCCGACGGCGCCGATCGTCTCGCGCGGCTGCTCGCGTCCGACGCCCTGCCCCCGGACATGGCGTGCGCGAGCGAGGGCGGTGGCCTGCTGCTCGATCAGGCCGGCGTCCTCGACCCGGCGGCGTGGATCGTCGAGACCCTCGGTGAACGAAAGGTGCAGTGCGGCGCGTCCGTCGCCGCGCTGGAATTCACGGGCGGCGCCTGGGTTGCGTGCGACGACGCCGGCCGGCCGATCGCCGAGGCGCCGAGCTGCGTGATCGCTGCGGGGGCGTCGCTCGCACGCTGGCCTCAAACCGCGTTCGTTCCGATCACCGCCTCGCGCGGCCAGCTCACCGTCGCGCCGCTAGAAGGCCCGCCGCCCGAACATGCGGCGTCATGGGGCGGTTACTATGCGCCGCTGACGGACGGGCGGCTCGCCTTCGGCGCAACCTTCGACGATGCGGCCCCTGACGCGTCGGTCGTGACCGACGCGGCGAGCGACGCGCGCAATCTCGAAACCCTCAAAGCCTTCGCGCCCGATCTGGCGGCGCGCGTCGTCATGGACCGCGCCGGCGCGTTCACTGCACTGCGCGCGACCACGCCGGATCGCCTGCCGGTCCTGGGTCCGGCGATCGACGCGGCGGCGTTTGAGGACGCGTTCGGCGCCGTCGGCCCATCCGCCGCGGCGCGGCCGGAGCTTCGTCTTCCCGGCCTCTATCTCTTCGGCGGCCTGGGCAGCCGCGGCTTCACGCTGGCGCCGCTGCTCGCCGAGGCGCTGGCCGCGCACCTCTGCGGCGAGCCCGGCGCGATCGAGCGCGGCGCGGCGAACTCGCTCGATCCGGCGCGGTTCCTTCTGCGCCGCCTCAAGCGGGAACGCTGAGCACGCCCCTCGCAGCGTCTTCGGTTTCATCGACCTCGATGAAGACCGGCAGGCCGGCGGGCAGCTCCGGCGCCGACTCCAAGCCGAGAAACTTCAAGCCAACGAGGCCGAGCGAAGCGCGACCGCAGCCGTCTCCGCCGAAAGCGATCCTGGTGAACGGCGCGCCGCCCAAGGACAATCGCGCCGGGCCGACGCACATGCGCACGAAGGGCTGCGTCTCTCCAGCGGCTTGGACGGGCGCGGCGGCGTAGACGCGAGCCTGCGCGCCGTCCTCGATCTCGCCCTCTATTTCGGCGGCGCCGGCGCGCGCCGCCTCGCTTCCCTCCGCGCCGACGACAGCGGCGCCTGCGCTCTCGGCCGGCGCGGCGGACGGCGCCTCTGCGGCGTGCACGAGCGCGGCTAGTCCAACGACGGCGGTGACGGCGACGATGATGACCTGGTGCATGGCTCCCCCCCTTTCTAGGGATCCGGTCTAGGGCTTGTCGGCCTCTACTCGATCTCGCGAAACTCGCGGCGGAGCTTCCACTCGTCCGAAGTGACGACCCGCTCGATGTCGGCGAGGCGCTCGTCGAGGTCGCGGAAGCGGTACTTCAAGTTCGAGAACGTCACGTTCGGGCGACGCGACACGCCGCGCCAGAACTGGTCTTCCTCGGGTGAACGCGTCCTGAACGGTTCGGGCCGGCGCGGCATGACGATCGCCGCGACGATGTAGGCGACGACGGTCAGAGGCGAGGCGAAGATCAGCAGAAGGATCGCCGCGACTCGGATGATCACCACGTCGGTGTTGAAATAGTCCGCCAGCCCCGCACAGACGCCCGAGATCACGGCGTTCTGCTTGTTCTTATAGAGCCGGTGCGGATTGGGCGAATAAGTCGAGTCGTCAGTCATCATATTTTCTCCGCCAGCCGGGAACTTCGTCGTCGAGGATCGCCTCGAGGGTCTTCATGCGCGTCTCGAGCCGCTCGGCCGTGCGCGCGAAGACTTCCGCCTCGGAATCGCTCATCGGTTGTCGTCCCGCCCCTTGCTTGTGCTCCTTGATCAGCTTCGAAACGATCAGCGGCGCGATGATGAAGACGCATGCGATCGCGAAAATCGGAACGATGACTTCACTCACGTCCGCTTCTCCGGCTTTCGTCTTCCCTCTTCCGCCAGCCCGGCGCCTCGTCGTCGAGGATCGCCTCTAATGTTTCGATGCGCCGCTCCATCTTTTTGGATGCACGCCAGATGTCTTCGATCATGTGCTCGTCTTCGGCGCTGAGCCCGCCGATCTTCCGCCACTGGGTGATGTAGTGAAAAACCACCGCCGGCATCGCGACGAACAAAATGAGAAGGACAATGATCGTCGTCATGTCTTCAGGCATCTCCGCTCCGGTCTCCCTCCGCCGGCCGCCGGAACGAGCCGGCGGTCGCCGCCTGCCCGTCTAGTCCGCGTCGAACTCTTCGCTCGGCGGCGTTGAACGGCTCGATGAACTGGACGACCGGCCCGACGACGATCCGCCGCCGCGCATCCGGCGCTTCAATTGCGCCAGCTCTTCCTCGATCTCTTCTTCAACCTCCAGCGCCTCGATCTCGCCGGACAGCGAGCCCTTGCGGCCCAGATCGAAGGACTCCGCTTGCGCCTCGAGCTCGTCGACCTTGCGTTCGACCACCTCGTAGCGCAGCAGCGCGTCGTCGATCTTGGTGTCGGCGATATGCGTGCGCATGCGGATCTGGCCTTCGGCGGTCTTGCGCCGCAGCGCCAGCGCCTTGTGCTTGGCCTTGGCCTCGTCGAGCTTGGCCTGCAGCTTGGTCATGTCCGAGTTGGCCTTGCCGATCGCCTCGTCGATGATCCCGAGCTCCTTCTCGATCACCTCGACCTTCTTGGCGTTCTTGTGCTTTTCGGCCAACGCGCCGCGGGCGAGGTCTTCCCGGCCTTTCTCGATCGCCAGCTCCGCCTTGCCGTCCCATTCGGCGACCAGGTCGCGGTAGCCCTGGACCTTGCGGGTCAGCGACTTCTTGTCCGCGATCGACCGGGCGGCCGCGGTGCGGACCTCGACCAGCGTCTCTTCCATTTCCTGGATGATCAGACGCGCGATCTTCTCAGGGTCTTCTGCCTTCTCGAGCATCGCGTTGATGTTCGAGTTGATGATGTCGCTCATGCGCGAAAACACACCCATCGCCGGAGCCTCCTTTGTTGTTTCTTGTCCGATTAAAAGAAGAAGCCGCCCAGAAAGACGCCGGCGATGAAGAACGCCCAGCTTTCGACCGGGCGCGCCTTCAGCCAGCGCATGAACGCGTCAAAACGCTCCCGCCAGACCCGGTCGTCATGTCGACGGCCGTCGTCGTCGTAGTCGCGTCCATATTCGTTCATCGACTTCTCCTCCTCGCATCGCCGGATCCGAGCCTGTTCGACCGACGTGTTGCCTTAACTATTGCAGGGGTCGTGCCAACTTCTCGGTAATCATATAATTGATTGATTTTATTATCATTTTTCAGTTCGACGTTCTTTCGAGCACGATTAAGTTCATTAGTTTTAGTTATATTTTAGCCTTCTTAACCTACTTGATTTAGTGTATTTAGCTAATATGAGCCCGCGCGAGTCAGCCCCAGCCGTCATCGGCCAGGCGCCGTCCTTCCTGGCGGCGCTCGAGCACGCGTCGGCGACCGCCGGGCTCGATCGTTCATTGCTAATCATCGGCGAGCGCGGCACCGGCAAGGAGCTGGTCGCGGCCCGCATCCACTTCCTCTCCCCGCGCTGGGACAAGAACTATCTGAAGGTCAATTGCGCCGCTCTGTCGGACGAGCTTCTGGAGTCAGAGCTGTTCGGGCACGAGGCCGGCGCCTTCACCGGCGCGGCGCGACGTCACGAAGGCCGGTTCGAACGCGCCGACGGCGGCACGCTGTTTCTCGACGAAATCGCCAATGCGTCCGCGCGCGTGCAGGAAAAGATCCTTCGGGTGATCGAGTACGGCGAGTTCGAGCGGGTCGGCGGCGAGGAAACGCTCTCCACGGACGTTCGCGTGATCGGCGCGACCAACGCCGACCTGCCCGCTCTCGCTGAGAAAGGAAAGTTCCGCGCCGATCTTCTCGATCGGCTGGCGTTCGATGTCGTCAGCCTGCCGCCGCTGCGCCATCGCTGGGAGGACATCCCGATCCTCGCCGAGCATTTCGGTCGGCGCATGGCCGCCGAGCTGGGCGCGCCGGCGTTTCCCGGCTATGCGCTGGGCGCGATGGGCCTGCTGCTCGACTACGCCTGGCCCGGCAACGTGCGCGAGCTGCGCAACGTCATCGAGCGCGCGGTGTTCCGCGCCTCGCTCGACGATCCGGCGCTGGCCGCGCCGATCGACGATGTCGTGCTCGACCCGTTCGCAACGCCCTGGACCGCCGCGCCGCCCGAGCCTCCAGGCGACGCGCCCGCATCAAACGTCGACCCCGCGCCCGCAGCGCCCAAGCCGCCCGCGCCGCGGATCGACGCGCCATTCGAGTCGCAGACGGCGGCGTTCGAGCGGGCGATCGTGCGCGGCGCGCTCTCGGCGGAAGGCGGCCACCAGGGCCGCGCCGCCGAGCGCCTCGGCCTCACCTACCACCAGTTCCGCGGCCTCCTGCGCAAGTACGACCTTATAAAGAAGCGGGCTTGAGCGACGGCGCAGGGAGCAGCGCGCCACTGGATCTGACCGCAGAATTCCGCCTCCCGGCGCGTTCGGCCATACGATTTCGTGAAACGACCGGTTTGGCCGTTTCGCGGCCCCCGCGCGTCCGGTAAAATGCTTAGCGCGTGGGATTTCTGAAAAGGAAGCTCTCTATGCTGAAACACTTTCTTCCGATCGCCGGGCTTACGCTCGCCGCAGCCTGCGCGAACGCCGCCCCGCAAACTGACATGGCCGCTGAGGACGATTGCTTCAACGTCCGCAACATCATCGGCTACAACGTCATCGACGACGACACGGTGCGGCTCGAGGTCATCGGTCGCGGCGAGTATGAACTCGAGCTTGTGTCAGCTGAATGCAATAGCATTCTACGTTCGGAGCGAATCGCACTCGACCGCGGCCCCAGCGCGGGAGCGTTCGCCTGCGTCAGTGATCTGCCGGAAACAGGAAGAATACTCTCCGACGAAGACGACGTCTGTCGGATTGTCTCGGCGCGCCGAATCGAGCCCGAGGAGATGGAGACCGACGACCCGGCCGCGGGCGACTAGGCGGAGCTGCGACGCCTGAACGTTGCGGACCGCCTGAACCCAGCGCGAAAAGAAAAGCCCCGGACCATCGCTGGTCCGGGGCTCTTTGCTTGGCGCTAAGGCCGCAGCGTTCGCTTAGTGGTAGCGCAGCTGCAACTCGACGCCGTAGGTGCGCGGCGGCGTCGGCGTAATGTCGAGCGCGAAGCTGCCGTTCGACCGCTCCTGCGCCGACACCGAGTCAAAGCCCAGCTCGTCGGTCAGGTTCCGCGCGAACGCGATGATCGTGTAGCGATCGTCCGCGTCGACCCAAGACACACGCGCGTCGAACTGCTCGTAGTCCGGCACTTCCCGCACGGCGCGGTTGAAGATGTTGGAATACTGAGAGTCGCGCCAGAAGTAGCTGCCCGACGCAACCAGCGTGCCGCGGTCGAAGTTCCACCGATAGGTCGTGTTGAACGCGATCTTGTTCTCGGGCGAGTTCGGCAGCGAGTT
>JASFUX010000091.1:0-12403 GCA_050050115.1 Maricaulaceae bacterium | reverse complement strand
TGAAGGAATAGTGCAGCAGTGCGCCTTTGAGCCGGCCGATCTTCGTTCCCCGCTTGAGCTCGAGCTGGTCCCAGGCGGCGTGGTCGGGCATGCGGTGCATCCGACGGTCGTAGAGCTTGGCCCGGCGTGCGACGTCCGTGCCGCGCCAGGGCTGGCCCACGGGCGGCGCGGTGACGAGCGGGACGGTGTAGACCGATCGCGCGGGCGCGGAACCCAAAGTGCTCTTGGGCTCCGCGCCCCACTTTGAGTCTGCGGCGGTTTGCGCCGCGGGCGCGCCGGTCTTGAACAGCGCGGCGATCTCGGCGGCGAGTTCGGGCGTGACGACTTCGTCCGCATCGAGATCAAGCAGCCAGTCGTAGGCGCACAGCTCCTCGCCCGCGCGCTTCTGCCGGCCGTTGCCGAGCCAGTCCTGATGACGCACGTCGGCGCCGGCTTCGGCGGCGCGTTCGACCGTGGCGTCGGTGCTGCCTGAGTCGACGACGATCACCTCGCGCGCGATGCGCAGCGCGGCGGCGACGACCTCGCCGATCAGCCGCTCCTCGTTCAAGGTGCGGATGTAGCACGACAGCGGCGGCCGGTGGTCGCCGTTGAAGACTGTCGCGCCAAAGGCGTCCGCGCCCGCGGCGCTAAGCGCCGCAGATTCAAGGCGGGGCGCGGAGCCCAACGGCACTTTGGGTTCCGCGCCCTGCTTGCGCACCGCATCGTCCTCTGACATGGAACCCTCGCGGGCGGCCGCGCCGCGCCCCCGCGCGCGCTTTGGGAAAGTGGTGGAGCAAAACCACAAAAGCTGGCGCGCGCGCAATACGTCTGCAGAGACAGGAGAGGCCGATGGCGACCTACGACCTGATCATCAAAGGCGGAGAGGTGGTCAATCACGCCGGCCGCGGCCGGGCCGACGTTGCGGTGACGAACGGCAAGATCGCCGCGATCGGCGATCTCTCCCAAGCCGATGCGGGCGAGATGATCGACGCGACGGGGCTTCACGTGCTCCCCGGCGTGATCGACACCCAGGTTCACTTCCGCGAGCCGGGGCTCGAGTACAAGGAAGACCTCGCCTCGGGCGGGGAGGCGGCGGTCCTGGGCGGGGTGACGGCCGTCTTCGAGATGCCCAACACCAATCCTTCGACGACCACGCCCGAGGCGATCAACGACAAGCTCGCGCGGGCCAAGGGGCGGATGCGCTGCGACCATGCTTTCTATGCGGGCGCGACGCACGAGAACCTCGAAACGCTCGGCGCGCTGGAGCGATTGCCCGGCTGCTGCGGGATCAAGGTGTTCATGGGCGCCTCGACCGGCTCGCTGTTGGTCGCGGACGACGAAGGGATCGCGGGCGTGCTCGCCAATATCTCGCGCCGCGCGGCGTTCCACTGCGAGGACGAGCCGCGGATGCGCGAGCGCAAGGATCTGGCGCGGGAGGGCGACTGGACGTCCCACCCCGAGGTGCGCGACGTCGAGACCGCCGTGCGCGCGACGACGCGTCTGCTGACCCTGGCGAAGGCGGCGGGCAAGCGGGTGCACGTGCTGCATGTGACGACGGCGGAGGAAGTCCCGCTGCTCGCCGCGGCGAAGGACTTCGCTTCGATGGAGGTGACGCCGCAGCATCTCACCCTCGCCGCGCCTGAGGCCTACGAGACCTTGAAGGGCAAGGCGCAGATGAACCCGCCAATCCGCGAGGCGCGCCATCGCGAAGCTTTGTGGGAGGCGGTGCGCCAGGGCGTCGTCGACGTGATCGGTTCAGACCACGCGCCCCATGCGGCCGAGGAAAAGGACAAGCCCTATCCCGCCTCGCCCTCGGGCATGCCGGGGGTGCAGACGCTGGTTCCCGTCGTGCTCGATCACGTCAACGCCGGCCGGCTGACGCTGGAGCGCTTCGTCGACCTGACCGCCCACGGCGCGCAGCGGATCTTCAACATCGCGGGCAAGGGCCGCATGGCGGTCGGCTGGGACGGCGACTTCACGCTGGTGGATTTGAAGGCGCAGCGCACCATCGAGGACAGCTGGATCGCGTCCAAATGCGGCTGGACTCCGTTCGCCGGCAAGACCGTGACCGGCTGGCCGGTGCGCACCATCATCCGCGGCCGCACGGCGATGGCGGACGATCAGCTCGTCGGGACGCCCGAGGGCGAGCCGGTGCGCTTTATGGAGACGCTTGGGGCGGGGTAGAGCGAGGCTTCGCTTTCCCCCTTTTGGTTGTCCGCTCACGGTTCAAACTGGACGTTCTGCAGGTTTGAACTCCGCATACGCTACAATTCGGAGAATCCCGGTCAACTCTCGGGGGAAACCTGTCGCAACTTAAGCGATATGCCTCAAACTCTGCAGCCTGAATCACGCGGCGCCGCGCTTGCACGGCCCGCGTGATTTTTGCGCCGGGGGGCGCGGTTCGGAATAGCTGCCGTCTGCGGCGCGAAGAGGGGATCAAATGGAAAACACCGACGTGATTATCGTCGGCGGCGGGCCGGCCGGCTCGACGCTGGGATGCTATCTGGCCAAGGCGGGCCTTAAGACGACCATTCTGGAGGGCGCCAACCACCCGCGCCCGCACGTCGGTGAATCGCTGGTCACGTCGACGACCCGGGTGTTCGACGAGCTGGGCTTTCTCGAGGTGATGGAGCGCGAAGGCTTCGTGCGCAAGTACGGCGCCTCGTGGCACCCGCCGCGCAAGGCCGGACAGATGTCGATCAAGTTCGCCGAGTTCCCCCAGCCCGGCGTCAACCAGGACTACACCTGGCACGTCGACCGCTCGAAGTTCGATCTGGCGCTGTTGAAGCACGCCGAGTCCCTCGGCGCGAAGGTTGTCCAAGGCGCCAAGGTCAAGGAAGTCCTGTTCGAGGACGATCGCGCCGTTGGTGTGCGCGCCGACTTCGCCGGCCAGGACGTCGAGCTGAAAGCCAAGGTCGTCGTCGACGCCTCGGGCCGGCAGACCTTGCTCGGCCGTCAGCTCAAGCTGGTGAACAAGGACAAGCACTTCAATCAGTTCGCCGTGCACGCCTGGTTCGAGAACGTCGACCGCGGCCCGGACGCTGACGAGATCCACATCCACTTCCTGCCCGTCGAGCGGGGCTGGGTCTGGCAAATACCGATCACGGACGAAATAACTTCGATGGGCGTCGTCGCCGAAGCGAAGGTCTTCCGCGAAGCCAACCACAAGCACGACGAGTGGTTCGCTCATCACATCAAGTCCGCGCCGGACATCGAAGCGGCGATGGCGAACGCCCGCCAGGTCAACGACTTCAAGGTCGAGGCGGACTACAGCTACTTGATGGAGACGTTCTGCGGGGATGGCTGGCTGCTGATCGGCGACGCGGCGCGGTTCGTCGACCCGATCTTCTCCTCCGGCGTCTCGGTGGCGTTGTCGTGCGCGAAGTTCTCGTCCGAGCGGATCATCAAGGCGTTTGAGGAGAACGATTTCTCCAAGGCGATGTTCCAGCCCTACGAGGAAAAGGTCCGCCGCGGCACCTCGATCTGGTACGAGTTCATCACGCTCTACTACAAGCTCCTGCCGCTGTTCACGAAGTTCATCCAGTCGCCGACCCATCGTCACCAGGTGCTCCAGCTCCTGCAGGGCGAGGTCTACGACCGCCAGGAGGTTCCCGTCCTCGACGCGATGCGCAAGTACATCGCCGCCGTCGAGGCGACGCCGGGACACCTCTTGGAAAAGGCGCTCGACCCGAACCTGCCGATGCCCGACGTCTCGCACATCCCGATGCCCGAGGCCGCGGCGACCGAGGTCGAGGAACCCGCGTCGGCGAAGAACAACATCGCAACGCGCGTCATCACCGGCGCCGGCGGCCTGCTCGGGCTTTGCGCGCCGTACGAGGCCTGCCTCGCCTTGTTGTAAGCGCTCGTCGCCTGCGGTCGAAAACGGACGCGCGACAAATCCCGTCGCGCGCCCGTGAGGCGCTCGCGCGTCGTCTACAAGTGAAGAAGCCGCCTAGTTTGTCGTCGCGTCCCGCATCGAGAACTCGCCGCGGCGGATGCGGTCGGGCAGGGCGGCGGCCATGTCGGCGACGATCTCCTCGCCGTAGAGATCAATCATGTCCGACAGCGCCGCGAAGATCGCAGAGGTGGCGATCGACTCCGACGAACAGCCCGAGGAGAGCGCGTCGTCCCACGCGTCCAGAATGTGCTCGAGCGCGATGGTCTTTTGCTCGTCGACGTCCTTGTCGGTCGAGATCGACGCGGCTTGAATCGATCGGCTCATGGGAGCTTCCTCTCATCGTCTTGTCGTTGGCGCGCGCAAGACCGGACCCTCCCCCGGTCCGAGCCGGAGAGGCGCGGCGCCTAGTGTAGATAGCGGTCCTGTATGGCCTCGGCTAGGCGTTTCCCGTCGGCGGCGAGTTCGATTTCGGCGCGTCGCGCCTCGGCGTTGCAGCGCGAATACAGTCGTTCCTGCTCCCGGTAGCCGTCGTTGAACGCGTCGATCAGGCGGCGCGAGCGGCGATCGTCGCCCTCGGCCTCGAGCGCGATCAGAGCCTCCATCTGCTCGCGCCAGGTGTAGTCGTCGCGGTCGCACAGCCGGCGCAGATGATGGGCTCCGCCGAGCACGCGCGCGACCGGCGCAACGACATCGATCGGCGAAACCACGCGGTATTCCTCGTAGTCCTGCGCGCGCGCCGGGCCGACGGCGAGAAGGGCCGCAGCCAGCGGCGCCGCCGCGATCGCGGCGATTCGGGAGATTGGCGCGCGGGTCACATCGGCTAGATAGCGCCGCATCGCACCCCCGGCCAAGCGCCATCGGCGCCCGCGCGGGGCGCGGCTGGGGACGGCTTCGGCTCGATTAGGTTTGCCGGCCCGATGTGCAATAAGACCGGTCCGGGACAAGTGAGGAGCCTTTCGTGGCTGACGATTCTGCATCTTCGGGCGCCCCGCCGGTCGAGCGTCTCGAGGCGCTCGGCGGGTCGAGCGAGACGCCCGCGAGCCCCGATGCGGCGCGGCTGGAGCGGATCGCCAACCCCGGCGGCCGGCCTTATCTCGTCCGTTTCGCTTGCCCGGAGTTCACCTCGCTCTGCCCGGTGACCGGCCAGCCGGACTTCGCCCACCTTGTTATCGACTACGTCCCGGGTCAGTGGATCGTGGAATCGAAGTCGCTGAAGCTTTTCCTCGGCGCCTTCAGGAATCACGGCGCCTTTCACGAGGCTTGCGCCAACATGATCGCCGATCGGCTGGTCGAGGCGCTCGCGCCGCCGTTCCTGCGTCTGGGAGGTTACTGGTATCCTCGCGGGGGGATTCCGATCGACGTGTTCGTTCAGCACGGGGCGCCGCCCGAGGGCGTCTGGCTGCCCGATCAGGGCGTTGCGCCCTACCGCGGACGGGGTTGATGTGCGAAATGACGCAATTGTCAGAAATAAATAGGTATCTACCGTTGTTAGATATCTAAGTTCTGTCGTAACTTGAACAGCGTCCACAGCGTGAACGGTTGCTCCCATGAAAGACAGTGACGATTTTCCCGACGGCGCCGACGACAATCGCGCCGAAACGCCCGCCGAGCGCCGCCGGCGCAAGATTCGAGCGACCATCGTCGAGGTGGCCGAAAACGTGTTCTCGCAAGAGGGTGAGGACGGGCTGTCGATGCGGCGGCTCGCCGACGAGATCGATTACTCGCCCGCGGCGATCTACAAGTATTTCAAGTCCAAGGACGAGCTGCTCAACGAAATCCGGGAGCAGTTCTATCTGCGCCTCGCCGAGCGGCTCGACGCTTCGGTCGACGAGAACCGGTTCGACAAGGAAAGCTTCTGCGCCTTCGCCCGCGCCTACATCCAGACCGGCGTGGAGAGCCCCAACCACTATCACATGGCGTTCCTCAACTACCGGGAGACCGAGCCGCGCATCGGGGCGGCCCAGCAGCTCGTGAGCGAACGCTACAATGCGTTCGTCGCGGGGATGATCTCCGCGGGCAAGTTCCGGCCGGCCGAGGCGAAGCTTGCGGCGACGAGCATCTGGGCGTCGCTGCATGGGGTGACGAAGTTCCTTGCTTGGGTGTCGCGCGCCAGTATCGATCCAGCGGACCATCCGCTGGCGGGCTATTCCTCTGACGAGCTGATCGACTTCCACGTCGAGGCGATCCACCGCAGCTTCGCAGCGTAGGGACGGCGGCTCTCGGAAGGCGAAAGGAGAGCCGGCCGGGTCAAAATTCCGCCCTCGGGTGGTTTTTCGGCGTCCCAGGCCTTAAATGCGTCAAAACGTCCCGAGCATCGGCCCAAGCGCGGCCGGCGGCGGGCGCGGAGGCAGGGCGGAGCATCCCATGACACGACCTCTCGACAAGAGCGAAACGGCCAAGGCCGCGGCCACGCGTTCGGCATGGCCGCAGATGCGCGCCGAAGCGGACGCCTGGGCCGCCCAGGAGCCGATCCTCGCCAGCTTCCTGCACGCCGCGGTGCTCAATCACGACTCTCTGCAGAGCGCGCTGACCTACGTGCTCGGCTCGCGGCTGTCGGGCTCGGACATGAACGCGATGCAGGCGCGCGAAGTGTGTGAGGAGGCGCTCGCGGGCGATCCGAGCATTCTTCAAAGCGTCGAACGCGACCTGCACGCGGTGTTCGAGCGCGACGCCGCGTGCCAGACGCTGCTCCAGCCGTTCCTCTATTTCAAAGGCTTTCACGCGCTTGAAAGCTACCGCGTCGCTCATCGGTTGTGGACGGAAGGCCGGCACGCGCTCGCCTATCACATTCAAAGCCGCGTCTCCGAGCGCTTCGCCGTGGACATTCATCCCGCCGCGCGCATCGGCTCGGGCGTGATGATCGACCACGCCTGCTCGGTGATCATCGGCGAGACCGCCGTGGTTGGCGACGACTGCTCGCTGCTGCACGAGGTCACGCTCGGCGGGACGGGGGTCAAGGGCGGCGATCGCCACCCCAAGATCGGCCGCGGCGTGCTCATCGGCGCCGGTGCGAAGATCCTCGGCAACATCACCATCGGCGACGAAGCGAAGATCGCGGCGGGCTCGGTGGTCTTGAAACCGGTGCCGCCCAAGTGCACGGTCGCCGGCGTGCCCGCTATCCCGGTGGGCGGTCCGTGCGCCGAACCGGCCAAGCGGATGAACCAGACCCTCGACGAGGCCGACGCCGCGGAGAAGTAGCCGGCGGCGGCCGCGGCGTCGCCAGCGCCGCGATGAGCGAACTTTAGGAGGCTCAGCCCGTGCCCACTCCTCCGAGTCACGTGACCCCGCAAGACGGGGAGCGCCTGCAGAGCTATCTGCGCGCCAAGCTCAACCCCGACCTCGTCGTCCAGCTGCGCCAGCGCCCCGACGAGTGCGCCGAGATCTACCTTGGCCCGGAGTGCCTCGGCGTCGTCGCCAAGGTGGTCGACGAAGGCGAGGTGTCCTTCTCGTTCGAGATCTCGGTGATCGAGGAAGACCTCGAAGGCGCGTGAGCGCCTGAGCTGGGCCCCGCGGGCGGAAGGCGACGCCCATGCTGAGCTTCCGGAACGTGTCGAAGGCCTACCGCGGCGCCCTCGCCGTCGCGGGCGTCAGCCTTGAGATCGCGCGCGGACGCTTCCTCGCCGTCATCGGGGAGTCCGGCTCGGGCAAGTCGACGCTCCTGAAGATGATCAACCGGCTGATCGAGCCGACCTTCGGCGCGATCGAGCTTGACGGCGAAGACCTCGCCAGCCGGGACGTCGTCGCGCTTCGCCGCTCGATTGGCTATGTCTTCCAGGGCGTCGGCCTGTTCCCGCACATGACCGCGGGCGAGAACGTCGCGATCACGCCGCGGCTTTTGGGTTGGCCAGAAGTGCGGGTGGCCGAACGGGTCGAAAGCCTTCTTGATCGCGTCGGCCTGTCCGCCGAAACGTATGCGGAGAGATATCCGCACGAGCTTTCCGGCGGTCAGCGTCAGCGAGTCGGCTTCGCCCGCGCGCTCGCCTCAGAGACGTGCCTGCTCCTCCTCGACGAACCGTTCGGCGCGCTCGACCCGGTGATCCGCGCCGACCTGCAGGACGACCTGAGGCAGCTGCACGACTCCCTCGGCCTGACGACCGTCATGGTCACCCACGACATGAGCGAAGCGCTGCTGCTCGCCGACGAGATCGCGGTGATGCGCGCAGGGAAGATCGTGCAGACGGGCGCGCCGCGCGAGCTCGTGCGCGCGCCGGCCGACGACTACGTCGCCCACCTGATCAGCGCGCCGCGCCGGCACGCCGCCGTGCTGACCGCGCTCGACCGGCCCGCGGACGACGCGACATGAGCGCGGCGCCGGCGAACCCCGCGCTCGCCGAAGCGCTCGGCCGGCTGCCCGATCTGCTGGCGGCGCACATGGCGCTGTCGTTCGCGGCGGTGTTCGCCGCATTAGTCGTCAGCTTGCCGCTCGGCGTCGCGGTCTCTCGCGCGCCGCCGGTCGCCGGGCCGGTCACGGCGATCGCGAGCGGCGTGCAGACCATCCCGGGCCTCGCGCTCCTGGCGCTGATGGTGCCCGTGTTCGGCGGCCGCATCGGCTTTGGCCCCGCGTTCACGGCGCTGACGCTCTACGGCGTGCTGCCGATCCTGAGGAACACCATCGTCGGGCTTGGCGGGATCGACCGGGCGGTGAATGAGGCGGCGCGCGCGGTCGGCATGACCTGGGCGCAGCGGCTCTTCCGGGTCGAGCTGCCGCTCGCCGCGCCGGTGATCCTCGCCGGCGTACGCACCTCGGCGGTCTGGGTGGTGGGCGCGGCGACGCTGTCGACTTTGGTGGGCGCGTCGAGCCTCGGCGACCTCATCTTCTCAGGCTTGCAGACGCGGACCTGGACGGCGGTGCTCGTCGGCTGCATCGGCGCGGCGGGGCTGGCCCTGGCGCTCGACCAGGCGCTGCGCTTGAGCGAGGCGGCCGCCCGGCTGCGCCGCAAAGGCCTCGTCGCGATCGCAGCGCTGGCTTTTCTTCCCTTCGTCATCGTCGCGCTCTGGCCCATGTTCGCCGGAGGCCTCACCGCGCAGCGCGTCGCAGCGCAGGGGCAGGCGGACGGCCTCGCTAGGTCTCTTGAACGGGTGCGGCTGACGGTGGGCGCGAAGACCTTCACCGAGCAGTTCATCCTTGCACGACTCATCGAAGCGCGGCTGGAAGCGGAAGGCGCGGACGTGACGCTGCGCGAGGGGCTCGGCTCGACCATCGTGTTCGACGCGGTCGCGGCGGGCGAGATCGACATCTATGTCGACTACACGGGTACGCTTTGGGCCACCGTGTTGCGCGAGCCCGAGCCGGTCCCACGCGAGGAGATGTACACTGAGATCGCCGCGCGAATGCCGGACGAATACGGCGTTGCGGTCCTCGGCCGGCTCGGCTTTGAGAACGCCTACGCCTTCACCATGACCCGCGCCCGCGCCGCGGAACTGAGCGTCGCCTCGATCGCCGACCTTGCGCCGATCGCGGGCGATCTGACGAAGGGCGGGGATCCGGAGTTCTTCGGCCGGCCGGAGTGGACGCGCGTGCGCGACGCCTACGGCCTCGGCGCGATGCGCACCCAGGCGATGGACTCCACCTTCATGTACGGTGCGGTCCAGTCCGGCCAGGTCGACGTGATCAGCGCCTATACGACCGACGGCCGCATCGACGATTACGACCTGGTGCTGCTCGACGATCCCTTGGGCGCGCTGCCGCCCTACGATGCGGTGATCCTGCTCTCGCCCGAGGCCGCCGCTCAGCCCGGCGTGATCGACGCTCTGCGCCCGCTCCTCGGCGCAATCCCCGCCGAGCAGATGCGCGCCGCCAACGCGCGCGTCGACCTTCAAGGCCAGTCGCCCGCGCAGGCCGCGGCGTGGCTGGACGGGGAAGTGGAGGAGCGGTGACAGCGGCGGCTCGGATAGAGCCCCGCTTGATTTGACACGCCTTTCCATCGAAGGGACACTCGGAGTGTCGGGCGTCGTCCTTGGACCCGCCCGACGTCAACGATCACCACGCTCCGTGGTGATCCGCGGGGTGCGCCCCGCGGTGAGCTTCGCAGGCCGGCGAACGCCGGCTCCGCGAGGCTTTCCGCGGGGCGTATGCTTTTGGAGCCTCGCGCATGACACGCCAAACATCGACTCAACCGCTTTCACCCGAGCAGCTGCGCACTTTCGACAACGAGGGCCTTGTGCGCATCCCGCAAGCCGTCGACCCCGCCGACGCGGCCGCCATGGCGCAGAGCCTGTGGCGCGCCCTTGAGCACAAGACCGGCGCCCGCTCGGACGACCCTGCGACATGGCCGTCGGCTCCCGTCTCCGGCTTTGCGGCGACGCGGCGCGCAAACGTTTTCGCCGCCATGGCGAGCCCGACCGTTTGCGCCGTGCTCGATCAGCTGCTGGGAGCCGCACAGTGGACGCGCCCGCCGCACTGGGGCGTCCCGCTGGTCAACTTTCCTGACCGGTCCGCAACATGGGACCTTCCGCGTCTTCATTGGCACTCGGATCATCCGATCTCAGCGGAAGATCCGGCGGTCGCGCGCGCCTTCGTCATCCTCGCGCCGCTACAGCCGCGCGCGGGCGGCACGCTGTTCGCGCAAGGCTCCCACATCCTGCTCCGCCGAATCGCCGAAAAGGCCGGTCGAACGCTTCGCTCGGCTGAGGCGAAGCGGCGGCTCAAGGCGGCTCATCCGTGGTTTGCGGACTTGACGCGCAGCGACGCGGCGCGCGCAGACGGGGCGGGCGATCGAACTTTGCGGTTCATGGAGCAGGGCGCCGTCGTTGACGGCGTCGAGGTCAAGGTCGTGCAGATGGCCGGCGAGCCTGGAGACGCCTACTTCATGCATCCGAGCTTGCTGCATTCGCCTTCGGCGAACGTCGGTGACAAGCCGCGTATGGTGTTGACGGAGACGGTCTTAGGCGCCGCTGCAGCCGAGCCGACCGACGCTTGACGCAGTGTTCAATTCCGGATCGCGAAGCTCAGTCCGCCGAAGGTCTCTTCGGCCTTAGCCTCGTCGTAGCGGATTTCGCGGTGGATCACGCCGAAGCTCAGGTCGCCGGCGCCGAGGCGGAGCGCCACGCCGGCCTGGGCGTCGCCCACCATCGAGTAGTCCTCGAGCCGCATGTCGACCGCGTCGCGGTCGCCGCCGGTCAGCCGCCAGGTCACCGCCTGGGCGTCGGCGCCGGCGAAGAAGTAGAGGCCTTCGATTTCGGAGTCCGCGCGCGGGGCTGAGAGGGATTCGCCGAACCGGTAGACCGCGCCGATGCGCCCGCCGATCGCCGGCGCGGCCGAAGCGAACCGCGGCGCATAGAGGGAATGCTCGGCGAGCTCGGCGTGCGCCTCCCCGCCCTCGGCGACGATCGACGCCCAAAGCCGCAGCGGCGCAGCGCCGTCTTCGTCCAGTCCAGGGGCGGCGGAGAAGCGGAAACTCTCCGGCGCCGGATCGAAGCTGAAACGTCGCAGCGCGTCCGAAAGGCGCAGCTCGAAGGCCGGCGCGGGATTGAGGCTCGACGGATCGATTGCGGACATGGCGGCGTTCTGCGCCCGGGCGGGCCCGGCCGCAGTGAAGGCAATCGCGACGATGCAAGCAACACGAAGCAATGCACTGCCCCCGCACGCATAGCTTGTCCTGTTTCGACTAAAGCACGCGCGCCCGCGGGCGAAAAGGACGGCGCGCATGAAAGTTCTGCAAAGGCGCCCGAACGCCACAGCGCTCCACAGAAAAACGGCTCCCCGGAGAGGGGAGCCTCATTCGCGCGTTGGGAGAAAAGTCGGGCTACAGCACCTGCAGCATGTCGGCGACGAGGGGATGGCGGACGATGTCGTCCTTTTCCAGCCGCACCACGCCGACCGTGTCGAGCGCGGACAGTCGATCGGCGCACATCTCAAGCCCTGAGAGGTCGGGCAGGAGGTCGGTTTGGCAAGGATCGCCGGTGACCACCATGGTCGAGTGCCAGCCCAGCCGCGTCAGCAGCATCTTCAGCTGGGTGTAGGTGCAGTTCTGCGCCTCGTCGATGACGACGAAGGCGTTGTTCAAGGTGCGCCCGCGCATGTAGCCGACCGGCGCGATCTCGATCAGCCCCTCGGCCATCAGCGTCTTCAATTTCTTCGACGCCATGCGGTCATGCAGCGCGTCGTAGAGCGGGCGCAGGTAAGGGGCGAGCTTGTCCTCCATGTCCCCGGGCAGGAAGCCGAGCGACTCGCCGGCCTCCACCGCCGGTCGCGAAAGCACGATGCGGCCGACTTTGCCCATCTCGAGGGCTTCGACGGCTTTGGCGATGGCGAGATAGGTCTTGCCCGTGCCGGCGGGTCCGAGAGCCATCACCATCGCCTGGCGGTCGATGGCGTCGATCAGGCGCTGCTGACCTTCGGATCTGGCTTGGATGTTTTTGACGTAGCGCTGCTCGCGCTCGGGAGGGCGGCGATAGTCACCGCGCCGGTGATCGTCTCGCCGATGGTCGTCGTCTGGGCGCCAACCGCCTTCGATGGGGAACAACTTGGTCACTTTCGGATGGTGCTGGGCGTCTCCTGCGTAGAGTTCGGCTTCAAGGGCTTTC
>JASFUX010000090.1:0-12450 GCA_050050115.1 Maricaulaceae bacterium | reverse complement strand
CTCGTCGCGTCGGTGTCGAGGTAAAGCTCGAGGTCGAGATCGCAGCTCTCCACGCCCGGCCTCTCGGGATCGAAGCTCCGGCGGCAGCGCAGATCCGCCCCGGCTACGCCGAGGCAGACCGCGCCGCCGCCTGACAGCATGCGCCGCTCGGTGCAGGCGCCTTCGAAACGCGGGATCGATCCGGCGCCCGGATCGCGAAGCACGAGCGGCGCGCCGGCGCTCAGCTCAGCTGCGCGCGCCCAGCCGTGCGCAAAAGCGAGGGTGTCGGGGTCGATGTAGTCGACCGCAATCCACAGACCATCTTGTGAGCGCGGTGCGGCCAGCACCGGCGCGCCGCGCCGCAGCCGCACCACCACCTCTCCATCCGGCGCATCAAGGATCGCCGCTTCGTCGACCGCGACCCGCCGCTGGTCAACGCGCGGGCTGACGGTCTGGGCGTGGGCGGGCGCCCAGAAAAGCGGGGTGAGAGGCGCCGAGACGAGCAGGGCGGAGAAGACGAGCGCGCGCGTCATGGCGCGAGCTTAGACCGCGCTCGCGCGTCAGAGAATTGACCAGCTGCGCCTGGCCTACGCCGCGCTCTCGTGGAACTGGCCGTAGCGGCGGTAGCGCTCAAGGTAGCTCGGCGCGATCGCTTCGACCGTGTCGGGCGCAATGCCGAGATCGGCGAGAGTAAGGACTCCGCCTTCGGCGTTGACGATGTTGTCGTGCTTCAAAAGCCGCACCTGATCGCGGGTGATCGGCGGGTCCCAGAACGGGGTTGCGCCGACAAGCTCGCCCGCGAGCGCGATCAGATAGCCGACGATCCCCGGCGCAGGCAGGAGAAAGCGCGGCCGGTCGATCTCCTCGAGCGTATATTTCAGGAGTTCCTTGAACGTATAGATCTGCGGGCCGCCGAGCTCGAACGTCTTGCCCGCCGTCTCTGGTCGCTCGATCACGCGGGCGATCGCCTCGGCGACGTCGCGCACATAGACCGGCTGGAACCGCGTCTTGCCGCCGTGCATCAGGATCGGGATCGGGACGAACGCCGGGGTGTAGCGGAACATGTTGGCGAACTTGTTGAAGAACTCGTCCTCGGGTCCGAACACGATCGAAGGGCGGATGATGCTCGCGGCGGGAAAAGCCTCGCGCACGGCCGCCTCGCCAAGGCCTTTCGTGCGCGCGTAGTCGCTGTTGGCGTCAGGATCCGCGCCGATCGCCGAGACGTGGACCAGCCGGTCGATCCCCGCCGCCTTGGCGGCCTCGGCGACGTTTCGCGCGCCCTGGGTCTGCACCGCGCGGAACTTCTGCCTGCCGGACTCAAAAAGAACGCCAACGAGGTTGATCACAGCGTCCGCGCCCTCGACCGCGCGCGCGACTGAGGGCCGGTTGCGCACGTTGGCCTGGACCAGCTGGACCTGGCCGGGCGTGCCGAGCACGCGGAGGTCGTTGGCGATGTGGGGCCGGCGGACGGCCGCGCGCACGCGCATTCCCCGCGCGCAGAGGGCGCGCACGACATAGGTCCCGATGAACCCCGAGGCCCCGAAGACGGTGACGACGTCGGTCATGGGCGTGCTCCTCGATGCCCGGGCCGCGCGGGGGAGCCCGAGCAGCGCTTGATGGCAGCCGCATAGACCAAAGTTCGCGGCTTTCGTCCAGGCGGCCAAACGGCGCGGAAGGGGCCCCGCGCGGCTCGATTGACGCTTTGGGGCGCATCTTTTAAGAGTGCGCGCCTCAATGCCCAGATGGCGGAATTGGTAGACGCGCCAGCTTCAGGTGCTGGTGTCCGTATGGACGTGGAGGTTCGAGTCCTCTTCTGGGCACCATTCGTCATGTAACAGTCTGATTTTTAACAGTAATTTTCGCCCGAGTCCAGCGCTTTCGTATCAGTTTCGTATCAGAGACGGCCGCGAAAGCGGGGCCGCACCCTCGCCGCCTCGTCGGCGCACTCTCGCCACACTGAAATACTGTTCTTGATAGAATTCGCCCACCGAACTCTCGGCAGGGTTGCACATCCACCGAACGGAGTTATTGTCCTAACTGTCTCTTAATGAACCCCACTACGGACGGAAGAAAATCTCGATGCTGGTCGAGCGTAGGCGGACTTCGTTCGTGGCCTGAAATTCTGGGCTCGTTAGATAAGTGTTAGGGCTGAACATGGCAATTGACATCCAAATGAGCGAGCCACCATCGAGGCCGAGACGTTCCGTGGCCAAATTATTGGCAAACTTGACTGCAGGTTTTTCCACGGCTTGCGCCTTCGCCGTGGTGTACGATGTTGTGTCGCGGCTACCACAGCTGCATCTTCCAGAATGGGGCGTCCTGACTAGCGCTACCACTGCGTTCGCTCTTTGGGGGGTTGCGCCGGTCGTTTTTACGTTAGTTCGGAAATTTTCAGACCGTACGTATACGTAAAGCATCCTGGGGGAGGGGCTTTGCGAGGATGTTGGACGAGATTGGTTCGTCGCTAACGCTGTACCACTATTGCGCCATTGCGGCTGCAATTTGCTCTGTGTTTGCAGGGCAGGCCACCCGCTTGATAGCGAAGTTTGGATTTCGTCGTCGACTGAAATTGTGGCCGGATGCTCTGTTTGGGTTGGGCCGCGATTTCGCCCTTGGGATAGTCACCGTCACTCTCGTCCTTCAGACCCTGGGCCCCTTCCTCCCGACCGCTTGGCATGTTCCGACAGGATACGCGATTATCCAAATCAGCGCTGCACTCACAGCGATCTCCGCAGCCATCTACGTGGCTATCCGCGGATGGACAGGTGACAATGGCCCACGCGAAATTGATCCAGATGATCCAACGGTTTGCCTTTGCGAGCACCTCTTAGATCAGAGCGAGTCAGCGAATTGGGAGCTAAACAAGGGAATTGTTATTCGTAAGCTTCTACGGCTCAATTTTGAGAATAGCTCGATCGAGAACTGGCTGCGATCTCATCCAAGGAACTCAGGGTAAGCTGTTTCGTCTGAAGGCCCTCCCGGCGGGTTAACCATAATTCGCGCACGGACTCTCCGCTCACTGTGGAGTCCTTGACAATTCTCCTATGGAAACCGATTCTATGGGCGACGCGCGCGAGTCGGCGCGCGTTCAGCTTGCGGACCTTCGGGTAATCCGAGTCCTACCGAGTGGCGCGAGGGCAAGGCATGGGCGACCGCAAGCGCCCCGCCGCCGAATAAGTCCCGGAGCAATCGAAATGACGAACCGACGATTGATTGTCGGGTCCTGAGGCCGCCCCGCTGGCGTCTTCTCGGTCCCGACACGGACCGAATGGAGAAGCGCCGTGAGCGTACAAGTAGCAGTCGACTCGTCGTGCGACGAGTTCCTCACGCCTGTCCAAGTCTCTCTCGACTGGCCCTTCCTAACACCGTCGAGACTAGAGCGGCTACGCGCCGCCGGTGAGGGCCCGCCCTTCGTCCGGCCGAGCCGAACCGCGCGCGGCCAGGTGTTCTACAGGCGAGGCGCCGTCGTGGACTGGCTCCAGGAGATGGAGATGGCCCGATGAAGACGGAATTCGACTACAAGGGCGAAAGTTTCCAGGCCGTCGCGATCGAGGCTTATACGCGCTGGCAGGGGGAGTGCTCGGACTGCGGTCACCCGTTCACCTTCGTTTCGAGAGGCGCGTACGAACCGCCTGCGTATCCCGTACGCCGCTGCCGGGACTGCCGCCGCAATCGCCGGCAGACGCGCGATAACAAGAAGCTCATGGCGGCCGTCATCGCTGCCACCGATCCCCCTGCTCCTAAGCGTAGGGGACGCCGATGAGCGCCGCCAAAGCGAGACCGGCCGCACCGGTGACCCGTCTCGACTGGGCGCTCGCCTTGGCCCGCGCCGGCTTCCTCGTCTTCCCGCTGCCGGCCGGCGAGAAGCGGCCGGCCGCCGGAGAATCGTGGACTGAGCGAATGACCTCGGACGAGTCCGCTATCAAGGATTGGTTCGAGCAGTATCCGGGAATGAACTATGGGGTCTGCGGAGGCGACCGGTTCGCGGTGATTGACCTGGACCGGAAGGCGTCGGCCGACGGGGTGAGCGCGTTCGGTGATCTGGAGCTTGCCAACGGTGAGTTTGAGACTTTCAGGGTGCGGTCCCCCTCCGGAGGGGTTCACCTCTACCTCGCAGTGTCCGAGCCGGCGAGCAACGCGCATTCCTTCCCTGCAGGCGTCGACGTGCGCGGCCGTCGCGGCTACGTCGTCGGGCCGGGCTGCGAGGTCGGAGGCCGCGCCTATGAGGCCGAGGGCGAGGTCGGCGACATCGCGGACGCGCCGGACTGGATCGCCAGCCGACTCCGGGCGCCGCGCGACCGCGATCCCCGACGCGACGCGCCGCTCTGCAAGCTGGACCTGCCTGAGAGCGTCGCCGCCGCCACGGCGTGGCTGTCCCGTCGCGCTCCGGCGGTCGAGGGCGAGGGCGGAGATGCCTGGACGTACGAGACGGCGTGCGGCGCGCGCGACTTCGGCCTGAGCGAGGCGGCCTGCCTCGAACTCATGGCGGAGCACTGGAACGAGCGATGCGAGCCGCCGTGGAACGTAGACGGATCGAACTCGCTAGAGGAGAAGGTGAGGAACGCCTACCGCTACGCGGAGGACCCTGCGGGCAAGCGCGCGCCCAAGTCCGCCGAGGAGCTTTGGGGCGGCGTCGAGAATGTCGTGGAGTTCGCCGACCCCCGCGCGCAGACGGAATCGAAACCGCCGCTCCGGTCGCGACTCGACGCGATCACCCACCGCGGCGGGGCGATCTTCCGGCGCGGGCGCCGCCGCGAGTACGTCGCGCCCGCGTGGCTGCCGGCGCACGGCCTGGTCGCGCTGCTGGCTAAGCGCTCGGGTGGCAAGTCCACGGTCATGCTCGACCTCGCGCTGAGGCTGGCTGCCGGCATGGACTGGCAGGGCTGGCCGCTCGCCGAGGGCTGGGCTGCGGTCTACGCGTGCGGCGAGGACGACGAGGGCGCCGAGGAGAACATCCGCGCCTGGTGTCGCCGCCACGGTGTCGACGCTCCGCCCCCGGACTTCATCTTCCTGGACGGCGCGCCCGACCTCCTCAGCGCTGACGACGCCCGCGAGTGGGCGGAGCACGCCCGTCGCGTCGTCGGCGACCGGCGCGCGGTCCTCTTCCTCGACACCTGGCAGCGCGCGACCGCGCGAGGGGGTCAGAACAAGGACGAGGACATGCAACGCGCCGTGCACCACGCCGAGGCGCTCGCGACTGCCTTGCGCGGCCCGTGCGTCGCGGCCTTTCACCCGCCCAAGCACGACGACCGCGTGGTGACCGGCTCGGCCGTTATCGAGAACTCGACCACGGCCATATGGCGGCTCTCAGAAGAGGGGATAGGCCGACGGCTTGAGGTGACTCGCATCAAGGGAAAGGGAGTCGGCAACTACCGGCTGTTTCGCCTGGAGGAGGTCGGGCTCGGCGAGCGCGACGACTTCGGCCGCGAGCGCTCGGGAGTAGTCGCCACGCTGCTGGGCGGGGTCGCGGCCGACGCGGCCAGGGACGAGCACCGCGAGGCCGTCGCCCACGCCGTTCGCGCGGTCGTCGAGGCCGAGCGGGCCAAGGAACCGGCGGAGCGGCGCTACCCGCTGAGCCTCGAAGCGCTCGCCCGGGAGCTCGCGGATACAGCCCACGGCGACCTGCGCTTCCCCAAGCTCCGCGCGACCAAGGACCAGCTCAGGCAGACCCTCGGCGGCCGACCCTTCGCGTTCGCCGACGGGACCGAGCTGCGACTGTCGAACTCGGCGGGTCGCTGGCAGGTCACGCACGAGGCGTCTAGGCGGTCGGCAGTCTCGGCAGACTTCGGCAGTGCCGGAACTGCCGACGGCTGAATCCGTTGCGCCACAAGGGAAATCCGGGCCGAAAGCGGCAATCGGCAGTTTCGGCAGCGGCGAGTTCGCTGCCGAATGCCAAAAAAGTCAATAGAATCAATGCTCGGCAGTCGGCAGTCGTCGGCATATATACCCCTGCCGACTGCCGACGGCAGGTCGGCGGCCAGGGGTATCATCATCGTGGCGTCCGAGACCCTCAGGCCGCCGCATAGGGGGCCGCGGCGCTCTACCCGTCCAGGCCTTGCGCACGCACGCGAATGAGAATGATTCGCAATACCGCTCCTCTATGCAGCCCCGCTGACGGGACCGTGCAGCCCGAGCCGCTGGCGGAGCCGCCGAACGGCGGTGGCAGTCCAAGCACCCCGGCCCGAGACTGACGGCTCGCCCCTGGCGTTCAGAGCGTCCGCTATGCCTGTGTTGCTCAGGCCCTCCCGCAGCATGGCCGCAAGCTCGCCGCGCCACGCCTCGGCGCGCTCGCTTGCCGCCTCGGCCCTCGACCGCGCAGAGGAGCTGCACGCGGCCCCCCTGTGCGCGTCCAGGACCTCGCCGCCGCGAGGGTTGCCCAGGCGAACGCCGCGCGCCCGAGCGGCCCTCAGCGCGTCCCGTGTCCGCTGGCTTATTAAGCCCGCTTCCAGCTCCGCCACGTTGGCCATGGTCGCCAGCATGAAACGTCCGGTCGGGCCGCTCACCTGCGGCAGGTCGGCGAAGTCCACCTGCACGCCGCTGTCGAGCAGCTCCAGCAGGAACCGGGCGGACCGGGCGAGCCTGTCCACCTTGGCGACGACCAGCACGGCGCCCGAGCGACGACAGTGATCGAGTGCGCGGCGAAGCTCTGCACGGTCGCAACTTCGCCCCGACTCCGTCTCGACGTATTCCGCGAGGGGTTCAACCCCTGCCGGCAGATGGCGGGCGACCGCCGCGCGTTGCGCTTCGATCCCGAGACCCGACGCGCTCTGCGCGCGCGTGCTCACGCGCAGGTAACTCACTGCCCGCATCTCTAGCCTCCCACCGCGGCGACGCCATGCGCGACCGCGGCCATGACGCTCGCCGCCTCGGCCACGGCCGGCAGCGCGAAGAGCGCGACCGCGGTTGCTGCTATCAGTACCTTCATCTGCGAATCCTCCTAAACTGTTCGGCGTGTCGCCTGCGGAAACGTCCGATTCCGCTCGTGACACATTCAATCAGTCTACAGATATTCCGTACAGAATCCATGCAAATAGGCCGGCATGGTGAGTCGTTAGTATATTGAATTCATTGAAAAAAGAGGACTCGACTTCGATTTCAAAGGCCCCCGGGCGCCGCTCTCGCCCGCTCTGAATTTTCGGCGATTTTCCCGCTCGCGCGTGAGACTGGCGGCGAAGGCTGCGCATCGGCGCGCTCGCGGTTCCTGAGGCGGCGCGCGGACTCCGGGCGACGGAGTGCGTACGTAGGCGGATGAGGCGGGGGCGGGGACTATCCCGCTCCCGGAGCCGCGTGAGACAATCCGGCTCATGAGTAAGACGAACGCACCAGCGCCGGCGCCGCGAAGGCCGCGCCAGCCCCTCACTGAGGCGCGCAGACGCGCCTTCCTGGCGGCCCTGCGCGAGACAGGGGTCTTCCGGTGGGCGGCCCGAGCCGCCAGCCCGAACGCAGACGAGGACAGCGGCGCCGTCACGTCCTTCCGAGACCTCGCCAGGCGCGACCCGAGGTTTCGAGCGGAGGTCGCCGACGCGATAGAGTTCGCGAACGCTCGTATCGAGGCGGAGGCCGTGCGTCGCGCCGTGGAGGGCGTGCCCGAGCCCGTCTTTCAAAAGGGCGCGCGCGTGACGAACCCCGACGGGACTCCGGCGACCGTGACGCGCTACAGCGATCGGCTCCTAGAGCGTCTACTCGAGTCCCGGATGCCGGAGCGGTGGTCGCCCAAGCGACAGATCGAGCACTCGGGCTCGGTCACGCACTCGCACGGCGTGGCGGTCATCAGCATTGGCGACATCGACGCGCTGAGCGGGGACGAGCGGCGAGCGCTGGCGGGCATCCTCAAGCGGATCAAGGCCGCGCGCGGCGAGCCGATCGACGTTGAGTTCGTCGAGGTCGACGGCGACGAGCCCGCCGCCCTGCCGGCGCCGACCAGAGAGCCCGCGACGGTCCTTTCCGAGGCTGACACCGCCGAGCTGGCGCGCATCACCGGAGGCGATCAGGAATGAGAAACGAAGACGACCAGGACGGACTCGACGGCCTTCTCGGCGCGCTGGCCCTTCGCGACGACCTCGGGATGCGCGAGATCGGCGACCCGGCGACCGGCGTCGGACTCGTTCCGCTGCCGCTCAGCGCCGACGAGTGGGAGGCCCGGAGCGCCGAGGTTCACGCGCGGCAGCGCGAGGAGGCCGCCGCCTTTGTGGCGCGCCACGAGGCGCCCGACCGCGGGGACGATCGCCGGCCCGACCGGCTGGGGAGGGCCTGACGTGTCAGCGTGCGACCCGGCCGACGAGGGCCCGCCCGACGAGACCTCGCCGCAGCGCGAGCTCTGGGCCAACGTCATCGTGCAGGCCTGGCGGGACGCGTTCGCCCGAATCTCCCCCGAGCGGGTCGACCGCCGCGCGCGCGAGGGTCGGAAGGCCCGGGACGAGGCGCTCGCGTGGCTGACGGCGACGGAGGGCGAAGACGCCGAGGGGCGCGAGGAGGTGTGCGCGCTCGCGGGCGTCGACCCGGACCGGCTCCGCGAGCGGGCGCTCGCGAGGATCGCCGCGGTAGACGCCGCGACTTCCCGCAAGAACCCGCAGTGTCCCGCATCCTCCCGCGACTTCCGGCGAGGTGCGAGCCGCCGTCCGGCGACGGATAATCCGCGCGCGACTCCGAATCGTCGCCCCGCTCCGGCCGCGCGCGCGTCCTCCCTCCCGCAAAGCGTGGCCGGAGCACCCCTCCCGAAGCGCGAGACGCGCTGACGGCGGGCATGGCCGCGAGGCCTCGGGCGAGGTGACCGAGCGCGAAGAAGGTGAGACCGGCCGCGATCGTGCGGCCATAGCATTGGAGAAGTGACACCGTGTCGAAGGCAGCAGACAAGATCGCGGCCGGGCTCGCCGCTCGGGACCGCAAGGCCGTCATCCCCCTCTCGAACTTGAAGGGAGCGCCGGCCACGTCCGGCGACCTGAACGAGCTCGCGGCTCAGATCGAGCTCGCGGCCTCCCGAGTTGGCGAGATAGCAGAGGGATTCGAGCGGGCAGTCGAAGATTTCACGACGAGGAAGCGCGCGGAGCTGGCGCGGCTCGGCCGCAGCGCCGATGAACGCGGCGTGACGACGGACTCGCTCGGCGACGACCAGCGCGGCCGGATGCTGCGCGAGGCCGTGCGGGCCGAGCGGCGAAGGCTCCTGGAAGTCGGCGTCGACGACCGTGAGCGCCTGGCGAGCGGCATTCGCGAGAAGTCCGCGCGCATCGCCGCAGTCGCCGACATGTGGGCGGACCCGGTAGCGATACTCAAGCGGGCTACCCTCGGCAGCGAGCGCGCCGACAGGTTTCGCCGCGACCTCGAGTCGAGCGGCCCCGTCGAGGTCGAGAACGCGCTGAGACACGCCGTGCTCACCGGCGACCGCGACCTGGCGGCGGCGGCCCTACAGCGCGTCGACGCCATGCCGCGCGCCTCCCGAGACTCCGTCAGGATCAGTCGTCGCGAGGTGGCCGAGAACCTCGTCGCGGAGGAGTGGACGCGCGCGAGGCGAAACATCCTCGTCGCGGAGATCGGCGCCGAGTCCGCCGCCGTCGCGCTGGCGGGCGTCGAGGGGCGGGACGTGCCGTCCTCGCGCAAGATCGCGCTCGGCCTCAAGCGGCGCGAGCTCTCAGCGCTCAGCGGCGAAGGGGAGACCGAGGATGCGGCGTAGGCGTGCGCGCGCCGTGGCGTGCGGGCGGCGGGCGGTCCGCTGCCGGCGCAGGACACCAGCCAACAGACCGACTCGAAAGGATTCCTGAAAATGGCCCTCTACCTACTGTACGCGGCCCAGCCGCAGGACCGGAACTCGACCGGCCGAAACGCCGTGCTCGTCGACGCGGCCGACGAGGCCTCGGCAAGGACGGCCGCCGCCGCCGCCGCGCCCGACGGTGAGACGGCGAACGTGGAAGCCTGGGCAGCCCTGGAGCTGGCGAGCGCCGCGGGCGCGCCGTTCCCGGTCGAGGGATACGTGTGGCTGTCCGGTGACGTCGCTGAGCCTCTGCTCGCCGCACGCGGGACCTAGTAGCGCGCCGTCTTCCTGAGGTGAATGTAGACTGCAAACTCACGGGGGTGGAGGACGGAGCAGACTAGTGCTCATGGCGAGCCACCCGCCTCCGGGCGCACCACCGACGACATCGAGACTGTAGCCGTCCAAGTCGAAGGTTTCGCGACCAATTATCGCCCTTGGTGCCGCGAGAAATTTGCTCGACACGATCCAGGGGGTGTGTGCGACGCCTTGAAAGTCGATCGTGCGTGTGGGCGTCTCGATGCGCGCTGAGAGCGTCTGGTTTGTGCGAAAGAGGCAGACGCCACCACTTCCCGGTCCGGGCTTGAACAGCGCAACGCTGAGCACGTCCACTCCGACGGCAGGGTTCTCGGCCGAAAGATCACGGATGAACCGCGCGAACACGCCCTCCGCGTCTTCAGCGTAAAGGGCGTCGCGCTCTCGGAACCGGTCAAAGCGCGAACTCAAACCTCCGCGCTCGATCGGCACTCCTATTGCGTTGAATCGCAGGTTGGTCCCGCGAGGCAGGTGCCGGGGTATGCGCTCGGTGCGCACGGATCGGGAATTGCTCTCCTTGCAGACACTCACGAGGATTGGGTGGGGCCGTCGCCGCTTCCATCGCCAACCGGCGATCGTTACGTGCAGAGGTTGCACTCGGGTGACCGAAGATTTGATCGCGTCTGCGATCCGGATGGCGGCGAGCCCGATGTTCCAGCGGTTTGGACTCTGGCCGAACCGATAATCGACGGCGCGCACGCCGTCCGGACCGCGGGAAATCGGTTCCCCCCAGAGGAGTTCAGCCAGCCACTCGTCGGTAGGCTGGTCGCCTACATACGCGAGGCCGGCAAAGCCGATCGTCACTACTGCGTCAGTCGCGCGATAGATCACCGTCTTGTTGGCAAGAGGATCGTGCGTCCTCTTTCTATTCGCGATCGTCACGAGGCGGTCGGAGCACTGAACGACCCAAGCCGGGCACACGGCAGAGAGAACGAGAGTCACTCAACCTCCATTGAGGCGCGAGATGAAATTCCCCGGCTCGTTCGAAGCGACTTACTCGTCGTTGTCTCGTAAACCGAACTCTTGCATCACTCGGGTCAGTTCTTCGGAGTGCGGGTAGTTTTCCGCGCAGTCGTGCTTCCGGCTGATGTCGAGGACGGCTGGGCCGACCGGACTGCCCAGCCTTTCGCCGCGATCAAACACTGCGTCCAGGCTTAGTCGCAATCCGATCTGCGCGGCGACGGACAGAAGATTCTCGGTCTCGCTGGCGCTTGCGAAGGTGAACGGAATCTCAGTCAGCAATGCCTCGTAATCAGCGTCGATGCGCGCCATCGCCGACCTCACCCGGTCTCGAATCTGCTCCTTGTATGTCTGGGGGAAAAAGTACCAGTCGCCCAGAAGGGAGACGACGACGAACAGCTTCTCGTTGGTCAGATTTCCCGCTAGCGGTGACGCACCGCGACGGGCCGCAATGATCTGCTTGAAAGCTTGAATGACCGATTCGGCGAGCTTTTCGACATCCTTCGCTTTCGCGTCATCGAACTCGATGGACTGGAGGGCCGCGAACTGCGGCCGCGCTGCCTTACACTCCAGAAACAGGGCCGCCCGCCCCGGCTCGACGAGTACCCAGTCGGTCGTCCTACTCTCGCCCCTAGAGTGTTTGTATTTCTCTTCCGGGTGAACTCCGTATGCGTCCTCGTCGAAGTGTTCGCGGATCAGGTCGCCAACGTATCCTTGGTATGCGTCGCCCAGTGGGTTACCGAACTCTGGGCGGCCCACGTGATCGTAGTAGATGCCCGACACGCCCCGGTTGAACACGAGGCTGGGGAGGGGAGCGCAGAAGAAATTAGAATGCCGGTCGACGACAATTGGTTGGTCGAAAAATGTTACCGGCCGGTAGATAAGGCTGGCGTCGATCGGGTGATCTCGTGCTCCCTCCAAGTTCTTTCGAGCAGCTTTTCTATGCGCCTGGAGGCTAGCTCCCAGGGTTTCCATCTGCTGAAAGATTGCGCTGCGGAGCCGTTCGAGGGGCGGCGGAACCGGCAGAGGCAGTGGGTTCTCGTATCGGGGGCTTACGACAGACATCAGCGCGAACGATGCGAGGAGCAGTTCGTCTGGTGGATGTCCGGAGCGCTCAACGAGGAGAGGAGCAAGTGTGGGGTGATTGTAGATTCGAGCGTATCGCCCAAACTGCCTATTGGTTGCGAGGCCTTGCCAAAAAAATTGACGTGAGCCGATCCGACTCATTTCCTGTATTATTTCCCTAGACGGAACAAAATCTCGGTGAAAACGCTCTTCTAGCTCGTACCAAAGACCAACGAGTGTCGAGAAGTTCCTCCACTCGGAGAGGCGACGTTCGGGTGTGCCGCATCGGCGCGAATAGCGGAGTATCATCTGTGCAACGTGTGCCAGCTCCCACTCTCTAACGAGCAAGTGCTTGGGATCGGAACTCTTGTAACGATCTCCTACTTCGA
>JASFUX010000089.1:0-12460 GCA_050050115.1 Maricaulaceae bacterium | reverse complement strand
TGGCCGACAACGACGCCGAGATCAGGAGGCTGCTCGAAGCGCGCCGCGCCGAGCTGGTCGCCTTGAGCGAGGGCGCGGCGGAGGACCGCAAGCCGGTCGAGCTGGATCAGCAATCGGTCGGCCGGCTGTCGCGTCTCGATTCGATGCAGGTCCAGGCGATGGCCAAGGCCGCCGAAGCGCGCCGCGCCGGCGAGATCAAGCGCATCGACGCGGCGCTCGCGCGGCTAGACGCGGGCGAATACGGCTGGTGCGTGACTTGCGGCGAAGCGATCTCTGCGGACCGGCTGAGCATCGACCCGGCCGCGCCGCAATGCGCGGCGTGCGCGCAATGAGGCGATTGTCGTCCTAGCGTCGGTCCCAGTGCTTTTCGGTTTTGCGGACCATGGCCTTGCCCAGGCCCGAGACCCACCAACCGATCACCGCGCCGAGACCGAGCAGCAGCGCCCACCAGCCGGGGCCGAACTCGCGCGTCAGCCAGTCGCCGGCTTCCACGAGGAAATCCAGCTCCCCGGGCGCCTCGATGTGCGCGAAGCGCACGAACGCGACAAACGCGGCGAAGAAGATCGTGGCGAGCAACACCAGATCGCCCGCCAGCTTCAGCGCCATGCCCCAAGCGTGCTTCACCGGTCCTTCCCCTTCACGTCCTCTTCCTTGCGTCACACGGACAGCCGACAGGATTCCGTCGATCCTGCGCTCAAAGAGAGAACAGGAGATATTCGATCTGGCCCCAAAACAGATAAAAATCAGTCTATTAAGGGTAAACGGCCGGTTCACGCCGCAAGATGGGGCGCCCCTCAGATCAAGCCGGCGGACCTAAGGCGAAGGCGCGCCCGCCTCGCCGAGAAAGGCCCAGATGTGCTCGTAGGCCCCGTCGACCGTGAGGGTGGCGTGGTCCGAGCCGGGCATCGGCTCGAACTGCGCGCCGGCGAGCCGCGCCAGCTCCTGACCGTGCGCAAACGGAATGACCGTGTCCGCGTCGCCGTGGAGGATCAAGATCGGCTCGTCGACGTCCCCGATCCAGTCGCGCGTGCGATAGCTGTCGCGAATGAACGGCCGCCAGGGCAGCACCACCGGTGCGCGGTCGACGATCAAGTCGTCGAGCGCCGTGAACGGCGCTTCGAGGATCAACGCCCGCGCCTGCCGGTCGGCGGCGAGCCGGCTCGCCACGCCCGAGCCCAGCGAAAAGCCGTGGATGACGAGATCTGTCGGCGCGACGCCCTGGTCGAGCAGCCAGTCGTAGGCCGCGCGCGCGTCGGCGTGCAGGCCCGCCTCGCTCGGCCGGCCGGTCGAGCCGCCGTAGCCGCGGTAGGCGACGACGAGGTAGCCGGCCCCGTGCTCGGCGACGCGGCGGATGCGTCCCTCGGAGTGCTCGGGCCGCTCGGCGTTGCCGCCAAGGTAGAGAAACACCGGCGCGCTCGGCGACTGGTCAGGATCGGGCGGCCGCCACCAGGCGCGCAGGCTCTCTCCGTCCGCCGTCACGACGATGACTTCGGACGTGTCGTCGCGCATCGGCGGAACGATTTCGTCCGAAGGGTGGTAGATGAGCTGGTTTTGAAACGCGACGAGCACGCCGCATGCGGAAACGTAGAGCGCAACGAGCACGAGCGCGGCGATGGCGAGGATGCGTTTCAAGGGCCAAGCCTCCTCCGCGTTCGCTAGGCCAGATGCTGGACCCGAATGTGGCGAGGAGCGCCAAGGCTTACAACGCTTTCACAATCTCCTCGACCATCTTCTTGGCGTCCATCAGCAGCATCATCGTGTTGTCGCGGTAGAAGAGCGTATTGTCGACGCCGGCGTAACCCGAGCCCAAGCTCCGTTTAATGAAGAACACCGTGCCCGAATTCCACACCTTCAAGACCGGCATGCCGTAGATCGGGCTGCCGGGGTCTTCCTCGGCGGCGGGGTTGGTCACGTCGTTCGCGCCGATGACGAAGGCGACGTCGGCGCCGGAAAACTCCGAGTTGATGTCCTCGAGCTCGAACACCTCGTCGTAGGGCACCTGCGCCTCGGCGAGCAGCACGTTCATGTGTCCCGGCATGCGGCCGGCGACGGGGTGGATGGCGTACTTCACCTCCACGCCCTCTTCCTTGAGCTTGTCGGCCATCTCCTTGAGGGCGTGCTGCGCCTGGGCGACCGCCATGCCGTAGCCGGGCACGATGATCACCTTGGCGGCGTTCTTCATGATGAAGGCCGCGTCCTCGGCCGAGCCGCGCTTGACCGTTCGGTCGCCCATATCCTCCGCCGCGGCCGCCTCGCCGCCGAAGCCGCCGAGGATCACCGAGATGAAGTTCCGGTTCATCCCCTTGCACATGATGTAGGAAAGAATCGCGCCCGAAGAGCCGACGAGCGCGCCGGTGATCAGCAGCGCGGTGTTCTCAAGCGTGAAGCCGAGCGCGGCGGCGGCCCATCCCGAATAAGAGTTGAGCATCGAGACGACCACCGGCATGTCCGCCCCGCCGATCGGGATGATCAGGGTCACGCCGATCAAGAAACCGAGCGCCGTCAGCGCCCAGAAGGCCCAGGTCGCCTCCCCGCCGGAGCGCACCAGGATCACGACGAGCACGACGATGGCGACGCCGATGGCGATGTTGATGACGTGGCGCAGCGGCAAAAGGATCGGCGCGCCGGACATGTTGCCGTTCAGCTTGGCGAACGCGATGACCGAGCCCGAGAAAGTGATCGCCCCGATCGCCGCGCCGATCGACAGCTCGATCAGCGAGGAAAGGTGCATGTGTCCGGCCTGGCCGATGCCGTAGGCCTCGGGCGTATAGAGCGCAGCGGCGGCGACCAGCACCGCGGCCATGCCGACGAGGGAGTGAAAGCCGGCGACCAGCTGCGGCATCGCGGTCATGGCGATGCGGCGCGCAAGGAAAGCGCCGAAGCCGCCCCCGATCACCACGCCGGCGATGATGAAGCCCAGAGTAGCGGGATCGATCGGCGCGACGAACAAGGTCACGCCCACGGCGAGCACCATGCCGATCATGCCGAGCATGTTGCCCTGGCGCGAAGTCTCCGGGCTCGACAGCCCTCGGAGCGTCAGGATGAAGAGAACGCCTGCGACGAGGTACAGCAGGGCGGCGAGATTGGGGTTCATGTGCGGCCGCTCCTAACGCTGCTTCTTCTTGTACATCGCGAGCATCCTCTGGGTGACGAGGAAGCCGCCGAAGATGTTGACGCTCGCGAGCACCACCGCGGCGAGGCCGAGCCATTTCGACACCGCCGCCCGCTCGGTCGCCGCGCCGCCAAGGTCGACGCCCTGCGCCGCCGCGGCGAGCAATGCGCCGACGACAATCACGGAGGAGACCGCATTGGTCACCGCCATCAGCGGCGTGTGCAGCGCCGGGGTCACCGACCAGACCACGTAGTAGCCGACGAATACCGCGAGCACGAAGATCGCGAAGCGAAAGACGATCGGATTGACGGCGACCGCCGCGAGAAGGGGAACCTCTGTCATCACGAGCTCCTGTTCGGGGCGATGAGCACCATGACCGCAAGCGCCACGTTGCAGACGACAAAGAAGGCGCCCATCGCGATCTGTATCAAATAAGCGGAGCCAAGCTGTGCGGTCGCGCCGTCACCAAGCTCTCGAGACAGCTGAACGAGTCCGCCCGCTGTCGAGATCAGCATGACGATCGCTCCAATCAGTACGACTATCGCGAGAACCTTCGCGAAGACGCTCATTGCTCTGCCTTTCCAAACTTGTCGCGCCCAAGGCGTCCGCACGAGAAGGCCTCGCGCGGTCGACGCTCAGCTCTTGTCGCCGGCGTCTGGTTCCTTGGACGGACTGAGGAGGTAGCGTACGCCGACGACGACCAGCGCGAACGCCATGCCACCGCCGACAATCAAGGTAATCCAGCCGCCGCGGGTTAGGTCCTCTTCGCCCAGCACGCCGAGAACCCATGCGCCGACAAGAATGCCGACGGGGGTCAGAATGAATCCGAGAATGCGCCTGATGGTCATTCCGCCGGCGCTCCCCGGCGTGTCGCGCCCGTTCGCAGGACGATCCAACCGACGACGACGAGCGCCAGGCCCGCCACCGCCACAAGCGCCGGCAGGCTCGAGGTGACAGCGCGCATGCCGTCCGCGGCGATCGCGACGAGGATGTTTTCGGTCAAGGCCGACCACACCGCGCCGCCCACGGCGGCCGCCGCGCCGTCGAGCATGAGGAAGCGGCCGAGGTTGATCATCATGCCGGCTCTTTGACGAAGCTCGGGTGGACCACCGCGCCGCCGCGGGTCAGCTGCATGCCTTGGATGATCTCATCGTCCGCATGGGGCGCAAGCGCGCCGTCCTCGGACGACAGAAGCGGCAGCAGATTGAGCAGGTTTTTCGCATAAAGCGCCGAGGCGTCTTTCGCTAGCCGGCCGGGCAGGTTGGCGAAACCGAGGATCTTCGCGCCGTTCGCCGTCTCGACAACCTCGCCAAGCTTGGCGCCCTCGATGTTCCCGCCCGCCTCGATCGCCAGGTCGACGAGCACCGAGCCGGGCTGCATCGATGCGACCATGGCGGCGGAGACAAGCTTCGGCGCGGGTCGGCCGGGGATCAGCGCGGTGGTGATCACCACGTCCTGCTTAGCGATGTGGGACGCGATCAGCTCGGCCTGCTTGGCCTTGTACTCGTCCGACATCTCCTTGGCGTAGCCGCCTGCGGTCTCGGCCGCCTTGAACTCTTCATCCTCGACCGCAACGAACTTCGCCGCCAGCGAAGCGACCTGCTCCTTCGCCGCGGGGCGCACGTCGGTCGCCGAGACGATGGCGCCGAGGCGCTTGGCCGTCGCGATCGCCTGCAGGCCCGCAACGCCCGCGCCCATGACGAACACTTTCGCCGCCGGCACCGTTCCGGCCGCGGTCATCATCATCGGGAAGGCTTGGCCGTAGGCGTTAGCCGCCTCGATGACGGCGCGATAGCCGGCGAGGTTCGACTGCGAGGAGAGCGCGTCCATCGACTGGGCGCGGGTGATCCGCGGCGTGAACTCCATCGAGAAGGCGTCGATCCCGGCCTTGGCGTAGGCTTCGAGGGCGGCCGGGTCGCCGTGCGGCGCCAAAAGACCGACAAGCGCCGCGCCCGACTTCATCGCCGAAAGCTCTTCGGGCAGCGGCGCGCGCACCTTGATGACGAGATCGGCGCCTGAAACCGCCGCCGCCGCGTCCGGCGCGATGCTCGCGCCCGCGTCCGTAAACTGAACGTCGGGAATCGAAGCGGCGGCGCCGGCGTCTTTCTCGATCGCGACGGCGTGGCCGGCGGCGATCATCTTCTTGACGGTCTCGGGCGTCGCGGCGACCCGCGTCTCGCCGTCGCGCCGCTCCTTAAGGACGGCGATCTTCATCCAGAATTCCTCCCCACCAAACCCCGCGCCCGGCTCTCGTCTCGGCCGGCGCGCGCTTCGGCTAGCCCGTAAAGGCGCTGACGACCGCGGCGAGCGCGCCGATCACGCCGCCCAGGACCGTCAGGCCGACGACCGTGGCGTACCAGGCGCCCTTCATGCCGAGCCCGAGGCCGATCACGATGCCGACGACGAAGGCGACCGCGAGCGCCGGAAACCAGCCCGCGCCAACCGCAAAAGCAAGGGTGAGAAAGACCAGGAACGCCGCCAGAAGCCCGCTCGCCCATACGGTGACGCGGAGGAATCCGGCGAAGGTGCGTTGCTGCTCGGCGATTTCCATGTCGCCGCGGTGATAGTCAGTGGCCGACACGCGGGCCCCCTTTTCGCGAAGTTGCTCAAATTGAACTGAAAACCGTCAGCCGCGCCCGTTAGCATGCGTCGCGGCAACGTTCAACGGAGAGGGGCGATGGGTCGCGGGTTCGCGGGGCCCGAAAGCCCCTATCCGTGCAGTAGGAACTCCGCGTCCGGCCAGCCGCCGAACAGCCCCCGGAGCGCCGAGACGAACGCCAGCGGCTGATCGAGCATCAAGTGGTGCTGCGCCTCGGGGATCGAGACCCGCGGCGTCTCCGCGCCGACCAGTTCGGCCATCTTCTCCCAGCGCTCGTCGGTGACGAGCGCCGAGTTCTCCCCGCGTACGAAAGCGACCGGGCATTTGCGCTCAGGCACCGCGTCGGCCGCCTTGCCGCCGAAGTACTTCATCTTCACCCAGAGATCGGGATCGTGCACCCAGGCGACGCCCGGCTTACCGTCCTCGTCCGTCGCCTCCTTGAGCGCATTCCGGGCGATATGGTCGAGCAAGTAGAGGTTCTCGCATTCCTGGTTCGGCATCAGCGAGAAACGTCCGAGCGCGGCCGCCTCGTCGGGATAGACCCGGCCGCCGCGGCGGCGCGGATCGGAGCGCGGCGCCTCGCCCTTTTCGCGCCGGATCGGGCTGTCGCAGATCACCGCGCCGCCGAACTGCTCGCCGTGAACGACTGAGGTCGCCAGCGTGACGAAGCCGCCGAAGGAATGTCCGACGATCAACGGCGCTTCAGGCCCTTCGAACAGACCGGCCTCCTTCGCGACAGTCAGCACTTCGTCGGCATAAAGAGAGATCTTGTAGTGCTCGCGCCGGCCAGAGCGGCCCATGCCCGAGAGCGACAACGCCGCCGGCGTGAAGGCGTCGGTGAAGAACGGCGCGATGAAGTCCCACCACCCGAGATGCGCCACCCCGCCATGCACGAAGATCAGTCCGCGCTTGCCCGGCTCGCCCCAGCGCCGCCAGACGATGTCGGCGCCCTCCACCGTGCTTGCGCCGTCGGTGTGCGGGGCGGTCAGCGCCGCGTCGAACCACGCCGGTGCGGGCGGCTTTTCGCCATTGAACGGAACCAGCGGAAAGAGGCGCTCGGTGCGCTCCTTGCCGGCGATCGCTTCTGCGGCGCGATCGGGTTTTTGCTGCAGTGCCATATCAGCTCGGTAAACGGCGTTTGAAGGCTGGTCAATCTGAAGCGACTCGAACGCCGCTCTAAACGAAGGACAACGCCATAAGGCCGACCGTCGCCAGCAAGAGCGCCTGACCGACGTGCGGACCGCGCACCGCAAAGAAGTTGCAGGCGGCGCTCGCCGCGTAGATCGCTCCAAACACGATGAGAAAACGCGCATCAAAGCGCCCGGACGCCGCAAGCGCCACTGTAGCGGCGCCCAACACCGCCCAGATCACCGAGGGCAGATGCCAGACCGCGCGCAGCAGCCGCCGATTCACCGGCTTGCGGAGGACCCCGACCTCAGCGGTTCCAGACGAAAGCGGTCGGAGGATGTGACGCTCGCCCAGCCACGAATGCCCGCCCGCGGTGAGGATTGCAGTCACGCCGGACAAGGCGAGCAAGATCGGCATGCGGAACTCCTATCGCGGCGACGCAATTAAAACTTTTATTTTAAAAGTTACTGTGCCTGACACCGCCCGACAAGTCGAAGCGAGCGCGACGTCGCGACGCGGAGCGATTGACCTTTAGGTCCCCTCGGACCGCTCGGCGACGCCGACCCCGTCCTCAACCCGCGCCGAGGGATGAAGCACGACCTGGGCGCCCTCCTCGAGACCGGACAGCACCTGTGCGGTTTGATCGTTCATTCGGCCGATCTCAAGCGGCGTGGCCGCAACCCGGCCGCGCTCGACCGCAAAGGTCTCCCAGCCGTCGCCCTGACGGAACAACGCGGCGACGGGGATCTGCACCACGTCGTCGTCAGCCCAAGTCTCGACGTGGACGTCGGCGCGGAACTGGTGGGCGAGCCCGGCCCAGTCCTCGCGCGGCGAGACGATATCGACGATGACGTTGACCCGCTGCTCCTCGACGCCGAGGGCGGAGATCTTGGTGAAGGCCGCCGGCTCGACCCGGCGCACCCGACCCTCAAGCTCGTCCCCGCCCCAGCCGTCGATGCGCACAGGCGCGCCCTGGCGCACGTGCACCGCATCGAGCGAGAGCATCTCCGAGACGATCTCCAGATCGCGCGGATCGCCGATCGAGAGGATTTGCGCGCCAGCGGCCAGCACCGTCTCGCTCTCGTGCATGACGTTCAGGACCGCGCCGTCCACCGGCGCGTGCAGCGTGACGTAGGCGCCGCCATCCCCGCCCTCACCGCCGCTTGGCCCGATCAGGGCGGCTTGGGCGCGGGCGAGATCGGCCTCTCTCGCGCGCAGGATCTCGCGGGCCGAATCCCAGGCGGCGCGCGCGGCGTCCCGCGCCGCCGAGGTCGTATCGAACCGCGCCTGGGCGATGGTGCCGCGTTCGAGAAGGTTGGCGTCGCGCTCGAAGTCCGACTGGGCGCGATCGTACTCCGTCTGGGCCCGGCGCGCGTCGGCGCGCGCGGCGTCGCGCGCGGCCTCGGCGGACTGAACCGCGTTCTC
This sequence comes from Maricaulaceae bacterium, assembly GCA_050050115.1. Taxonomy (GTDB): domain Bacteria; phylum Pseudomonadota; class Alphaproteobacteria; order Caulobacterales; family Maricaulaceae; genus JASFUX01. The sequence goes on along the minus strand of JASFUX010000089.1, from coordinate 4,196 downwards.
GAACTCGGCGCGCGTCCGGGCGTCGAGCAGCACCGGCTCGGCCGGCCGCATGCTCGCAACCGACGTGCGCCCCGCCTGGACGAGATCGCCCGGCTCCACCTCGACCCGCTCGAGCCGGCCCGAGACGGGCGCGGAGACGACGTAGATCTCGCGGATGCGGGTCTTGGCTTCTTCGGCGATCTCGACCGACATGGTCCCGCGCGTCACCTCGCCGATGTCGACGAGGACGGGCCGGGGCCGGAACGCCCAGACGAGGAAGACCAGCGCCAGGACGCCCAGGCTTGCGAAGATGAAGAGGCGTCTGCGGCGCGCGCCGCCTAGTTTCGCCTCGGTGTCAGCCATCAGGTCACTCCCTGGTCTTCAAGACTTCGATGAGATCGAGATGCTCGATCCGTCGGCGCACGATCAGCCCCGACAGAGTCGCAAAACCGACCGTGTAAAGAATGGCGGTCGCATAGCGCGCACTGGTCACGATCAGCGGCGGGCGGAACAGCTCGGCGTCGTAGAAGGTGGTGATCATCATCGCCATGCCGTAGCCCAGGACGCAACCAAGCGGCAGCGCGACGAGGGTCAACAGCGCGAGTTCGCCCAGAAGCACGTAGGAAACCTCGCCCTTGGTGAAGCCCAACACCCGCAGCGAGGCGAGTTCGCGACCGCGCTCCGAAAGCGAGATGCGCGCAGCGTTGTAGACCACGCCGAAACAGATCGAGCCGGCGAACAGCGAGGCGATGAAGGTGTAGATGCCGACGTTCTCCTGCATCGTCGCCTCCATCTCCTCGACGACGAGGTCCTTGATCGCCGCGCCTTGGATCAGCGGGCTGTCCTTGACCGCCTGGAAGAAGGCGGCGCGATAGGTCGGATCGATCGTCACATAGGCGCTGGTGATCGTCGGGCTTTCGTTCATCGCGCGGTTCAAAGCAGCGCGCTGCATGTAGACCGAGGTACCCATGTAGTCCTCGGCGATCTGGACGATCTGCGGGGTCAGCGTCGGCCGCCGTCCATCGAGCACGCGCAGGGTGACCGCGTCGCCGAGCGACAGCCCCAGCTTCTGCGCGAGGTAGCTCGACATCACCACGCCTTCTGGCGGCAGCGAGATCGGAACGCCGTCGGCGTCCAGCGGGCGGTTCAGATCAGCGCGCGCAGGCAAACCCTGAACGCCCGTGCGTTCGGTCCGCGCGCCGTTCACCGCCTCGACCGGCGCCATGCGCGCGCCTTCGACGGCGAGCACGCCGGGCAGGCGCGCGATCTCATGCAACACGCCGTCCTCGCGCGGATAGGCGAGGCTCAAGGCCACGTCCTGGCGCTGGGCCTGGTAGAACTGCAGGTCGGTCAACACCTCCATCGCGTCGAGCATGAAGGTCGTGCCGATGATCGTGGCGCAGCCCGCAGCGACCCCGAGCGTCGTCAGACCAGCGCGCACTGGCCGGCGCTCGATGTTGCGCACGATGATCCGTGAAGCGACGGTCAGCGCCTTCATCAGACCAATAGAGTCCGCCAGGCCGCGTCCGAACGTCGCCGGCGCGGGCGGACGCATCGCGACGGCCGGCTCGAGCGACAGCGCGCGCCGGCACGCCAGAAGCGCGCCCCCGCCCGCCGCGAGCACCGCGACTAACACGCCGACGCCAATGACCGAGCCAGGCGGCTCCAAGATCATGAACGGCAACGAATAGAACTCGGTGTAGACGACCGACAGCGCCCGGCCGGCCCAAAGCCCCAAGGCCGCACCGCCGAGGCCGCCCAGCACGCCGACGCCAAGCGCCATCTTGAGGTAATGGAGGCCGACTTCGAGATCGGAATAGCCGAACGACTTCAGGAGGCCGATCTGCTCGCGCTCGGTCTCGATCAACCGCGCGAGGAGCACATAGAGCATGAACGCCGCGACGATGAGGAAGATCGGAGGCAGGGTCGCGCCCATGGAGACCAAGCCGTCGATCTCGCTTTGGAAGAAGGCGTGAGAGATCTGATCGGCGCGCGGATAGGCGCCCACCCCTCCGTAGGGCGCGAGGATGTTGTCGAGCCGGTCGATCACCTCGTCCTCGTCGGCGTCGGGCGCGAGCGTCAGCGCAACGTCGTTGAAGGCGCCGTCCATATCGAAGGCGTGCTCGAGCGCGCCGCGCTGCATCCACATGACGGTGAAGCGCTCGGGGTCGGGGATCAGCTCGCCCGGGCCGATCACGTAGATGAACTCCGGCGACTGAGCAATCGCGGCGATGACGAGATCGCGCCGACGGCCGTTCAACGTCGCCGTGACCGCGTCGCCCGGCCTGTATTCGTGCGCGTCGGCGAATTCCTTCGAGACGATCACCTCGTTGTTGCGCGCCGGATTGAGCTCGCGGCCTTCGGAGACGACCAGGCGGTTGACCGCCGGATCGGCGAAGTCCGGCAAAGAGACGAGCGCGGCGCGCGCCGGCTCGATCACTCCGGGCAGATCGAGCTGGGCCTGGCCCCGGATCCGCGGCTCGGCGGAACGCACGCCGGGGATCGATCGGATCTCGTCGGCAAGCCGCAAAGGCGCGCGCTGGCTCGAGGCGAAGACGTCGGCGAAGGCGAAGCGCTCGTAGTAGGCGTTTTTGGTCGCGTCCAACGTCGCGAATAGGAAGTGCGACATGACCAGGACCGCGACGCCCGAGGCCATCACCAGCGCCGCAGCCAAGAGCTGACCCCATAGCCGCATCGCGTCCCGCGCCAGCTTGCGGTCGAGCACGTGGATCGAAGAGATCCAGGCGTGAAGGACGGCGCTCACCACGCGATCTCCGACGGATCGACCTTCGTCTCGTTGCGGACGATCTCGCGAACATCGCCGTCGGCGAGGTGGATCACCATGTCGGCCATCTCAGCAATCGCCGCGTTGTGAGTGATGACGATCGTGGTCGCGCCGAGCTCCTCGTTGGCGCGCTTCAGGGCCTCGAGAACGACCGCGCCGGTTTTTGAATCAAGCGCGCCCGTCGGTTCGTCGCAGAGCAGGATCTCCGGCCGCTTGGCGATCGCGCGGGCGATGGCGACGCGCTGCTGCTCCCCGCCCGAGAGCTGGGAGGGGAAATGATTCATCCGCTCCTTGAGTTGAACAATCTCAAGCGCCTCTTCCGGCGGCATCGGATTGCGCGCGATCTCGGTGACGAGAGCGACGTTCTCTTTCGCCGTCAGGCTCGGCATCAGGTTGTAGAACTGGAAGACGAAGCCGACCTTGTCGCGGCGAAAGCGCGTCAGAGCGCGGTCCGAGAGGTTGGTGAGGTTCGTCGACCCGCTACGGACCGTCCCATCCGTGGCGCGGTCGAGCCCGCCCATGATGTTCAAGAGCGTCGACTTGCCCGAGCCCGAGGCGCCGAGCATCACGACAAGCGCGCCCTGCGGAATCTCCAGGTCGACCCCGCGCAGCGCCCGCACCTCTGCCGCGCCCTCGCCGTAGACCTTGGTCAGGCCTTCGATCGTGAACACGGGCGGCGCGCCCGCGGCGGCGCGGGCGGGCTCAGCCGCGGGTTCCGGTTCAGCCATGTCGGCGTCGCCTCGACATCAGAAAAAGCCTCGTCGTTCAACGGCCTAAGCTTGGCCCGCAGCTTAGCGCCTCCCGGCGCGGCGCGCATACTTGTTCAACCGTCTTGATAGGTCGTTCAAGGATGCAATTCGGTTCAGTCTCGCTATGATGGCGCCCAAGGGAGGCCGACATGAACCTCGCAAGACTGCAGACCGGCGCAGGCCTCACGGCGGCGCTTGTTTTAGCGCTTGGCGCACAGGGCCAATCGGCCGACTACGCGGCCCCGCGCACCGCCTTCGGCCAACCCGACCTGCAAGGGGTCTGGACCAACGCCTCCTTAACGACGCTCGAAAGGCCGAACTCGGTCGACAAGCTGGTGCTGAACGAAGAAGAGGCCGCGGCCCTCCTCGCCGAGGGCGGCTGGAACGACTACGTCGCGGCCGACTCCGCGCCGACCGATCAAAGCGCTGGCGCGCCGGAAGCGGGTCAGGACGTCGGCGGTTACAACACCTTCTGGATGGATCCCGGCTCCTCTCTCGCGCGGGTGAACGGCGAGTTCCGCAGCTCCTGGATCGTTGAGCCCGAAGACGGACGCATCCCCTATTCAGCCGCGGGCCAGGCGCGGATGCTGGCGTTTCTGTCGTCCCGGCTCGGCACCAACGGACCCGAGCAGCGGCTTCTGGGCGAGCGCTGCATGGTCGGCTTCGGCTCGACCGGCGGTCCG
>JASFUX010000088.1:0-12481 GCA_050050115.1 Maricaulaceae bacterium | reverse complement strand
CTCGGCCGACCGCAGCTTCCCAATGATCTCTTCAGGCGAATACCGCTTCCGCGCCATGCCCAACCTCCTTCTTCGCTCCGCTTTGTTGCGTCCAAAACGGCTGCGGTTGAAGGGGGCAGGTCAATCTCGAACTATCAGTGGGACGCCTCTCGCGAGCCCGAGCGCATCCTCGGCCCGGACTGTGAAGACACGCTAACTCCCTTCACGCGACTTGAAACACTGACGAATCTTTTCTTCACCGGGTGCAACGTACCGCTGCTCACCATGGGAGTGCCTCGAAAGCACAAAGTTCCAATCCAGGTGCCCGGCAAGGCCGTCTCAAAGTTTCCAGACGCCGCTAAGATCAAATGCGATTGGACCAACTACTATGACCCCGACGACGTTCTCGGCTATGGCCTGACCGCCGAGTTTGAGTCGTACTTCGCCGGCAAGCATCCCAAGTTCAAGCGCGGCGGCGGCGGTCGCGACCCCGACAAAGACTGCAAAGTCAACGATGTCGAATTCGAGATCCGCGACATTCGCGCCCTGACGCCGTTCGCACACGTTCTTTATTGGCGCTCCGGCAGAGTCCTCGATGGCGTCGCCGACAGCGCAAAAGCGCTCATGAATCGCTAACCCGCCGCGCTGCGCGCCCAGCCCCTACTCCAGCGCCATCGCCCGGCCGATCTGTCCGCGCAAGCTCGCGACGATCGGCCCGGCGGCTTGCAGCGCCTCTTGCGAGACGCCGTCGTGAATTTCTTCAGGTGTCGCCTCGGTGCGGACGAAGTAGATGGCGTCGTCGAGTGGATAGGCGAACGTCTCCTCGTCGCGCAGAGCTTGGTCAAGAAGCAATCCCGTCGCTTCGCGCAGCACGGCGTGAATATCGCTGGGCGCTCCGCCGGCGAACGCCAGCTCGGGAAGGCCGTCGTAGTCGTCCTCGAGCAGGTCCTCGACGTCCGACGCGCTCAACTTCAGCGCCGCCGCATACTCGCCGGCGATCTCGATCACCACTGCATTCGCGCGCGCGGGCGGCACGATTACTAAGCCGTCCTCGCGCAGAAACATCGTATAGAGAGCGAAAGCGTCCTCCTCAGGATCGTAGTGCTGAAGCAGCATTGCGCCGCGACCAAGACTGGCGGCCTTGAACGTCGTCGCAGGATATTCCTCGTCCATGAGAGTGAGCTCGGCGAGGCCGTCGTACACGTCGATGTCATAGCAGGCTTCCGGGTCGAAGCTCTCGACCTCAACCGGCTCCTGCTCGCTCAGCTCGGCCCAGCAATAGAGGCCGGAGGTGAGCGGCAGATCGTGAAGTCGCGTCGCCTCCACAATCGCGGGCGTGTCCGACTCGATCGGGTAGCAAGCCGTCGTTAAAGCCGCCGCAGCTAGTGCGATCGCGGCGGTTGCGGACCTTCGGTTCAAAGATTTCTGCACTAGGGACTTCAGCATCGGACGCCTCCCTCGCGAACGGCGCCCAGCTTTGCGATGAACTCGGGCGAAATGAAGCCCGCTTAGAGGCGATCCACGGCGCTGCAGCTAAAGCTTGAACACCTTTCGCGCCGCCTCGCCCAGAAACAGCGCGCGCGCTTCGTCGTCGAGGCCGAGCGCGTCGAGCTGCTTCAAGCACCGGCTGGGCGACAGCATCGGGAAGTTGGTGCCGAACAGCACCCGCCCGCGCCCCTCGGCCTTCATATAGGCGACCAGCTCGGCCGGCAGGCGGTGCACCGCATAAGCAGACGTATCGACGTAGAAGTTCTCGAACTTGTGCGCGAGCGACAGCACTTCTTGGATCCATGGCGCGCCGACATGGCCGCCGACCACCGTCAGATCGGGGAAGTCGAGGAGCGCGTCTTCGAGATAAGGGATCGGTCGTCCGGTCTCGGAGCGTTTGAGCGGTCCGGTGTGGCCGATCTGGGTGCAGAACGGCACGCCCGCCTCGACGCAAGCGACGTAGACCGGGTAGTAGCGCCGGTCGTTCGGCGGCAGGTCCCACAGCCAGGGCACGACGCGGACGCCGACAAACCCCTCCTCGACCCGGCGGCGCACCTCGCGCACCGCGCCGACGGGGTCGTTCAAGTCCACCGCCGCGAGGCCGCGCAGCCGGTCGGGCGCCTCGGCGATCGCGGCGGCGACCTCGTCGTTGGTCACCAGGAACCCGTGCGGCGCGCTCCACGCCGAGATCAGCGAAACTTCGACGCCCGCAGCATCCATCTCTCTGAGAATGTCCGCCACGGTGGTCGGCGGCGCGTCGGTGCTCCGCCCCGTCCAGCGCAGCAGCGTCGCCAGCCATGGCTCGGCGTTGAACCGTGCCGTCGGCAGCTGCGCCCACACATCGATCGCGCTCATCTTTCTCTCCGTCCATTTACTTCATATGTGAAGCTTTGTTGCGTGTAGATGCGAAGCTGTCAATAAGCTAGGGCCATGGCCCGCAACCGATCATCCGGCAACCCGCGCATCTATCATCACCTGCAGGTCGCCGCGCATCGGCTCAAAACCTTCGCCGACCGCGACGGGCTGGCGCACGCCGGCGTCACCGCGGCGCAGAGCGGAGCGATGTTCGTGATCGCCCGGACGCCCGGCGCGACGCAGCGCGACGTCGCCAAGGCGCTGCATCAGCGCGAGAGCGCGGTCACCACCATGGTGTCGCGGCTGATCGCGGGCGGCTTCGTCCGCCGCGACCGCGCCGAGACGGACGGGCGCGCCTGGACGCTGTCGCTGACGCGGAAGGGCGAAAAAGCGCTCGGGATCGTCAAAGCGCGCACGCAGCGGATGAACGCCAAGCTCAAGGCCGCGATGGGCGACGCCGATCACGCCGCCCTCGCCCGCGCGCTCGACGCGGTCATGACGGTCGATCTGGAAGACCCGCCGCCCAAACGCGGGCGACGCGCCAAGTAGTCCCTATCACCCTCTCGACTCTCGCGCCCTCGCCCGCGATGCTGGCCGCCTCGCCTTTCGGAGACCGATCCCATGTCACTCGTCCTCACCGAGAACGCCGACGGCGTCTTCTCGATCACGCTCAATCGCCCCGACGTCATGAACGCGTTCACGCCGGAGCTGCTCGACGCTTTGAAGGACGCGTTCGTGGAAGCCGCCCAGAGCGCGTCGGTGGTCGTGGTCTCGGGCGCGGGACGGGCATTCACCGCGGGCGTGGATCTGAAAATCCTGCAGACGATCAATCCCGAAGCCGGCCGCCTGCCCGGCGCCTTCAACGGCCGCGACCAGGCGACCATCGCCGCGCTGCGCGCCGTGCCTTGTCCGGTGATCGCCAAGGTGCACGGCGCCTGCTTCACCGGCGGGCTGGAACTGGCGCTGCACTGCGACTTCATCTTCACGACGAAGACGACGAAGTTCGGCGACACCCATGCGAAGTTCGGCATACGGCCGACCTGGGGGATGAGCCAGAACCTGCCCGCCGCCGTCGGTCTCCGGCGCGCCAAAGAGCTGTCCTACACCGCGCGCACCTTCACCGGCGAAGAAGCCGAACGCTGGGGCATGGTCAACGGCGCGTTCGACTCAGAAGTGGAGCTTGCAATGGTCGTCGCCGAGCACGCGGCGACGATCGCGGCGAACTCCAAGGCCACCGTCGCCGCCTACAAGTCGCTGCACCGCCTGGCCGAGACGGAGCATTTCGCCCAGGCCCTCTCGACCGAGTTCGAAACCGAGTTTCCAGACATCCAGGACACCGCCGAACGGCTCGCCCAATTCAAGAAATAAAGAGACCGCCGATGAACATCACGCTCTACGAATACCCGGGCTCGCGCTCGCAGCGGGTGCGCTGGATGCTCGACGAGCTGGGCGTCGAGTTCACCTCCTACGCAGGCCGCGAAGTGTTCGAGATGCCGGCCTTCCACGCCGCCTCCCCGCACGGGCGCGTGCCGGCGGTCGAGATCGACGGCGAGCCGCTGATCGAATCCGCGGCGATCTGCACCTATCTCGCCGACCTCTATCCCGAGAAAGGCCTCATCCCCGCGACGGGCACTGTCGAGCGCGCCCGGCATGACCAATGGGTCTGCTTCGTCCTCACCGAGCTGGAAGCCTATCTCTGGATCATCCACTCGAACACGAAACGCTACAAAGGCGACAGGCAAGTTCGCGAGATCATTCCGCAAGCCGAACATGAGGCGCGCCGCGCGCTCAAGCTCCTCGAGGCGCATCTGTCGAACCAGGACTATCTGCTCGGGGACGCCTTCCAGGTCACCGATCTCATCGCCGGTTTCGCGGTGAACTGGGCGGACGGCTACAATCTGCTCGACAAGTTCCCGGCGCTGACGGCCTATCTCGACCGCCTCTACGCGCGGCCGGCGTGCGGGCTGAAGAAGGCGGACGGCTAACGCTCAGCGGTCATCCCCAACTAAGGCCGCTTCGCCACATTCTATCCTTTTTCCAGCACCAGCTCGCCCCAATCTCCTGGTTAACAAAGAGTGAACTGACTCTCTTTGGTGCAGGGGCGCCCTGATGATCGACTTGATCGCTACACATCCTTTCGCGACCGCTTGCGTGGTCATAGGCGGCATCTTCGTCCTCTGGGTCGCAAGGCCTTATGTCCGCGAAGTGCTGATCACCCTCGCCGGCGCGCCCGCGCGAGTGACCCGCGGCGCGGCGCTTCGCCTGCGCGCGGAATCCCGACGGATCGACAAGCGCTACAGGGCGCGGATGCGCGAGCACCAGCGCCAAGAGCTCGAAGAACGGCTCGGCCGGCTGCAAAGCCAGCTCGACACGCGGCTTCAAGGCGACATCAACCGCGCCGACGCGACCTTGATGCGCCTCAGGGATCGCGCCGACTTCATCATCGAAGCGGCCGACGAAGCCGATCCGCGTCGGATCTCGCGCGAAGTCGTCGCCGACCTGACCAAGGACGAGGACGGCAAGCGCATGCGCGGCGCCGCGGCGGTCGCCAAGGCGCAGGAGCGGATCGAAGCGGCCGCCAAGCGGGCGCGCGACCGGGCGCGCCACCTGAAGCCGGACGCGCGCCGCATCGTTCAGGCGACGGACCGTCTGCGGTTGGTCGAGAGCAAGCTCTCGCGTCACACCGAAGAAATGAACCACGCCGCCGACCGCTACGAGCGACTGATCGGTAGCGACGAACGCGCCGACGGCGCGGCCAGCGCCTCAATCTTCGTGCCCTGGATGGCCGCATTGATCGTCATCGCCATCGCCGCGGCCGGCGCGATCTTGAACTTCCAGCTGATCGCCCGGCCGATGGCCGAGTTGGTCGGCGACGGCGCGCGCGTCGGCGGCATTTCGCTCGCTCACGTCGCCGCCTTCACGCTCATCCTGCTCGAGGCCGCGACCGGCGTCGTGCTGATGGAGGCGATCGGCGCGACCCAGCTGTTGCCCGTGTTCCGCCGGATGCGCGGCAAGATCACTACGGCGATCGGCTTTGCCGCCTTCTTCTTCCTGGCGGTGTTCTCCACGATCGAGGTCGCCCTCGCCTTCACACGCGAAGCCATCCTGGCGCTCGACGCCGAAGTGTTGCGCGCCGCTGCAGGCGAAACGGCGGGTGAAGCTGCGGCGGCCGAAGGTCTGCCCGTGGCTCTGATCGCCCAAGCGCTCCTTGGCGCGACGATCCCCTGGATCCTGGCGATCGTCGCCATCCCGGCCGAGACGGTGCTCAACAACACCCGCTTCATCACCGAAGCGGCGTGGAAGCAGTCGCTCGGTCTCGGCGCTTTCGTCCTCGCCATGGTGGGCGGCGGCCTGCGCGCGATCTCCCACGGCGCGATGGCGCTCTACGACCTTCTGATCTTCCCCGCGCTCGCGCTCGAAAAGCTGCTCAAGCCGGCCCCCGCGCCGCATCCCGACGAGCAGGAGGCGAGCGCCGAGCGTCAGGCCGCAGCGCGTCGTCGCCAGCAGTTCGACGACGGCCCGGCGGGACACGAAGAGCTGGAAGAGCCGGACTTCGACGATCTCGATACAGACGACCTGAACGGTTCGGTCTACGCCCGCGGCGGCCGCGCGTGAGGCGTCTTTTCGGCGTGAGACGGACGGCGGCGGGACTCTGCGCCCTCGCCTCGTCGCTGAGTCTCGCTTCTTGCGGCTTCGTCACCGAGGACAGCCGCGCCGTCTTCGTGCTGATCGACGTCTCGGGCACCTATTTCGCCGAGCTCGACGATGCGGTGCGCGGCTCCAAGCTGGTCGCCGCCTCGCTCGACGCCGGCGATCATCTGACCGTGTCCGAGATCGGTTCGTGCAGCTTTGACGATGACGCCATCGTAGTCGACGCGGCGATCCCCGACCGACCGAGCGAAGCCGCCGCGGAGAAGACCGCCATCCTCGCCCGGCTCGACGCCTATCCCGAGCGGGCCGCGCGCACGCAGTTCACCGACATTCACGGCGCGCTCCTGCAGGCCGTCGACAGGCTGTCGCGCTCCGAGGCGAGCGAACGCGTCGTCGTGGTCTTCTCCGACCTCGTTGAAGACCCGGTCTCCGGCTGCGGCTCGGCGAGCGCGCCGCTCGATCTGACCGGCGTCACGGTGATCGCGGCGAACGTGATCAAGCTCAACGCCGACGCCCAGAACCCGCAGGCCTACTTCGACCGCATCGACGCGTGGGAGGAGAAGGTCGAGACCGCCGGCGGCCGCTTCGTCCTCGTCGACGACGTCGCGGCTCTGCGCGAGGCGGTGGCGGGGGCGTAAGGCGCAGCGTCCGATGCGAAGCGCGAAGATCATCGAGCGCTAGGAACCCTGCACACCCGGTATCCCACCAAGCCCCTCTTGGCGCTTTACGCTTCTTGACTATTTAACTCTATTATGTAGAGTACTCTCGTTGTGTGAATGGAGTGAGCCATGCACCGGGTGTTTGCCGTCATCGTTTCGTCGGTCGTCGGCGCGCTGGCGCTCAGCGGCGCGCATGCTCAAGAGGTCGCCGAAGCTGAGATCACCGGCGACCTGATTGAAACCTGCCCTGCACGCGGCGTGATCGCCGAATTTGAAGTTTCCGAAGTGCGCGAGAACGGCCTCGTCGGCAACTACTTCGCACCCGCCGCCGACGGTCCCCGCCCGGCGCTTCTGGTGCTCGGCGGCTCGGAGGGCGGGCTCGGCGGCGCGACGCAGCTGGGCTACTGGTTCGCCTCACACGGCTATGCGGTGCTGTCGCTGGCCTACTTCGGAACTGAAGACTTGCCTAACCAGCTTGAGAACATTCCGCTGGAGTATTTCCGCGCCGGCGTCGACTGGCTGGCGGCGCAGGAGGGTGTCGATTCCGAGCGCTTGGGCGTTTACGGCATATCCAAGGGCGGAGAAGCCGCGCTGCTGATCGCCAGCCGCGACGAGCGGCTGCGCGCAGTGGGCGCGGGCGTGCCGAGTCACGCCGCCTGGCAAAGCATCAACACCTCGAACTTCTTCGCCACCCGCTCAAGCTGGACCAAGAACGGCGAACCCGTTCCCTTCCAGACCTATGCGCTGAACTTCAACTTCACGAATATTAGAGGCTTCTACGAGGGCGTGTTCGAAGGCCGCTCCGCCGTACCCGAGGCGGTCATCCCGGTCGAAGCGATCAACGGTCCGGTGCTTGTGATCTCCGGCGGGCAAGACAGAATCTGGCCGTCCGACCGCATGTCCGAACTGGTGCTGGAGCGTCTTGGGGCGGAGGACTTCACCCACGCCGCGACGCATCTTCACTACGCCGACGCGGGTCACGAAGCCGCCTTCCCGCTTCGGCTCGAGTCGGTGGAGAATTTGGCTGATCCGTCAGCGGCCGGCGGCTCGGCGGCGGCGAACGCAGCGGCGCGGCTCGACATGTGGCCTCGCCTCTCCTGCTTTTTCGATGCGGCCCTGAACGATGGAGTTGCGCCATGAACGCCGACGCGAAGGAAGCCCGCCGCGCGCTTGACGAGATCGGTCAAGCCCAAGGTCGCTCGATGACGTTGCACGCCTACTCGGCGAGCTGGCCGACGCCGATCATCTGGGGGTTCGTATGGCTGGCGGCGAATCTCGCCACCTATTTCGGCCTCCTCGGGGGATGGGCTTGACCGATCGGCATACTGATCGGCACGATCGGCACGTTCGTCGTCGTTGCGCGAATGCCGCGCGAGTGGACGGCTCATGGCTTCGACAAGCGTCTGGCGTTTCGTTTCGGTCTGATGTTCCTAGTAATCATCGGCAGTATCACGGCAATCGGGTCGATCATCGACTTTTCGACCAACGCCCAGGTCAACGCACTGATCTCCCTGCTCGTCGCAATCATGTACATGTTGACCGGCTTATTTCAGGGCGCGCGCCTCTTCGTCGCCGGCGTCGCGATCGCTGCGGCGGTGCTTGTCGGCTTTCATGGATTCCAGGAGTGGTTCGACTTGTGGATGGCGTTCATTGGCGGCGGCGTGCTGATCGGCACCGGGCTATGGCTCAGAACGGCGGCCTGAGCCGTGAGCGGTCCTGACGAGATCATCCATCAGAGCCTGCGGCTGAAGATCATGGCTGCGCTCTGCGCTGAGCCGAAAGGCGCGCCCGGCGGCGGCATGCTCGAGTTCAAGCGCCTCAAAGCGATCACCGGCGCGACCGACGGCAACCTCGGCCGCCAGATCGAAAAGCTCGAAGAAGCCGGCTACATCTCCGTCACCAAGGACTTTCACAACAAGCGCCCGCGCACCCGCGCCAAGGTGACGAAGAAGGGCGCGGACGCGTTCGACGCGCATGTCGCCTATCTAAAATCGCTGATCTCTGGGCTGGAGTAGCCGCACGCGGTAAGAGTGCGCGCCCACCCTCTCCAGACGGAGCGCGCCCGTGCCACATGACCTTTCCTCCCTCGTCTCCGTCGAGCGCGAAACCCTGCGCGTCTCGCGCGCCGGCTCGGCGACTCTGATCGTCGCCTTCGACCGGCCGTCCGCGATGAACGCGCTCAACACCGCAATGATGACCGAGCTGCGCGATCTCTTCACCGCGATCAACGCCGCCGAGGCGCCGCCCGCGTGCGTGATCATGACGGGGACGGGCGAGCGGGCCTTCTGCGCCGGCGCGGATTTGAAAGAACGCGACGGCATGAGCGATGAGACCTGGCGTGCGCAGCATCTGATCCTCGAGGACGCGGTGCGCGCCGTCGACGCCTGCCCGGTCCCGCTGATCGCAGCCGTGAACGGCGTCGCGCTCGGCGGGGGCTGCGAGTTCGCCCTCCTCGCTGACTTCGCCTTCGCCAGTGTGAACGCGCGTTTCGGCTTTCCCGAGGCGACCCGCGGCATCATCCCGGGCGCGGCGGGGCCGCAACGCCTCGTCCAGGCCGCCGGCCTCGCGCGCGCCAAGGAGTTGATCTTCACTGGAAGGATCATCTCGGCGGGCGAGGCGCTGCTTTACGGGCTCGCACTGGAAATCGTCGACGAAGGACAAAGCGTCCTCGACCGCGCGCTCGAAACCGCCGCTGCCATCGAGGCGAACGCGCCGATTGCGGTGCGCATGGCCAAGCGCGCGATCAATGCGAGCGCGCCCGATCTCGTCGCGATCTACGAGGCGGAACTTGAGGCGTACAACACCGCCGTGGCGACCGAAGACCGGCTCGAAGGCGTGCGCGCGTTTTCGGAGAAGCGGGCGCCGGTGTTTAGGGGGAGGTAGCCCTCTTCGAGCGACAGACCGAGCGCCCCGCTTCCTCTCTCACTTGCGCGCGACACCTGCCTCGTACGCCCTGATCGCTGCGGTGAAATCGTTGGCGGCCAACGACATGAGCTGGCGCGCTATGACATGCGTGCCGCGGTTCACGCCTTCGGACACGTTCCCAAAGTAGATCGTCTCCAGCGGGTAGTCCTCAACGTCGTAGGTCTCATCAAGGATGCCCTCGCCGTCAGCGGCGGCCACGCGAACGTGCACCGACATGGTTACGTACGGCGTGTGCCCCAACCCGGAAGGCTGTTGTTCATAGTAGAATCTGTACGCGAGCGGCGTTGGCGTCACAACGTACTCTTGTCCAGCGGGCGCCTGCTCGTCGGAGACCGACAGGACGCCGGCCGTGAGCACCGGCTCGAAGGACTCCACAGCGGCCTCCTTGACGATGCGATGGAGCGGAAGGTTGAGGATGACGCCTCCGCCCACGACCGACGCGGCCGAAACCGATACGATCTCGCGCTCGTCCTCGTCGGACATGACGACCGCAGCGCCGCCGTCCACCGGCGCAGATGGAGGCTCCACCGCGACAGCCTCGTCGAAATAGTCCGTTCGAAGACCCGCGTCATAGGAACACGCTGCGAGAAGCGTCGCGACACCGGCTATCCCAATCTGCAGGATGTTCGTCGAGTTCATCGTACCCCCTCCACTCCTCACACAGCTCACGCTGGCGCCGAGTTAAAATACAGCCATCGGTGAGGCCGCACGGCAAGGTTTGGTTTCAGTCTTGGTGCGATCAATCTGGATCAGCTCTGTGCTTCGCCCCGCCGCCGCGCGTCCACGATCAGCTTGAATTTGCGTGACACGGGGTCATGGTCGATCTTGTCGACGGCGGTCACCTCGAAAGCCACGTTGCTCATCCGGCGCTGGCGCAGCACGCCGGCGATCGATTCGCGCAGCCCGCTGATCGCCACGTCGCTTGCATCTGCCGAAAGCCCGTCCTCGAGCCGGGCGAGCACCTCGAATGACGCCTCGCCCGTCACCCGCAGCTGAAACTGCCGCACGCCGTCAACGAAGATCGTCGAGATCGTGTGCGTGTTGATGATGTCGCGCGCGCCGTCTTCGTTGACGAAGCTTGGGGTGTATTCGCTGCGGCCGACGACGCTTCTGATCACCAGCTCGCGCGCGCCCGGGCTCTGCTTGACCGGCGTCAGCACGTCGTCCATCCGATAGCGGATCAACGGCTGCGTCGTGTTGAACAGGTTGGTGACGATGATGTGGTCGTCGTGGAACTCGAAGATCAGGTCGTTGTCGAACAAGGTCATCGTCTCGTTATCCTCGCTCGACAGGCCGATCAGCAGATGCTCCGAGCACGAGTAAGAGCTGCCGACATCGCACTTGAACGCGTCCTGGAGCACCTGAAGGTCGGCCTTGGTCACCGTTTCGCCCGAGGCCGCGACCGCGAGCGGCGCGATCTTCAGCTCCCCGGCGAGCTGGCGCTCGGCGAGGGCGGCGAGCGCGCTCGGGTAGCTGGTCAACAGGTCCGGCTGGAAGGCGTTGAGCTTGGCGCAGCTCTGCGAAATCGGATCGGCGATGTTGAAGAACTCGGCCTTGATGAACATCCGCATCGGGACCTGCATGAAGGTCGTCGCCATCGATGCGCCGGCGAAATGGCCTTCGGTGACGCCGTAGAGCGCCAGACGGCGCCGCCGGCCCTGTGCGCCGGCTCGCCCCTGCATCCGTGTCGCCGAGACCAGAAATCCGCGCATCCAGTCCGCGGTCGAAAAGACGTAAATTCCCATCTTCCCCGACGTGCCCGAGGTGCGCAGCACGCGGTACTTGCCGAGAAAGAGCTCGCGGGGATCATTTGACCGCGCGAGAAAGTCCGTGAGCGCTGCTTTGGTCACTCGCCGATCGGTGACGATCCGGTCGAAGTTCGTCATCAGGTCGGACTTCGTCAGCACCGGGAAGTCCGCGGGCTTGCAGGTCTTCACGTCGATGTCGCGCGATTTGATGATCTCGCGATAGTAGGGCGAGCGCGCCTCGGCCTTGGCCGCGAGCTTGCGGAACTTCTTGAGTTTCGTCGCTTCAAGCTCCGCGCGGGTGAGCTTGGCGTTGTAGCGCAGCTCGGTGAGCTTGCCCACGATCGCAGGCAAATCTGCGAACATCCGCGCACCTCCCTCGAAACCGCCCGCCCTTTCGGCGCGACGGCCCGTCCTTCCCGGAGTGATGATTACGCGGTCGAAACAACAGGGACAAGTCGCGCCGGCGTCACGCCGCCGCTTCGCCGCGATCGTCGACGATCAGCTTGAACTTGCGCGAACGCGGATCGAGCGCGATCTCGTCAACCACGCGCACCTCGAAATCGACATTCTCGAGCGCCTTGTCGCTCAATATCTCTTTGAGCCGACGTTCGAGCCCCGCAATGGCGGCGTCGCGTCCGGCCTGATCGAGACTCGAATCAAGCTGGGCGAGAAAGACGAACGAGGCGTCTCCCGTCAGATGCAGCTGAAAGCGCGTCACGCCGGGCACGAAGATCTCGTTGATCGTGTGCGGACTGATATAGTCCTCGTCGCCGTCGGCGGTGCGGAACGCCGGGGTCAACTCGGTGCGCCCGACAAGCGTCTTAATTGTCAGCTCGCGCGGATCGGCGTCGCCGTCCGCCACGGGCTCGAGCACGTCCGACATGCGATAGCGGATCAGCGGCTCGGTGTAGTTGAAGAGGTTGGTGACGATCGTGCAGTCGTCGCGCAGCTCGTACATGAGGTCGTGCTGCGGCAGGGTCATGGTTTCGTTGTCCGGGTTGGCGAAGCCCATGAACAGATGCTCCGAACAGCCATAGCCGCTACTCGCCTCAGCGTGGAACGCCTCTTCGAGCACGGCGATGTCCGCCTTGGTCACCGCCTCGCCCGCCGCCCCGACCGCTTGCAGCGACAGCTTCAGCGCCCCTTCGCGCTGCTTCTCGGCCAGCGTCTTGAGCG
>JASFUX010000087.1:0-12489 GCA_050050115.1 Maricaulaceae bacterium | reverse complement strand
GACATTGTTCGTCCGGCCAATCTCGGCGAGCACGAGACCGAGGCGCACGCGGCGCTCGGCGATCTTCTTGTATTCTTCCTTGAGCTCGTCCTCGGACTTGCCCTCGTCCTCGGCGTCCATCTCGCCGCGCTCACGGTCGCGCTCGACCTGCGACCAGATCGCGGCGAACTCGGTGTCGACCATGCGCTGGGGCAGATCGAACGAATGCGCCTCATCAAGCGCGTCGAGCAGGCGCCGCTTGGCGCGGTGACGCGACTGGGCGGAGAACTCGCGCTCGATGTTGGTCTTGAGCGCGCCTTTGAGGGCGTCGAGATCCGACAGCCCCACCGCCGCGGCGAACTCGTCGTCGATCGTCGGCGCGACGGGCTTGCGCACTTCTTTGACGGCGACTTCGAAGACGGCCTCCTTGCCGCGAAGCTCCGGGTTCGGATAGTTCTCGGGGAACGTGACCTCGACCTTGCGGTCCTCGTCCGCCTTCGCGCCGACGAGTTGGTCTTCAAAGCCCGGGATCAGCCGCCCGGCGCCGAGCACGATCTCGACGTTCTCCGACGAGCCGCCTTCGAACGCTTTGCCGTCGACCGTTCCGACGAAGTCGACAAGCAGGCTGTCTTTGAGTTCGGCCGCCGCGTCGGCGCCTTTGGGCTCGTAGGTCACCTGGCTGTCGGCGAGATCGCCGAGCGCCTTTTCGACGTCATCGTCGCTGACCTCGGCCGTCGGCCGCTTGATCGAGACCGACTTGGGATCGGCCGGCTCGAACTCGGGCATGATCTCGACGTGCATATGGAAGTCGAGATCAGCCTCGCCCTTGGCCACCTGCTCGGCGTCGCTGTCGAGGTGGATGTCCGGCGCGCCGGCGGGGCGCAGATCGCGCTCCTCGAGCGTCTTGGTGCTGGTCGAGTTGACGACCTCCTCGAGGATCTCATCCATCATCGAGCGGCCGAACATCTTGCGAATATGGCTCGAGGGCACCTTGCCGGGGCGGAAGCCCTTGAGGCGCACCTGCGGGCGGATCTCCTCGATCCGCGCTTCGAGCCGTTCGGCGAGCTCGGACTTGGGCACCTTCACATGGAAGGTGCGTGACAGACCCTCGGCGGTGGTTTCTTCGACGTGCATGGCGGTCCGTTCAGTTTGCGCGGGCTGGTCAAAAACCCGCGTGTGCGGCGTAAAGCGGCGAATAGACCGGGGCTTATGTCATGTGGATTTCGCAAGGGCAACGGGGTGAGCGAGACCTTCACCGATCGCGGCGGGCAATGTCTCGATGCATCTGACGAGCCTCACCGCGTGTAGTCGCTATTATCAGGAGTTCCGTGGTGATCTCGACGGCCTTCGCCAGTACGCGCGCCGGTAACGTCTTGGGGTCGTGGCGGGCGAGCGCGAAGTCGATATGGCTGACTTCCTCAACCTGGATGCGCTCGACAACCTGCTTGAGCTGATCGTCCCGCGCCTCAAGAAAAGCGATCTGATCATCCAGATGTCGATGGACCGAGCACTCCACAGCGGCGGTGCAGACCGATACGCCCCAGGCTCCCATCAATCCGGTCAGATAGCCGAGAGCGCGCCCTCCAACCGCCCAAAGCCCAATCAAGCGGCAAGGCTTGGCGCCGGTTCGACGCATCTCGCCCGCAAAGGCGGTCTCATGTTCAATCTCGTGCCCGAGTATCTCGGTCAGCTGCGGCAGCAGCTGCGGGTACAGCAGCCGCCCCAGAGCGATCTGCGCGCGATAAATTCTGATGGCACCATGCTCGCCGGCGTGATTGACGCGAAGGATTCGCTCTAGCGAGCGGTCCGATGTACTCGCGCTGGTCGCGTCCGTATACGTCACGCGGCTTGCTTCCTCGAACCGCTCTCCTTCGCGCCCTGCGGGAGCTTTGGAGCGCACTCTTAGCTCTAAGAGCGCAGGGTGGTGCGGATGGAGGGACTCGAACCCCCACGGGTCGCCCCGCCAGGACCTAAACCTGGTGCGTCTACCAGTTCCGCCACATCCGCTATGATTGGCGTCCGCGAAATAGCGCGCAGAGCCCGACCGCGCAACGACCGCCCCTGCGTCACTCCGCGGGGGCCGGCTCGGTGCGGCGGGGCGGAAAGGCCGTGAACAAAGTCCAGCCGCCGGCGAAAACGCCGCCGATGAGGTTCGCCGCGGCGACGCCCAGGAACACCCCCGGCGCGCCCATCAGATAGCCGCCCAGCCAACATCCGCCGGCCATCAGGATCAGCGAGCGGAACACGGTCATCGCCAACGCCGGCATCGGCCGCGAGAGGCCGTTGAAGCCCGCCGAGGCTGCGATGACGACGCCATAACCCCAGTTGGTGACCGGAATGATCCAAAGATAAAGGCGCATAGCGGCTCTCGTATCAGGGTCCTCGTTGAACCCCGCGGCCAGCAGGGGCGCGAGCAGCGCCAGCGCCGCCGCCGTGACAAGGCCCCAGCCCACCGCGATCAAGAATCCGGAGCGAAAGGCCTCGCGCACCCGATCGATCCTTCCGCCGCCAAGGTTCTGTCCGGTCACCGGCGCCATCGCGGCGGACAGGGCGAACATTGGAATGATCGCGAACATCTCGATGCGCGACGCCGCGCCAAAGCCGGCGACCGCCTCGTCGCTCGCCGCGGCGAACGTCGCGAGCGCCGCGATTACGAATGTCAGCGAAATCGGATTGATCGCATTCGAGCCCGCCGCAGGAATCCCGACCCGGGCGATCTCCCGCCAGTGGCGCGCAAGCACGCTCCAGGCGACGGGCGCGAGGGTCAGCAGCCGCTCGCGGAAAATCATGAAACCAAGCACCAGCGTCGCGCTGACCGCGTTGGCGATGACCGTCGCGTACGCGGCGCCCGCCACCTCGAGCCGCGGGAACGGCCCGAGGCCGAAGATCATCAACGGATCGAGGATCATGTTGACGGCCGCCGAGACGATCATCAGCGCGCTCGGCAGCACCGCCTGACCGATCGCACGCAAGATCGCGCCGGCGATCACCGGCGCGGAGACGAACACGAGCCCGAGAAACCAAATCTGCATGTAGCCCACGGCCTGCTCGAGCGTCGCGCCTTCGGCGCCGATGAACACGAAGAGCGGGCGCGTCGCGACAGTCCCGATGACGGCCGCGACGATCGAAACCGTTAGAGAAAGCAGCACCCCGTCGGTCGCCAGCCGAGCGATCCGATCATGATCGCCGCTCGAGACGACGCGGGCGACCGCCGCGACGCATCCCGACGACAGTCCGATGAAGATCGCGAACACGGCGAAGGACACCGGCACGGCGAAAGACACCGCGGCCAGCGCTTCGGTCGACAGCCGGCCGAGCCAGAACGCGTCGATCAGGCCGACCGCCATCATGGCGGTGATGCCGAAGCTCATCGGGACGATGAAGCGAATGAGATGGCTGAACACCGATCCTTGCGTCAGATCGGTGCGCGACCGCCTGCCTCCGGTCGAGCGGTCGCCCTCGCCATCTTCCGCCATTCGCTCGCCCTTCAGCTCTCCCCGGCTTGGGAGAATTGATACGCCGCAGCAGCAGCCGAAGCGAGGATGTCGGAGACCGTCGCGCCGAGCCGGCAAATCTGCACCGATTTCGACAACCCGAGCAGCAGAGGTCCGATCACGGTCGCCCCGCCCGCCGAGGCCAGCAGCTTGGATGCGATCGAAGCGGAGTGGATCGCCGGCATGATCAACACGTTCGCCGGCTCCGTCAGGCGCGAAAACGGATAGAGCGAATGATGATCCGGATCGAGCGCCACGTCGGCCGCAAGCTCGCCTTCGTACTCGAACGCCGCCTTCCGCGTGTCGAGCAGGCGAACCGCTTCCTGGATCTTCTCGGAGCGCTCGCCGGTGGGTTGGCCGAACGTCGAGTAAGACGTGAACGCCACCCGAGGCGTGAACCCCAGACGCTCCACAGCCGCCGCGGCCTCACAGGCGATCTCAACAAGCGCATGAGCGTCAGGAAACTCCTCAACACTGGTGTCGGCGAGGAACAAAGTCCGACCACGGCTCAACATGACCCGCTCGCCGGGATTGGGCTCGATCACCAGGCGGACGTCGTGCAGAGCGCTGTCGAAGTGGCGTGTCGCGCCCGTGACCATGCCGTCGGCGTCGCCGAGCGCGACCATGCTCGCGGAGAAAACGTTGCGATCGTTGTTGATCAACCGCTGGACGTCGCGCCGCAGATAGCCCGAGCGTTGAAGGCGCGGATAAAGATAATCGACGTAGTCCGGGTTCCGGTCCGACAACCGCGCGTTGACCATCTCGAGCCCGCTGCCCTCCTCGAGACCGACGAGGCGCATGTTGCGGATCATCTGCTCTTCACGGCCGACGAGAACCGCTTGCCCAAGCCCCTGGGACTGGAACGCATAGGCCGCGCGGATGACCGCCGGCTCCTCGCCCTCGGCGAAGACGATCCGCTTGGGGTTCATCCGCACCGTGTTGGAGATGCGCTGCATCAGCCCTGCAGAAGGATCGAGCCGCCGCGCGAGCGCGTGACGGTAGGCGTCCATGTCCTCGATCGGCTTGCGCGCGACGCCGGTGTCCATCGCCGCCTGGGCGACGAACGGCGGAATGTAGGAGATCAGGCGCGGATCGAACGGCGCGGGAATGATGTACTCGCGGCCGAACTTGAGCCGCCGGCCGTGGTAGGCGGCGGCCACCTCGTCGGGCACGTCTTCGCGGGCGAGCTGGGCGAGCGCCTTGGCGGCGGCGGCTTTCATCTCGTCGTTGATCGTCCGTGCTCGGACATCGAGCGCGCCGCGGAAAATGTAAGGAAAGCCCAGGACGTTATTGACCTGGTTCGGATAGTCCGACCGCCCCGTCGCCACGATCGCGTCCTTGCGGACCTCGCGCACCTGTTCGGGCGTGATTTCCGGATCGGGATTGGCCATGGCGAAGATGATCGGATTGTCCGCCATCGCCGCGACGTCGTCCGGCGACAGCGCATTAGCGACCGACAGCCCCATGAAGCAGTCCGCGCCTTTGATCGCTTCCTTGAAGGTGCGCAGGTCGGTCTCGACGGCGTGCGCGGCCTTGAACTGATCGATTCCCTCGGCGCGCCCCTTGTAGATCACGCCCGTGCGGTCGCAGACGATGACGTTCTCCGGCCGCGCGCCGAGCTGCTTGACCAGGCCGACGACGGACAGACCCGCCGCCCCGGCGCCGAGGCAGACGATCTTGATCTCGGAAATGTCGCGGCCAGTGAGCTCGCACGCGTTCAAGAGCCCCGCCGCGGCGATGATCGCCGTGCCGTGCTGGTCGTCGTGAAAGACCGGGATGTCGAGCTGGTCGCGCAGCGCCGTCTCGATCAAGAAGCACTCAGGCGACTTGATGTCTTCGAGATTGATGCCGCCGAACGACGGACCGACGTTGCGCACTGTGGTGATGAACTCTTCGACGTCCTCGGTCGTGACCTCGAGGTCGATCGAGTCCACGTCGGCGAAGCGCTTGAAGAGGACCGACTTGCCCTCCATCACAGGCTTGGACGCGAGCGCGCCGAGATTGCCCAGGCCCAGGATCGCCGTGCCGTTCGAGATCACCGCGACCATGTTGCCCTTGGAGGTGTAGTCGTAGGCGGTGTCGGGATCCTCGGCGATCTTCTTGACCGGCCAGGCGACGCCCGGACTGTAGGCGAGCGAAAGGTCGCGCGAGGTCGCCATCGGCTTGGTCGGCAGCACGGCGAGCTTGCCCGCCACCGGGTAGCGGTGAAACGCGAGCGCCTCGGACTCGGTGAAGCCGCCGCCCTCTTTCTTCATGTCGATCCCTCCGGATCGGGTGCCTGTGCGCCAAAAACGCGAGAAGAGGTCGCGTGATAGAGGGCGTCGAGCGACTTGGGAAGCGTTTCACAGAGGTCTTCGGCGATCAGGCCGGGTCCAAGCCGAAGCGCGGCGTCGCCATGCAGCCAAGCCGCCGCGCACGCCGCGTCGAAGGCGGACAGGCCCTGAGCCAGCGCGCCGCCGACGATCCCGGCCAGCACGTCGCCCGCACCGGCGGTGGCGAGAAACGGGCTGGCGTGGACGTTGACGACCGCGCGGCCGTCCGGCGCGGCGATCACTGTGTCGGCGCCTTTCAATAAGACGACCGCGCCCGCCTGCGCCGCAGCAGCCCGCACGGCCGCCAGCTTGTCGTCCAGCGGATCGAGATCGGCGAACAGCCGGCGAAACTCGCCGACATGCGGCGTCAACACATGACGCGGCGCACTTCCCGTCCCCAACAGCGTGAAGAGAGCCTCGGGCTCGTCCTTGAATACGGTGAGCGCATCGGCGTCGAGCACGCACGCCGGGCCGGCGCGCAGCGCGGCTTCGACGTTGGCTCTCGTCGCGTCCGAAACGCCCGCCGCCGGGCCGATCACCATGGCGTCGAACCCGGCCGCACGCGCACCCAGCGCCGCCGCCGAGTCGAACGCCTCGGTCATCACCGCCGTCGACGCGGTCGCCGCCACCAGTAAAGCCGACGGCGGGCACACTAAGGTGACGAGCCCCGCCCCTGTGCGCAGCCCTGACCGCGCCGCGAGCCGCGCGGCGCCGGTCGACGCCGGCCCGCCGGTCACGACGCCGAGGCGGCCTCGCGCATGCTTGTGGCTCGCCGCCGTCGGCCAGGGCCACGCTTCTCCCCAAAGCGCCGGATCGTTGACGAAGCAGGACGGACTGATCGCCGCGAGCGCGGACGCCGGATGACCGATGTCGGCCTTGACCAGCGCCCCGCAGGCGTTGCGCCCCGGCTCGAGCACGTGCGCCGGCTTCCAGTGCGCGAAGGTTACCGTCAACGCCGCGCGAAACGCCGGCCCAAGCGGGCGACCAAGATCCCCGCTGACGCCGCTCGGCAAATCGACGGCGACAATTGGCACGTCCGATTTCGTGCAAGTCTCGGCGAGCCCCGCAGGCGCGCCGTCGAGGGGTCGGGAGAGCCCAGCTCCGAACAGCGCGTCGACGACAAGCTCCGCGCTCGCGACCGCTTCGGTCATGTCGAGCTTGGCGAGCGGCTCGATTGGACCTTCATAGCCCGCCACGGGATGCGCCTTGTCGGTCAGCGCGGCGACGCGCACCGGCCACCCCGCCTTGGCCAGCTCGCGCGCGACAACAAAGCCGTCGCCGCCATTGTCGCCCGGCCCGCAGGCGATCAGCGTCGGGCGCGGCGTCCAGCGCCGCACGATCTCCGTCGTGACCGCGCCGCCGGCGTTCTCCATCAGGCTGGCGAGGACGGTTCCGCCTTGTTCGGCCAGCGCGTCGAGGCGCGCATGCTCAGCGCACGTTAGAACCGCCAGCTCTTCTACGCCTTTCGTCATCTCCGCCCTTCAGCCTTCCCCGGCTTTCAGCGACATCTTCCTTGTGCGCCGCCGCTGCAGATTGTTTATACTGCAACGCAGCATCGAATGAACGCCGACCTCCGCGGCGTTCTCGCGAAAGGCGGCGCCATGAAGAAAGTCGAAGCGATCATCAAGCCCTTCAAGCTCGACGACGTGAAGGAAGCGCTCCAAGAGCTCGGACTTCAAGGGATGACGGTTTCCGAGGTCAAAGGCTACGGCCGGCAAAAGGGCCACACCGAGCTTTACCGCGGGGCCGAATACGTCGTCGACTTCCTGCCCAAGCTCAAGGTCGAGATGGTGATCAGCGACGACATGCTCGACGCGGTGCTCGAGGCGATCCAGGACGCGGCGCGAACGGGCCGCATCGGTGACGGCAAGATCTTCGTCTCCGACATCAGCCAGGTGATCCGCATCCGGACGGGCGAAGCGGGCGCGGACGCGATCTGACCCTTTCCCGCCTCGGTTTGGAAATCACGACATGAAAAAGCCCCGCGGAGTCGCCTCCGCGGGGCAGTTTGCAGGCAAGAGATAAGGCGAACTAGAGCGCCTTGGAGATCGACAGCACCGCAGTGGCGTCCACGCCGTCCACGAGGTTGTCGTCCTCGGAGGTGTCGATGTAGGTCAGCGCCCAGTCGAGACCCAGCGCAGACGTGCCGACGCCGAGCGACCAGTCGTACTTGTCGTCGCCGTCGCCGTCGGGATCGCCGAAGGCGCCGGTTTCAAGACCGAACGAGCCGAACAGCGTGAACGCCGAGTCGCCGAGCGGAGCTTCGCCGGTCACGTACCAATAGGTGTTGTCGTCGTTGCCGATATTGTCTTGTTCGGGCGCGTAGGCGACGCCCGCCGCAGCATCGACGATGCCGAACGTGGTGCCGACCGAACCATAGAGTTCATAGTACTCGAGGTCGTTGCCGCCCGGATAGAAGTAGCCGAGCACGCCGACATCGTAGTTGAACATGTCGACTTCGCCGCCAAACCCGCCATAGAGGTCGAGTTCAAGCTCCGAACCCGCAGCCTGTTCGATCGACGACGCCCAGGTGCCGACGTAGAAGCCGGAATCCGTGGCGAGATCGAAGCCGCCTTGCAGCGCCATCGTGTCGTCCGACAGCGACACGCCGCGGAAGCGATAGTCCGAGACGAGTGCAACGTTGCCCTCGACTTCGACGTCTTCCATTTGACCCAGCGCCGCGCCTCCGACCGAGGCCGCCGCCGCCGCCGCGACGAGCACCGTGCTCGATTTCAAGATAAGTTTCTTCATTCCAGTCTCTCCGATGTTTGATGTTTGGTGTCGTCATTCTGACGCGATCTTCAGCCTGTCCGCTCAAGCCTCGCGCCAAGGCGGCTCGGGGGAACAAGTGCTCACGGACGTTTCTTTGATTCCGAACGGGGCCGAAGCTTCCGCTTGTCCGTGTGCGCGATTACTCCGTGATTGTTGCGCGTTTGCTTCACCCCCACATGGTTAACATTCTGTTTACGAACCTCGCTCGAGCCGTGATTCTCACGAGGCTTTAGTTGACGCCGCGGCTCCACCTTTCGACCGGCGATCCCGGCGCCCGCAGTCACCCCGACGCCTGCCGGAGCGGCGGCCGCAGGGGCGCGAGGCCCCCGCGGTTCGCCTTTCTCCATTACAGGGCCGAGGGTTGCCCGTTTCCCGGGACGAACTCCGGATAGGCCGGAGCGCCGAGCTCGGACAGGTCGCCTCCGACCACCTCAGCCTCTGG
This sequence comes from Maricaulaceae bacterium, assembly GCA_050050115.1. GTDB lineage: Bacteria > Pseudomonadota > Alphaproteobacteria > Caulobacterales > Maricaulaceae > JASFUX01. Next base: position 3,490 of record JASFUX010000087.1, on the reverse strand, counting down.
CTTCAGCCGGATGCCGATGACGATCTTCAGCACCAGCCACAGCGCGAAGCTCACGGTGAACACGAACGCGCCGATCGCGGCCACGCCAACGGCTTGGCCAACGTAGCTCGTGCCGGAATTCGTGAACGGAACAATCATCGTGCCCCAGATCCCGGCGAACAAGTGGACGGGAATCGCGCCGACCACGTCGTCAAGCCGGAGCTTCTCGAGCAAGATCGCGCCGAACGTGGCGATCACCGCGCCGATGGCGCCGATCACGATCGCTTCCATGATGTTGGGCGTCAGCGGCTCAGCGGTGATCGACACCAGGCCCGCCAGCGCGCCGTTCAGGCAGAACGCAAGGTTCGCCTTGCCCCGACCCAAGCCGATCGACAGCACGTACGCGGCCACCACGCCGCCGGCGGCGGCCATGTTGGTGTTGGCGAAGATCTGCGCGATGGCGGTGGCGTCCGCGGCCGAGCCCAAGGCCAGCTGCGAGCCGCCGTTGAAGCCGAACCACCCCAGCCACAGCACGAACGTGCCGAGCGTCGCCAAAGGCAGGCTCGATCCCCGCATCGGCACGGGCTTGCCGTCAACAAAACGTCCGGAACGCGCACCGAGCAGAATGATGCCTGCAAGAGCGGCCCAGCCGCCGGTGGAGTGCACAATCGTCGAGCCGGCGAAGTCGGAGAAGCCAAACTCCGTGGAGAGCCAGCCGCCGGCCCAACCGGTCCAGGAGCCCTGGATGGGGTAGATCAACGCCGTCAGCACCGCGACGAAAATGAAGAACGGCCCAATGCGCGAGCGCTCAGCGACCGCCCCGGAGACGATCGACGCCGCCGTGGCGACGAACACCATCTGGAAGAACCAGTCCGACGCCGCTGCGTAGCCGCCCGACACGTCGATGCTTTCATCGCTGGCGAGCTCGCTCGGCTCCCAGATGCGAGGGGTGGCGAGGAAGCCGCCCTCCTCGATGTTGTAGAGCATCTCGTAGCCGACCAGGTAAAACATGATGCCGGCGATCGAGAAGAGCCCGATGTTCTTCATACAGATGACGCCCGCGTGCTTGGCGCGCACCGAGCCAACCTCGAGCATCGCAAAGCCAGCCGCCATCCACATGACGAGCGCGCCCGTCACCAGGAACGAGAAGGTGTTGAAGATGTACTGAACCTCGGGGTCGACCTCGGCCGACGCCGGGCCCGTGGCGAGCACCGCCGCCACCACCGCGCCGGCGGCGACCAATCCCATTCGCCAAAGCCGTCGCGGGCTCTCTAGATGTTTGCCTGTCGCTATCATTGTCGTTTCCACCTTGTTTGCGCGCGCACGCAGCCCCAGCCCCGAAACCGCTGCGTATCGGGCGCTTCGCACAACGCGACTTTTCTCGAAGAAAGTCTGAGGACGCCGACGCCGGATCGAACTCGATTCAGCGCTGCGCCGGAGCCGCCCCTAAGGCCGCCCCGCCGTCTCGGCGCTGCTTCGTCGTCGTTTCATTTGTCCCCGTCCTCAGCGCCGCTGTCGCGGCCGTGTCGGCTCTGACGAGCCCAGAGCGCGCCGCGCCTCCCCTTCGCCAACTGACGCTCGACTCAAGAGCGGACGACTCGCAATGAGGAGGCTAGAACCAGCCGATTTCGCATTGCAACAGAAATGTGCGCTTGCGAAATATGCAGTGACATTTTTTCCAGTGCAGGCCCAAAAGGGGAATTTATTACCCCGCACACAGGATCCTTGAAACAAACTATCGGCGCTAGCCTGAATAACAGGTGCACTGCAGCAGATTGTTCCAACTTTCGAAGGGACTCGGCGTCATCATCCTTCGCCACTGCAACGCGGAAAAGAATGATTCGTGCTCAATTTGTCGCACTTGCACTCCGTTAGTCGCGTCAAAAATGCAAAACGTGACCAGAAATCCTCCAAAACGAGCTCAAACGGGTCACGCGAGAATTATTTTGATTGCCGAGAGAATTATTGCATCGCAGTATGGAGATGACGGGGCGAGGCCTCGACCGCTTCAGGTTCTCTGAACAGCGGCCTGCCATTTGGAAGAGCAACGAGGAGGGGGCGGATGTCCACAGACGTTCTCAAGAAACTGCGCGACGAAGATGTGAAGTATGTCGATCTTCGGTTCACCGACCCGCGCGGCAAACTTCAGCATGTCACCTTCGACATGTCGATGGTGGACCAGGACCTCTTCGAGAGCGGGACCATGTTCGACGGCTCGTCGATCGCCGGTTGGAAAGCGATCAACGAATCCGACATGACCCTGATGCCCGACCCCTCCACCACGGAGATCGACCCGTTCTTCCAGCAGACGACCGCTTTCATCATTTGCGACATTGTCGAGCCGGGCACCGGGTCCCCTTACAATCGCGACCCGCGCAGCACGGCCAAGCGCGCCGAGGCTTATCTGCAGTCGAGCGGCATCGGCGACGCCGCCTACTTCGGCCCCGAAGCCGAGTTCTTCGTCTTCGACGACGTGCGTTGGTCGACCGCGCAGCAGAGCACCGGCTACCAGCTCGATTCGATCGAAGGCCCCTACAACTCGGACGCCATGTACGACGGGGGCAACCCTGGGCACCGTCCGGGACCCAAGGGCGGCTACTTTCCGGTCCCGCCGGTCGACACCGCCCAGGACATGCGCTCGGAAATGCTCTCGGTGATGACCGCGCTCGGGCTTGCGCCGGAAAAGCACCACCACGAGGTCGCGCCCTCCCAGCACGAGCTTGGGATGAAGTTCAATACGCTCGTGCGCATGGCCGACAACATGCAGCTCTATAAGTACATCGTGCACAACGTCGCCGCGGCGTTCGGAAAGACCGCGACGTTCATGCCCAAGCCGGTGTGGAACGACAACGGCACCGGCATGCACGTCCACCAGTCGATCTGGAAGGGCGGCAAGCCGGCTTTCGCGGGCGATCAGTATGCGGACCTGTCGGAGACCTGCCTCTACTACATCGGCGGGATCATCAAGCACGCCCGCGCGATCAACGCCTTCTCGAACTCGACCACGAACTCCTACAAGCGGCTCGTGCCGGGCTTCGAGGCGCCGGTGCTGCTCGCCTATTCGGCGCGCAACCGCTCGGCGTCCGTGCGCATTCCCTTCTCGCCCTCGGCCAACGGCAAGCGCCTCGAAACGCGCTTCCCCGACCCGGCGGGCAACCCCTACCTCACCTTCTCCGCGCTGCTGATGGCCGGCCTCGACGGGATCGAGAACCGGATCCACCCCGGCGATCCGATGGACAAGGACCTCTACGACCTGCCGCCCGAAGAGCTCGAAGGCATCCCCACGGTGTGCTCGAGCCTGCGTCAGGCGTGCGAGTCGCTCGATGCCGACCGCGAGTTCCTGAAGAAGGGCGGCGTCTTCGACGACGATCAGATCGACGCCTACATCGAGCTCAAGATGGAGGAGAGCGTGCGCTTCGAGATGCACCCTCATCCCGTCGAGTTCGAAATGTACTACAAGTGCTAAACCCCTGCGAAATTGCGGGAATCAACACCGGGGCGCTCCGTTGGA
>JASFUX010000086.1:0-12576 GCA_050050115.1 Maricaulaceae bacterium | reverse complement strand
CGCGGTGGAGCGTCCGGTTGATCTTGCGGCAGAGCTCGGGGCCGGAGTTGGCCGGATAGAGCGACTGATCGGGGTAGGTCGCGCCCGCGGTGTTCGCGTCCGCGGCGACCTGCCAGCCGGAGAGGTAGATCGCTTTGAGGCCGGCGCGCACCATTTGCATCGCCTGGTTGCCCGAAAGCGCGCCCAGCGAATTGATGTAGGGTTCCGTGTGCAGAAGATCCCAGAGCTTCGCCGCGCCCTTCTCGGCGAGGGTATACTTGATGTCGACCGAGCCGCGCAGGCGGATCACGTCGTCGACGCCGTAGTTGCGCTCGATGCTGTCGAAGCGGCCGTCGGCCGCGGCGGGTATGATGTCGTTGAAAGTCTTGCCCATGAGAACCTCCGCGATCCGGGCGAGAAGTGCGGCAGGTAATGCCACCGCTTTGTCAAAAGTTCAACAGGCCTGGTGCGGTGCAATAACAGTTTGATGTTAATGATGAAAATCCGTATGTACCTGTAAATTCCGGTTTGTAAATTCTTGTAACGCGGGAGGCGGCGTGGCCGAATCGAAGATGTACGCCGGCGAGCAGATCCGGCGGTTCCGCAAGGGCGAAGGGCTCACCCAGCTGCAGATGGCGCGCGAGCTGGGGGTGTCGGCGAGCTACCTCAATCTGCTTGAGCACGACCGCCGCGCCGTGTCTCCGAAGGTGCTCGAGCGCCTTAACGACACCTTCAAGCTCGACCTGCGCCCCAGCGGCGTGCGCAGCGAAGAAGCGTTCGAGGCCCTGAACGCCGCGGCGGCCGACCCGGTGCTGCAGTCGATCGCGCTCACCCGGGCCGAGCTCAACGAGCTGTCGGAGCGCCAGCCGCGGGTTGCTGATGCGCTGGTGCGTCTGCACGGCGCCTATCGCGACGCGGTGGCCGACGCGGCCGAGCTGATCGACCGCTACGCCGGCGCGGAGGGCCCGGCGGGCTTCGACGCCGGCACCGCGATGGAGCACGCCCGCCAGTTCCACCACAGCCACGACAACTATTTCCCCGCGCTCGAGGCGGCGGCCGACAAGCTCTCGGAGGACCTCGACCTGCGGGACGGGGAGATCTTCTCGTCCCTGAAGCACCGCCTCTCGGTCCGCCATCGCATCGCGGTCAAGGTCGCGCCGAGCGAAGTGATGTCCGGCGCGCTGCGGCGTTACGACCGTCACAATCGGCGCGTGCTCTTAAGCGAGCTGCTGGCCCCGGCGGCGCGGATCTTCCAGCTCGCCTTCCAGCTTGCGCTGCTCGAAGCGGGCGAGGCGATCGACGCTGAGGTTGCCCGCGCCGATCCGTCAACGGACGAAGCGCGAAGGCTGTTGCGGATCTCTCTGGCGAACTACGTCGCCGCGGCGGTGATGATGCCCTATGAGCGCTTCCGCGCCGACGCCGCCGAGACGCGGCACGACGTCGACGTGCTGGCCCGTCGCTTCTCCGCCTCGATCGAGCAGGTGTGCCACCGGCTGACCACGCTGCACCGGCCCGGCGCCGAGGGCGTGCCGTTCTTTCTCGTTCGCGTCGATCAGGCGGGCAACGTGTCCAAGCGCTTCGGCGGGCGCGCCTTTCCGTTCGCCCGGCTCGGCGGCGCCTGTCCGCAGTGGAACATCTACGACGCCTTCCGCGCGCCCGACGCCTGGCTCGGCCAGATCGTGCAGCTGCCCGACGGGGCCCGGTTTTTCACAATTTCCCACGCCGTGCGCCGCCCCGGCGCGCACCCGGGCGCGCCGGGGCAACTGCTCGCCATCGGGCTGGGTTGCCATGCCGAGAACGCCAAGCAGCTCGTCTACGCCGACAGCGTCCAGACCTCGGGCAAAGCCGCCGCGGCGCAGATCGGGGTCAACTGCCGCGTGTGTGAGCGACCTCAATGCCCGCGCCGCGCACATCCGCCGTTGCGGCGCAAGATCTTCGTCGACGAGAACCGCCGCGGCGTGGCGGCCTTTTCGTTCCGGCCGGATTAGCGCGCGCGGCTTGTCGCGGGGCGCCGCGACGAATCGACTCTTGGCCCGCGGTCGAGTATCGATCCGCCCCTTGGGGGGCCCGGCGAGCGCGGGGTCGAGCGGCTTTCGGGCGGCTTCCTCGCGGCGCGTCGGCACTCTCTCAACGGCGGTGGCGGCAGTGCGGCAATTCCTGACCTTCATCTTGTTCGTTCTGGCTCTTGGCGGGCTTGGCTGGCTGGCGGTCAATCCGGCGCCGGCGGCGGTGCTGACGCCTTATGCGGACGTCGCCCACCGGATCGAAGTCGACCTCGAGGAAAAAGCGAACGCGACGCTCGATACCGCGGGGCTCGACTGGGCGTCGGTGGAGATGGACGGTCAGATCGCCGTCCTGCGCGGCCTCGCCCCGCGCGAGGAAGAGCGCGCCGAGGCGATCGCCTATGTGCGCGACGCTTCCGGACACGGGCCCTGGTCGCGCGGCGGCGTCATGGCCGTGCGTGACCGGACCGACCTCGCTCCGCCCGCCTCGCCGTTCGAATGGCGTGCGGTGCGCGAAGGCGACCGGGTGATCCTCGGCGGACACGTGCCCACGCGCGCGGCGCGCGCCGAGCTGGTCGCCCATGCGGGCGAGCTGTTCTCGGGCGGGGTCGTCGACCGGATGGAGATCGCGCGCGGCGCGCCCGACGAGTTCGCGTGGTCGACGGTGGCGCGCACTGCGCTGACGCAGCTCGCGTCGCTGAGCGAGGGCGAGGCTAGCCTGCGCGACGTCTCGCTGACCATCGAAGGGGCCGCGGGCACGGCGAACGTGCGCGCCCGGGTGCGCGCGGCGCTCGCCAATCTGCCTGCGCCATTCCTCGCAGCCGCCCTCGTCGACGCGCCCGAAAGCGACGGCGCGGCCGACGCCGTCCTCGCGCTTGCGCCGACCGAGAACGGCTTGCAGCCGCTCACCGACCCTGCGGCCTGCGACGCCGAGTTCGACGCCATCATTGAGGAGGCGCCGGTCGAGTTCGCCGCGGGCGAGGCGGCGATGACCAAGGAGAGCTATCCGGTGCTCGACCAGCTCGCCCTGACGGCGTTGCGGTGCGAGGGCATGCGTTTTGCGATCACCGCCAGCGGCGATCCGGACGCCGGCGACGAGGCCTTCACCAGCCTCGGCGCGGCGCGGGCTCAGCAGATGGCGGACTACTTCGTTCTGCAGGGCGTGGCGCTCGACAGGCTCGAAACCGCGGCGCATCCTCCTCTCGCTGCTGCAGCGGAGGACGCGCCGGAGGCGGGAGCGCCCGCTGGGGCTCGTCGGAGCCCGGCGGCGGTCGTCGAAGTGGCCGGACCGGCGGAAGGCGTTGGGACTAGAGAATGAACTATCTCATTGCGCAGATTTGGCTTTTCATCGTCGCGGGCTCCCTCGTCGGGGTCTTCTTCGGCTGGATGTTCCGCGGCGGCATGAGCGCGGCGCGGCTGCGCGAGCTTCGACGCAAGCTCGCCCACGTCCAGGCCGAGGCCGACGATCAGCGCCGCGAGGCCGCTGAGCACGCCGCCCGGGCCGAGCGCCGCGGCGCGGCGTCGGCGACCGACATCTCCCACATCCAGGCCGAGCTGCGCGAGGCCAAGGACCGGATCGGCGCGTTGCAGTCCGAGTTGCGCAGCGCCCGCACCGACGCCGAGCGCCACGCCGACGAGGCCGCCGAGCTGCGCGCCCAGGTCGCCCAGCTGTCCGGACCGAGACCCGCCGGCCCGAGCCAAACGAGCGGATCGGCCGACGACGGCGCGGCGGCTGAGCTCGCCTACCTCAACAGCCGCGTCGCCGACCTTGAAGGCGCGCTTGAAGAGGCGCGTCAGCATGCGTCGGGCGCCGATCCTGAAGAGATCGAGACCTTGCGCGCCCGGATCGCCGAGCTCGAAGCGGCCGCCTTCGCCGCAGCCGGAGCGGATGGCGAGAGCGTCGAAAGCGCTCAGCTCGGCGCGCTGCGCGATCAGCTCGCCTCGCTTCGCACGCAGAACGAAGAGCTGCGCGCGAGCCTCGCCGCCCAGGAAGCCCGCGCGACCGAGGTGAAAGAGGCCGACGCGCGCATCGCCGAGCTTGAAGCCGCGCTCGCCGCGGCCCAGGCCGACGCCGAGGCCGCCGCTCATGAGGTCCAGGCTGGCGACGGCGCGCAGACCGCGCCTGACGACATCATGGTGGAATCCGAGCGCCTGAAATGGCGCAACGGCTATCTCACCTCGCGCATTCAGTTCCTCGAGACCAAGCTGCGCGCCGCGCTGCGCCGTCGCCACGCCGGCGCAGCGGACGAGGACGGCGGGGAGGGCGATGAAGAGTTCGCGTTCGGCGAAGGCGAGGACGGCGAGTACGCCGAGGAGGTGTCGGTCGAGGACGAGCTGCTGATCGCCGCGCGCGGCGAGATCGAGCGCTTGAACGTGCGCATCGCCGAGCTGGAGCAGGCCGCGGCGGGCGACATGAGCGGCGAGCCCGCGCCCAATGTCGACGGCGGGCACGGCTCGGTGCAGTGGCGCAACCGCTACCTCGCTTCGCGCGTGCGCTATCTTGAACAGCAGCTCGCCGAGAATCCGCAGTCCCGCGACGACGCCGAAACCGCCGCGCTGCGCGAGAAGCTCAAGGCGGCCGAGGAAGCTGCGGCCGAAGCCAGCCGCCTGCGGGCAAAGGTCTCCGAGCTCGAACGCGCCGTCGAAGCGACCAAGCCCGAGGGCGAGGCGGGCGCGAAGAGCGAGAACGAATATGCGCTCGAATGGCGCAACCGCTACCTCAGCTCGCGGGTGAAGTACCTCGAGGACCGCCTCGCCAAGGCCGGCCTCGCCCAGCACCCGGCGGAGGCGTAGGGGCCCGCAGAGGAAATCTCTAGATTCGAGGGGTTGCGGGCGGTCAAATCACTGTAGGGGAGGCTAACGGGCGCGCCCGCCGCAGCGGCCTCAGCGCGCCTGCTCTTGATTGGTCCGGAGCAAGGCATGCATCGACGAACGAAGCTCGCCATGACCGGGCTGCTCTTCGTCCTTCTCGGCTGGCTCTATATCCACACCGACCGCTTGCCCGGCAGCGCGCGCAAGCTTGAGTTCAAGCTCGCCCAGGACGCCCGCGCCGCGCTCGACGAAACGGGCGAGGCCGTCTGGGCCGAGGTCCATCTCTCCGGTCGCCGCGCCACGGTGCGCGGTCTCGCGCCCGACGAGCGCGCGCGCGACGAGGCGCTCGCTGCGGTTCGCGCGGCGGCGGGCGGGGGCGGGATCGGCGAGGTTCGCAATGAGACCGATCTTCTGATGCGCGTCTCGCCCTACACGTTCCAAGCGACGCTGGAAGGCGCCGAGCTGACGCTCGCAGGCTACGCCCCCGACCGGCCGACCCGGGGCGCGCTCGCCGCCCGGGCGGCCCGCGTCTTCGCCGGTGAGGTGAACGCCGACGGGGTGGAGATCGCCGCCGGCGCGCCTTCGGGCGCGGACTGGCTCGGCGCGGTCGACTTTGGCATCTCTCAGCTCGTCCGGCTCGAGTCCGGCGCGCTCGACATCGCCGACACGGAGATGCGTTTGACGGGCGAGGCCGGGACCGCCCAGGTGCGCGCCGACGTCGCCCGCCAGATCCTGCAGGCGCCTTATCCCTTCGTCGGCCAAGCCGACCTCGCCGGCGGGGTGGGTCTGCCGGCGCCTGATCCGGCGCAGAGCGAAGATGTCGCCGCCGAAGCCGCCGCGGGCGTGGAGACTTCACCCGAAGACGCACCCGGCGAGGTCGTGTCTGTCGAGCGCCCCGCGCCGCGCGTTGCGCGCCCGGCCGGCGCGTCGATCACCGCCTGCCGCGCCGAGCTGGAGGACTTGCTCGGCGGAGAGACAATCCGCTTCCAGTTCGCCGAGTCGGCCGTCTCCGACGCGAGCGCGCCGCTGCTCGACGCCGTCGCCGAGGCTGCCCGCCGCTGCGAGGACTATGACCTGCGCATCGAAGGCCACACCGACACCAGCGGAGACGCCGACTTCAACGTCTATCTGTCCGAGCAGCGCGCCAGGGCCGTGCTCTCGGCGCTCGTTGCCCGCGGCGTCGACCCGAGCCAGCTGACCGCCGTCGGCGTCGGCTCGGCAGAGCCGATCGCGGCGAACGACACCGCCGCGGGCCGCGCCTCGAATCGCCGCATCGAGATCGAGGTCGTCGAACCGGCGATGACTTTGCCCGCGACCGACTCCGGGGAGACACGCCCATGATCTGGCTCATCGTTCAGATGTGGATCGCGCTGGTGATCGCGTTTGCGGCCGGCGCGGCCGTCCACAGATGGATCTTCGGTCCCGGCTCGGGCCTGTCGTCCGAAGACGTTTCCGCCGAGCTGGCCTCGATCCGCACCCGCCATCAGGAGGCCGAGGCTGAGCGCGCTCGGCTGCGCTCGAAGATCATGGAGCTGACGAGCGAGCTTGAAGAAGAGCGGCGCAAGGCGCGCAGCGCCGAGGTCGACGTCCGCGCCGCCGAGCTGGCGCCCTCGGCCGGCGTGCCCGGCGCGCCTCAGCCGCCGGTCTACGAAGCGCTCGACTCCCCGTTCCTGACGACGCCCAACGCCGGCCCGCCCGACGACCTGACGCGCATCAAAGGCGTGGGTCAAAAGCTTGCTGAGACGCTCAACGAGATCGGAGTGTTCTACTATCGTCAGATTGCGGAGTGGACGGACGAACAGGTCGCCCAGGTCGACGCGCATCTGACCTTCCCCGGCCGCATCGACCGCGACCGCTGGCGCGATCAGGCGCGCGAGCTGATGGCGAAGGCGGAATAGGGACGGGCTAGCGCGCCACGCCTCTTCTCAACGCATCTCCCGCCGCGTCTACGGCCGCGGAGGCTTCGGCGATTGCGGCGGTCATGTTGAAGAAGCCGTGGATCTCGCCCGGGTAGTCGACGTATTGCACCGCAACGCCCGCTGTCTTCAGCGCGCGCGCGTAGGCGGCGCCTTCATCCCGCAGCGGATCGAAGCCTGCGGTGACCAGATAGGTTGGCGGCAGGCCCGCCAGGTCGGGCGCGCGCAGCGGCGAGATCCGCGGGTCGAGAACGTCCTCGCCGTTCTGCAGATACTGCGCGTGGAACCATTCGATGGTCGAGCGCTCAAGATAGTAGCCCTCGGCGAAGTCGCGCCGCGAGGCGGTGTCGGCGTCGGAGTCCGTGCCCGGATAGATGAGAAGTTGGAAGGCGATCTTCGGTCCGCCCTCGTCGCGCAGGATGTGCGCGGCGACGGCCGCGAGGTTGCCGCCCGCGGAGTCGCCGCCGACCGCTAGGCCGCCCGCCTCCACGCCGAGGGCGGTCATGTTCTCGCCCGCCCATCGCGTCGCGGCGAGCGCGTCGTCGAGCCCGGCGGGAAACGGATGCTCGGGTGCGAGGCGATAATCGACCGACAGCACCGCGGCGCCTGAAGCGTCGGCGAGCTGGCGGCACAGGCTGTCGTGGCTCTCGATCGAGCCCAAGACGAAGCCGCCGCCGTGGAAATAGACCAAAAGCCCGTGCGGTGCGGGCGCGGAACCAGGCTCCGCGTCCCGTTTTGGATCCGCAGGTGGGTAAAGACGCGCCGGGATCGGATCGGCCGGGCCGGGGATCGTCAGGTCGCGGCACGCGCGGTCGGGCAGGTCCTGGCGCGCGAAGTAAACCGAGCCGCGCTCGTTGATCTTGCGGGAATGCTCGACGCTGGTCTCGCCGGGCTTCGGCCGCGCCTTCTCCTTGACCAGCGCCAGAAGGTCCGCGGCTTGAGGGTCGAGGGCCATCAGGGCGTCTCCTTTATGTCGAGACGCAACCGAGTCCCGAGCAGCTCCAGCATTTCGATCGCGGCCTTGGAGATGACCGCGCCGGGCGGGAACACCGCCGCCGCGCCCATCTGCTTCAACACGCCGACGTCGTCGGGCGGGATCACGCCGCCGACGATGATCATCACGTCTTCGAGGTCGAGCGTCGCCAGCGCGCGCTTCAGCTCCGGCACGAGCGTCATATGGCCGGCGGCGAGCGAAGAGGCGGCGACGATGTCGGCCTTGAACTCTTGGGCGAGCCGGGCGGCTTCCTCCGGCGTCTGAAACAGCGGGCCGGCCTCGACGTCCCAGCCGAGGTCGGCGAAAGCCGAGGCGACGACCTTCTGGCCGCGGTCGTGCCCGTCCTGGCCCATCTTGACGATGGCGATGCGCGGTTTCCGTCCGGCGGCCTTCTCGAAGGCTTTCGCGGCGGCTTGGGCGCGCGCGACGAGATCGTCGGCGCCGGCCGCTGCGGCGTAGGTTCCCCGCGCGATCTCGGGCCGCGTCTGGTGCCGGCCCCAGGCGCGTTCGAGCGCGTATGAGACCTCGCCGACGGTCGCTTTCGCGCGCACGGCGTCGACCGCGAGGGCGAGCAGGTTGGGGCCTTTCTCGTCGGCCGCGGCGCTTGTCAGCGCGTCGAGCGCGGCCTCGACCGCGGCCGGATCGCGTTCGGCCCGCAGTCGTTCGAGCTTTTCGATCTGGGTGCGGCGGACGTCGGCGGTCTCGACCTTCAGGACCGGCACCTCCTCGGCGGCGTCGGTCTCGTATGCGTTGACGCCGACGAGGACGCGCTGGCCGGTGTCGATCAGCGCCTGGGTCTGCGCCGCCGCCGCCTCGATCCGCCGCATTGGCAAGCCGTCGGAGATCGCCTTGGCCATGCCGCCGAGCGCCTCGACTTCTTCGATGTGGCCGAGCGCGCGCGTCGCGAGGTCGTGCGTCAGACGTTCGACGAAGTAAGACCCGCCCCAGGGGTCGATGGTGTCGCACATGTGCGCTTCGGTTTGCAGCAGCAGCTGGGTGTTGCGCGCGATCGCGGCGGAAAAGTCCGTCGGCAGAGCGAGCGCCTCGTCGAGCGAGTTGGTGTGCAGCGACTGGGTCCCGCCGTCGACCGCCGCCATGGCTTCGACGGCCGTGCGCGCGACGTTATTGTAGACGTCCTGGGCCGTCAGCGACCAGCCCGAAGTCTGGCAGTGGGCGCGCAAAAGCAGCGAGCGGTCGTCTTCGGGTTTGAACTGTTCGGTCATCAGCTTCGACCAGAGTAGCCGTCCTGCGCGCAGCTTGGCGGTTTCGACGAAGAAGTCCGTGCCGATCCCCCAGAAGAACGACAGCCGCGGCGCGAATTGGTCGACCTTGAGCCCGGCGGCGAGCCCGGCGCGGACATATTCGATCCCGTCGGCGAGGGTGTAGGCGAGCTCAAGGTCGGCCGTCGCGCCCGCTTCCTGCATGTGATAGCCGGAGATCGAGATCGAGTTGAACCGCGGCATTTCGGCGGCGGCATATCCGATGATGTCGGAGACGATCCGCATCGAGGCCTGGGGCGGATAGATGTAGGTGTTCCGCACCATGAATTCTTTGAGGATATCGTTCTGGATCGTGCCCGCCAGCGCCTTGGGCGGTACGCCCTGCTCCTCGCCGGCGAGGATGTAGAGCGCCATGATCGGCAAGACGGCGCCGTTCATCGTCATCGACACGGTGATCTGGTCGAGCGGGATCTGATCGAACAGCGTGCGCATGTCGATGATCGAGTCGATCGCGACGCCCGCCATGCCCACGTCGCCCGCCACCCGCGGATGATCGGAGTCATAGCCGCGGTGGGTGGCGAGATCGAAAGCGACGGAGAGCCCCTTCTGGCCGCCGGCGAGATTGCGCCGGTAGAAGGCGTTGGAGTCTTCGGCGGTCGAGAAGCCCGCATACTGACGGATAGTCCACGGTCGCTGAAGATACATCGTCGCGTAGGGGCCGCGCAGATAAGGCGCGATCCCCGGCGCGCTTTCGACAGCGCTGAGGTCTTCTATGTCGTCCGGGCCGTAGGCCGCGGCGATGTCGACGCCGCCTGCTGTCTCAACGACGGAGGGTCGTTCTGCAGCGCGCGCGGCGGCCGGCGTCTCGTCGTCGAGCGGCAGTGTTTTCCAGTCGGGCCAGACCACCTCGCTCATGACGCCTCTCCCGCCGCCTCAAAGGCGGCCGCGTCGCGCATCGGGCGCAGCGGCGTCTCGTGATAGGGCTCGTGCTCCTCCGTCGGGGGAGAAAGCATCGTCGAGACGTCGGCGCCGTCCCGGGCGAGCGGGATCAGCTGATCGGGAACCGGACGGGCCGCGCGCGTTGCGGGCGGCTTGCGCGCGGCGCTGCGAGTCTCGGCGGTCTTGCGGGCCGCGTCATGATCGACGGAGTCGAGGCGCAGCGGATGCGCGGCCTCCAGCTCCTTCGAAGGCGGATAGGCCGTCACGCCGATCAGCACGGCGTCTTCGTTCTTGAAAGCGGCGGTGCGTGCAGCGCGGGTCTGGGCGACCGCGGCGTGCAGACGACCCTCGACGATGAACTTTTCCAGCGTCCCCTCGGCCTGGATCTCCTGGAAGTGCGTCCAGGCTTGGCGCGCCAACGTGTCGGTCAGCGTCTCATGATGGAACGAGCCGCGGGCGGGATCGGCGACGCGGCCAAGCCGGCATTCGTGCGCCAGTACCAGCGGGATGTTGCGCGTCAGGCGGCGCGACAGCGCGTTGGTCCCGCCGAGCGCTGCGGTGAACGGCGCTATGGCGACGCTGTCCGCGCCGCCGCAGGCGGCGGCGAAGCTCGCCGCGGTCAAGCGCATGATGTTCGTCCACGGATCGCGCCGTGCAAGCATCCGATTGGAAGAGTAGGCGTGGATCGGCGTTTCGCCGGCGATGTCCGATGAACAGCCGGAGGCGGTGACGATTCGGTTCCAGATCCGGCGCAACGCTCTGATCTTCGCGATTCCGAGGTGGGCGTCCGCGTCGAGGCTGATCGCAAAGCCGATCTGGGCGGCGGCGCGGTCGAGAGACAAGTTGTGCTCGACCATGTCGTCCAGAGCTGCGAGGGCGGAGGCGGCGGCGAACGCCAGCTCCCAGGCCTCCGAGCCGCCGGCTTCGTGAACGATACGCGCGTCGATCCGGTAGGCGCGCGCATCGGCGGTGCTTTGATCCGCCCACAGCGCCCACTCCGCCGCGTTGGCGCGTTCGTCGTCGAGCCCTCGCGACAGCTCGCAACGCGTCGCCAGGCGCGCGTGCGGATCAAAGCCGAGGTCGACCCACGCCGTTTCGCTTGTCGTCTCCATGAGCGCCGCGAGCATCGCCGCGGCCAGCGGCGATGCGTCGCCAGCGTCGAGCGCGATCTTGGTTTCTGAAAGGTCGACGTCGCCGAGCATGGTCTTCAGGTCGTCGACGCCGCGGATCAGGCAGCCGCTCTCACCGGAAGGATCGATCTTCAGCTCGAGCACGCGCGCGCCGCCGGCGACCGCCTCCCGGACCTGCGTGTTGGCCTTGGCCGGATCGGGATGATCGATCGCGCAGCGGATATCCTGAGGATGGGGCGCCGCGGGCGCCGGCTGGCCGCCTTCGCCGCCGCGCGCGGTGAACAGCGGACCGCGCGCGATCTCGTCGGAGGTCCGCCGGGTCAGCAGCTCGTCGAGCGCGGCGCCTTGCTTCCCGAGCGCGCGCGCGGCCAGCTCCCGCCAGACCTTGAGGTCGGCGGGGGGAAAGCCAGCGGCGAGATCGCGTTCGGGTCTGCTCATGCGGGTCCTTTCGAGCGCCTATCGGATGGCCGGCTCGCCCGCCGCCGTCAAGCGCGCGCGACGTGTATCGACCGCGGCGCGGGCCGCGGACAGGCCGCGGCAGATCCTCCGGTCGGCGCGGCGGCGTTAGGCTTTGGCCTTCCGTCTCAGCCTCGCGTCAGCCCCGAAAGGCCCTCGCCGATGTCCACCGATCAGACGACGAATATCGGTCTTCCGTTCGTCATGCCCGCCCAGGCGCAAAAGCACGTCACCGTCAACGAGAGCCTGACGCGCCTCGACGCGCTGGTGCAGCTCGCGGTCGAAAGCCGGTCAGTCTCGGCCGAGCCCGGCTCGCCTGGCGACGGGCAGATCTGGATCCTGCCGGCGGGCAAGACCGGGACGGCTTGGGGCCTCTATGCGAACTGGTCGCTCGGCTACTACCGCGACGGCGCCTGGGAGCAATTGAGCCCCAAGGCCGGCTGGCGCGCCTACGTAAAGGACGAAGGCCGGATCGTCGTCTACGACGGCGCCGCGTGGGGCGCCGCGGCGCCGGACGCGAGCGGCTTCAAGAACGCGGTGATCAACGGCGGCTTCGACGTTGCGCAGCGCGGGACGAGTTTCACCGGAGAGACCTCCGGCGGCTATCACCTCGACCGCTGGCGCGCCAACGCCGCAGGCGGGACCTACGACGTCACCCGCCAGGCGTTCACCCTCGGTCAGACCGACGTGCCAGGCGAGCCGGCCTACTACATGGACTTCGAGGTCACCGGCGCGAGCGCTGACGTCGGCCCCGAAACCCGGATCGAGGACGTGCGCACCTTCGCCGGCGGGCAGGCGACGCTGTCGTTCTACGCCCGCAGCTCGTCCGTTCCCGGAGACTTCAAGGCGGACCTCATTCAGAGTTTCGGTTCTGGCGGCTCAGCCGGCGTGACCGTCACTTCGCCAACGTTCACGCTGACCTCGTCCTGGCAGCGCTTCACCTGGACGGCGGATCTCGGTTCGTTGAGCGGCAAGACCATCGGCGCGGGCAGCTACCTGGGCCTCAGGCTGCGCAACGCCGACAACGAGACGTGGCAGGCCGACATCGCCTGCGTGCAGCTCGAAGCGGGCCGGGATGCGACGGCGTTCGAGCGCCGTCCGCTCGGCGTTGAGGAGGGGCTGGCCAAG
>JASFUX010000085.1:0-12626 GCA_050050115.1 Maricaulaceae bacterium | reverse complement strand
GAGCGTGGTCTTGCCGAAGTCCGTCAACAAGGCGTCACGCGAATCATCGACTTCGATGTCGGCCGGATTGATCCGCCCCTCGATGACCTCGGGCTGCCAGCTGCGCGGTTTGCCGCGCGGCGCGCGCGCCTTGGGCTCCGCGGCGGATGCGTCGGGTGCGGAGACGTCTTGGGAGTGGGCGGCGGCGTCCAAAGGCGACATGTACTCTCTCTCCTACTCGCGGGCGCACGTTCTCAGTCGCGCGCATGCCGCGCGTCGGGAACGACGAGGTTTTTCCGGTTCGATGACGCCCCAAGACGCCGCAAAAAAGACGCTATATGTTGGGTCTATGAGAGCTTCATCGTCAATATGTAGATGCCCGTGAATCTCTGAATCGACGGTTAAGCCTGAACAGAAATTGGCGCTCCAAGAGCTAAGCCGCTGACTCATTGGGAATCTTTTTTCGAAGCGTAGTTGGGGAAAGTTGCGGCGGCCCGAGTCGCCCTCTTGGCAAGCCCCAAAGGGGTTAAGATCAGGCCCCGATTCCTTAAGATTCGCCGCCTTCGAGCGCCATCGGCGCGAATCGCCGCTCTAGCGCGGCCCGGCTCAAGGCTGTATCGCACCAGGATCGGCAGGGGGCGCCAGCGGAAAGGTTCCAACAAGACGATGCCTGAAGCCATGCGCGAAGACGCCGAAGACCGTCGCGACGAAACCGGCCGCCTGGCCGGCATTGAAGCGAATGCGGAACCAGGCTCCGCGCCCCGCGTTCAAGCCGCGGCGCAAGGCGCCGCGGACGCGACCTCGCCCGACAACCCGGCCGCCGACCACGCCGAGGCCGACGACGAGCGCCGGGCGATGCGCATCATGCTGGTCACCGACGCCTGGGAGCCCCAGGTGAACGGCGTCGTGCGCACGCTTTCGCGCGTCGTCGCCGAATGCCGGGAGATGGGTCACGAAGTCGAGGTGATCGCGCCTTCGGACGGCTTCCGCACTCTGCCGCTTCCGACGTACCCGGAAATTCAGCTTGCGGTCGGCGCGCGCAAAGAGGTCGAGCGCCGCTTCCGCGCTTTCGAACCCGAAGCGATCCACATCGCCACCGAGGGCACGCTCGGCTGGACGGCGCGGGCAATCTGCAAGAAGTGGAAGCTGCCGTTCACCACGAGCTACCACACCCGCTTTCCCGAGTACGTGCACGCCCGCTTTCCGATCATCCCCTTGAAAGCCGGCTATCAGTTCATGCGGATGTTCCACAACGCCGGCGGCCGGCTGATGGTGGCGACGCCGACGATGCGCGACGACCTGGCGGGCCGCGGCTTTCAGAACATCACGCCTTGGGCGCGCGGGGTCGACACCGAGCTGTTCCACCCCTCCCGCCGCGGGCAAAACGATGCTGGCGGCGTCTACGGCGACATTCCGCGGCCGATCTTCTTGAACGTCGGCCGCGTCGCGGTGGAGAAGAACATCTCCGCCTTCCTTGATCTCGACCTGCCCGGCTCGAAGGTGATCGTCGGCGACGGGCCCCAGCGCGCCGAGCTCGAAAAGAAGCACCCCGAGGCCCACTTCCTCGGCCCGAAGTTCGACGAAGACCTCGCCGCCCACTTCGCCGACGCGGACGTCTTCGTCTTCCCTTCGATGACCGACACCTTCGGGCTGGTGATCCTTGAAGCCATGGCCGCCGGCACGCCGGTCGCCGCCTACCCCGCCCCCGGTCCGCGCGACATCATCCCCGGCTCGGGCGCCGGCGCTGTCGGCGAAGACCTGCAGGCCTCCGCGCTTGAATGCTTAGAACTCGATCGCGCGCAATGCCGCGCCTATGCGGAGACTTTTTCCTGGAAGGCGTGCGCGGAGGAATTCGTGCTCAACCTCACGCCTCAGCCAAAGCCCGAGCGGCGGCGGTTCTGGCGGCGGCTGCGCCGGCTCGGGCGGCCATAGGACTCACCCACCTTCAATACGCGTGCACGGACAAATCATGCCTTCGCCATTGAACGACCCTCAGCTCGAGCAGCTGCTCGAACGCCTTCACGCGCAAAGCGAAGGCCAGAGCGACGATATCGTCACTTACTTCAAGCGACGCGCGCGCGAGGAGAACCTTGACGTCGACCGCTTCGACGACGACGCGCATCGTTTCTTCTCCGACAAGATGGTCGCGCTCGAGCCTGAAAAGGCGCTATTCTGCTACCAGCTCTGTCGCTCGCTGCAGGCGCGCCGCGTCGTCGAGGCCGGCACGTCGTTCGGCGTCTCCACGCTCTATCTCGCCGCCGCGGTGCGCGACAACGCCGTCGAGAACGGCGTCGTCATCGCCACCGAATACGAGCCGGAGAAGGCCAAAGCGGCGCGCGCGAACTTCGAGGCCGCCAAGCTCAGCGACTACATCGAGCTGCGCGAGGGCGACCTACGCGAGACGCTCAAGACCATCGACGGGCCGATCGATTTCCTGCTGGTCGACATCTGGGAGGTGGCGCTCGACGCGCTGCGGCTGGTCGCCCCGCACCTGCGTCCTGGCGCCGTCGTCGTCTGCGACAACACGGCGGCGCATGCGGACTACTACCAACCCTACTTCGAGTTCGTGAACGACCCGGCGAACCGCTTGCGCACGATGACGCTGCCGTTCCCCGGCGGGCTGGAGTTCACAGTGCGCGTTTGAGCATGCTCCAAACGCGCAAAGAGCGCGCCGAGCCTCAAGCTCAACGCGCCCTCGCATTCGTCGGAACTGAGGTTCCTAAAGTTCCTCGTCGCCCGTCATCGTCACGCCGTCCGCGACCGCTTGCGCGATCTCGGCGCGCTGGTCTTCGGGCAGCGGGATGAGGCCTTTCTCGGACAGATAGCCGAAGTCGCCCCACGCCTCTTCGGAGGTGAACTCGGCGAGGAACTCTTCAAGCCCCGCGACCTCGTCGAAATGCTGCGCTTTGGCGTAGATGTAGAGCGAACGGGAGATCGGATAGGCGCCGTCGGCGATGTTTTCGAACGTCGGCTCAGCCTCGTCGACGATCGCGCCTTGGACGCGGTCGGCGTTCTGATCAAGGAACGAGAAGCCGAACACACCCACCGCGCTCGGCGTGCGCTCGAGCACCGAGACGATCGCGTTGTCGTTCTCGCCGCTGTCGATCCAGGCGCCGTCCTCGCGCAGGGTGTGCGCCGCGGCGGTGAACGCATCGCCGTCCATCTCGTCGAGTTCGACGAGGCAGGCGTAGCTCTTCGCGCCGCGCTCCATGGCGATCTCGACGAAGGCGTCGCGCGTGCCCGAGGTCGGCGGCGGGCCGTAGACCTCGATCGCGATCGCCGGCAGCTCCGGATTGACGTCCGACCACAGCACGTTGGGATTGTCGACGAGCGTGCAGTCCTCGTCCGAGGTCGGCACTTGCGCCGCCACGGCCGCGAAGATGTCGCGGCTCGACAGATGCAGAAGATCGGCGCTGCGGGCGTTCGCCAGAACGATGCCGTCAAACCCGATCTTGATTTCCATCACCTCGGTCACGCCGTTTTCGGCGCAATCCTCGAACTCGCTCGCCTTGATCCGGCGCGAGGCGTTGGAGACGTCGGCGTAGCCGCCGCCGAGCCCGCCGCAGAACAGACGGAAGCCGCCGCCCGTCCCGGTCGATTCGACGATTGGGACCCGGTATTCGGTCTTCGCGCCGAAATGCTCGGCGACCGTGGTCGAGAACGGAAACACCGTCGAGGAGCCGACGATGCGAATCTGCTCGCGCATCTCCTGCGCGCCAGCGGCGCATGCGATCGCGATCGCCGCGGCCGCGGCGGCGGAATACCCAAGTGCTTTCATGATTTGGCTGCCTTCAAGATTGAGAGAGGCCCTCTCAAAGCCCCGCTTGCGTGGCTGATACGGCCCGCTCTTATCTGACCCGCACGACAGTTATGTGACAAAACTGAAGCCATCCCGGGGCGTTTCAGCCGGCCGCGGACAGCCGGCCCAGCTACCAGTCGATCGCGCCACGGATCGACACCGAGCGCACGTCGCCCGAACCGCTTGGCCCGTCCTCGATCTCGGCGTGGGTGACCTCGCCGAGGAACCGCAGATAGTCGGTCGCGAACCAGTTGAGGCCGACGGTGTAGGCCGTCTGGCTGCCGCCCGGCGTCGGGCCGTCGTCGAGGTCGATCCAGTCGAGCCGGCCGCGCGCCTCCCAAGCGCCGCGCCCGCCCTCGTTGAGCGAGCGGTGCGGCCGGGTGCGATCGAAGGCCCCGTTGCGGTAGCCCTTGGAATCCTCGCGCGTGAGGAAGAAGCCGCCTTCCAGGTAACCGCCCTGGAACGTCGCATCCGCCCCGGGCCCGTCGGCGTCGAGCGTCGCCAACTCGCCTTCGAGGTGCAGCCGGCCGGCGACATAGGCCCCTTCGACGCCGAAGAACGTATCGGACTCGGCGAAGTCGCCCGCGTCGATGAAGGCGTCGGAGATGTGGATCTGCGGCCGCTGGCCATAGCCGAACGGCATGCCGTCGGCCGCCTCGCGCACCCGCGCCGAGGCGCCAAGGTGCACGATACGGCCGTCGTCGAAGATCGCCGGATTGAACGTCAGCCGCGCCGCGGCGGCGACGCTCTCGTCCGCCGCGCCGGTGTCGTCGTTGACGTTGTCGCCGAAGACGCCCGCCTTGAAGGTGTAGCGCTCGCCGCGGCGCTGCACGCCGACGCCCATCCGCCGGCCGAAGCCGAAGGCGTCGGTGAAGCCGGCGCGCTCAAGCGAGGTGATGTGGCGCGACGAGGTCTGCTCGTTGAGCGAGACGGGAACCTTCCAGTGCCCAGCGATCAGCGTCGCCTCTCCGAGGTCGACGTTGATCCAGGCGTCCTCGATGAGCGCGTCGCTCTCCTCGAACGCGGTCTCGAGGCGGAACGAGATCCGGCCGTCCTCGCCCTCGACGCCGATCCGGCCGCGCCGGATTTCCGAACCCGACCAGCTGTCCGACAGGCCGCTGAGCGAGGCGTCAGCGGCGGTGTAGTCGCCCTGCAGGCGGCCGATGATCTTGAACGAGCGGTCGCCGATGGTGAACTCGGGCGCGAGATTGAACTCGACCTGAAGCTCGTCCTCTGCATCCGCGTCGTCCGCGGCGGCGCTTGCGCCTAGAGCGGCGGCCAAAGCTATTGAAGCAAACGGAACGACTGCGACGGTGCTCAAACGGCGGGCTGTTCTTGACATTATTGGGCGCCTCTCAGGTTGAAGCCGATCGCGCCTCGCTAGCCGATTCGCAGCCCCGCGAACGCCCTCGCGTGACGTTTTTCTGTCAGTTCGATGACACCGCCGCCAAAGGTGTGGCCTGCGCGCCGATCCGGGGCCGACGCCGATCGCTGAAACCGTCTCCGAATCCGCTTTACACGGCGGCGCGAAACCACTATCTGCGCGCGTTCCGGGGCCTGTGGATGAAATACCGCTCACCCCCCGGAGCCCCTGAAGCTGCTCAGCGGGGATCACGTGAATTGGACGCGTTCGACAGCCCCCTCGACCTGGTTGGCCAGCTAGCCCCTGAAGTTCCGGTCGTCTGCGCGCGACCGCACAAGGCCGCGCGCGCCGCACGCTGGTTCCTGGACCGCTTCCCGGGCCGGACTTGCTTTGCGATCAAGGCCAACCCCGCGCCGTGGACGATCGCGGCGCTCGGCGAGGCCGGGCTCAACGCCTGGGAAGTCGCGGGCGAAGCGGAGATCGCGACGCTTCGCCAGCTGGGCGCTCTCACCTCCAATCGCCACGTCGCCTTCATGCATCCGGTCAAGTCGCGCCGCGCCATCCGCCGCGCTTACTTCGACTACGATGTGCGCGCCTTCGCGCTCGATTGCGACGACGAGCTGTCGAAGATCCTCGTCGAGACCGACAACGCCAAAGACCTCACGCTGATCATCCGCATCGCGGTCGACAACTCCGGCGCGATCCTGCCGCTGGCCGGCAAGTTCGGCGCCTCGGCGTTCGACGCGCCCCAGCTCCTCCAGCGCGCGCGCGCCAAGGCCGCGCGGCTCGGCGTCTCCTTCCACGTCGGCAGCCAGTGCATGGCGCCCGAGGCCTATCGCGCCGCCATGGCCGAGTGCTCGCGGCAGATCACCCGCGCCGGCGTGACCGTCGACATCGTCAACGTCGGCGGCGGCTTCCCCGCCCTCTACCCCGGCTTCGAGCCCCCGCCGCTCGAGACCTATCTCGCAGCGATTGCGACCGGCCTTGAAGAGATGAACGTCACCGAGGCGGCCGAGGTCTGGTGCGAGCCGGGCCGCGCGCTCGTCGCCGAGGCGGAGTCTCTCGTCGTCCGCGTCGAACTGAGGAAGGGCGATGCGCTCTATCTCAACGACGGCGCTTTCGGACGGCTGTTCGACGGCGCCTTTGCGAACTGGCGCTACCCGGTCCGACTGCTGCGGCCCGAAGGCGAGGCGACCGAGGAGAGCTTCGACTTCCGCCTGTTCGGCCCGACGTGCGATTCCTTCGACGCGATGCCCGGCCCCTTCCCGCTGCCGGCCGACGTGCGCGAAGGCGACTACATCGAGCTTGGCTGCACCGGCGCCTACGGCGCGGCGATGGCGTCCGGCTTCAACGGCTTCGGCGCGCATGAGACGGTGATCGTGAAAGACGATCCGTGGCCGTCGATCTTCGATCTTTCCGAAGACGCACGCGAAGCGGCGGCGCTATAGAACCACCGTGTCATCAATGATGGCCGACAGCGTCTGTCCGCAGGCGTCTTTGGCATTTCGGCGCGACGTCGCCCGAGGGAGGGGAAATCTCAATGAATCAGATCTTTGTTGCGGGAAACGCAGTGGCGTTCACCGGTTGGATCGCGCTGCTCGTTGCGCTGTTTCTGCCCCGGGCGCGACGCATCATCTTTCTGTACTCGGGCTTGGCGCTGCCGATCGCGTTCGCGGCGACCTATGCAGTGCTGCTGGCGATGGTGATGACGGGAGAGCTTCCCGACACGACGGGACTGTCACCGCTCGGAGGACTTCTCGCGAACCTCACGGACGAGACCGCTGCAACGATGGCCTGGTACCACTACCTCGCGTTCGATCTGGTCGTCGGCACTTGGATCGCCCGTGACGGTCTCGCCCGCGGCGCATGGCCGCCTCTGCTGATCCCGATCCTGGCGTTGTCGCTCTTTTACGGGCCGGTCGGCTGGCTCGCCTACATGGCGCTCTGGGTCGTGGCCCTGAGAAAGCCCGGCGCGCCGGCGCCGATGCCCGGCGCCTAGGGCGCGACAAGCGCGCGATTGCGAGAACGAGGCGAATGAGCACGCCGCCCGATCCTGAAGCGCTCGACTTCATCCGCGCGCACCTGACGTTGCGCCCCGCTCCGGCGCGTCCAGACATCCGTCTCTACCAAGCGCACGCGGGCAGCCGGCTGTCCCGCCTCGACGAACTGACGATCAGCGGCGCGCTCAATCCTTACTGGGCCTACCCCTGGGCGGGCGGCGGCGGCTTGGCGCGGTTCCTTCTCGACCAACCGGAAACTGCCGCAGGCCGACGCGTGCTTGATCTGGGGACCGGCGGCGGCCTGGTCGCGATCGCGGCGATGAAGGCCGGCGCGCGCGAGGTGGTCGCCGCGGACGTCGACCCGTATGCGCTCGCCGCGCTGTCGCTGAACGCGGCGGCGAACAAGGTCGAGGTTGAAGGCGTGCTCGGCGACTTGACCAGGGGCGAACCGCCCGAGGTCGATCTCGTCGCGATCGGCGATCTCTTCTACGACCAGGACACGGCCGCGCAGGTCACCGCGTTCCTCGACCGCTGCCTCGATGCCGGCGCGGAGGTCTTGGTCGGCGATCCAAAGCGCGCGCACCTGCCGCATGCGCGGCTGCGCGAACTGGCCGAATACGCTGTGCCGGACTTCGGTGACGGCGCGAGCAACGCGAAGACAATGAGCTGGGTGTTTGCGTTTGAAGAGGCGGCGCCCTGCTCCCCCTGATCGGAGGAGCAGGGAGGCAATCTAGCAGCGTCCCGCGACGCCCGCCTCGCGGCTGACGCCGTCGAGGAAGCCGAGGAGCGCTTCGGAGAGCGCCGCGGCGCCCGCCTCGGCCTCGATCGATTCTTCCGGCGACAGACGATCGAGCAGCTGGCGGCAGACTTCGGCGTGCTCGACGTCGGCGACCTCGTGCACGGTGAAGAACCGCAGCTCGTCTTCATCCGTCATGGCGTAGAATTTCTTGCAGCCGTCGATCTTCTGGCGCGCCACCTCGGGAATCTGCGTCTCATAGGCGTAGAGTGCGCCGAGACCGCGCGCGTAGGAGGCGCGGGACTCGGTCTGGAACGCGGCGATCAGCGCTCGCGTCTCGGCGTTCAGCGCGACGCCTTCGACTTCGGCGTCGGATGCGCCAAGGCCGCGGGCGAACTGCATCCACAGCTCCGGGTGGTCGGTCTTGCCGGCCTCGAGCCCCTCTTCCTCGGCGAGGTTCTCCGCCAGCATGCGGCGGCCTTCCCGGTCGGGGCAGTTGGCGTGGGTCGCGGAGACCGCGCGCGGGAACGCCTCGACGTGGTGGAAATACTGCTTGGCGTATTCCTTCAGCACCTCGCGCGACAGCTCGCCGGCGGTCCAGGCCTGATAGAACGGGTGATCGAGCATCCGGCGCGCGGCGATGACGTTGTCGACGCGGGTCGCGGTGGTGAGGTTGTCGAGCATGGTCGGCCTCCAGGGCAGTTCGTCGGAGAGGAATCGGCGGCGATCCTAGCGATCGCTGCGGCTGCGAAAAGTGGGCGGTCGCGAATTCTTTGAACTTTTCCGTGAAAAGCGCCCGCCGCCCGGCGCGATCAGTACGCCACCGCGACGACGATCGACACCAGCGAGATCACCAAGGACAGCGCCGCGATGCGCGTGGCGACGACGAACCGCCGCCGCTCCTCGCGCAGATCGGCGAGCACCGAGGCGAGGAAGGGGAAGTTCACGCAATGGCGGTCCCCGCCGATGCGCATCTGGAAGAACTCCAGCACCTCGTCGCCCATCGGCTGTCGGTACTTGCCGCGCAGATGATAGTAGAGCCGACCGAAGATCATGTCCGGATCAGTGCCGAACCGCTTGGCCAGCGTCTCAATGTCGATCGGCACCCATATCTTGGTGGAGCGGTTCTTGTTCTCGTCGGTGAAGGCGCAGAAGTCGTCGTAGTACTTCGTATAGATCGCATCGAGCAGCTTCAAATCGGTCGGCAGCTTGCTCATGACTTTCCCCCTCTCTCGCGTCGCCCGCTCCCCCGACGGGAGGAGGCCCTCCTCCTAGCTCCCCGCACCCTCATTCGGCTCGGACTGCAGGAGGATGAACTTCTCGATCCCGATCTTGCCGATCAGCTCTTTCTGGGTCTCGAGCCAGTCGACGTGCTCTTCCTCGCTTTTCAAGATCTTCACGAACAACTCGCGCGAGACGTAGTCGCCCACCGACTCGCAATGAGCGATCGCTTCCTTGAGGTCGGGCATGGATTCAAGCTCGAGCGCCAGGTCGCAGTCGACGATCTCCTCAACGCTTTCCCCGATCTTCAGCTTGCCGAGCTTTTGCAGGTTCGGCAGGCCGTCGAGGAACAAGATGCGCTCGACCAGCCAGTCGGCGTGGCGCATCTCGTCGACGGATTCCTCGTACTCCTTCTTGCCCAGCTCCGAGACGCCCCAGTCGGCGAGCATGCGCGCGTGAAGGAAGTACTGGTTGATCGCCGTCAGCTCGTTCTTGAGGACGGCGTTCAGGTGCTCGATGGTCTTGGCGTCGCCTTTCATCGGCCGCTCCGCGTGCGGGTTATCGGGACATCGGACCCGAACGGGCCGCTTGCGCGGAGCTATAGCAGAGGCGGCCGGGAAAACCGAAACCTTCCGGCGTGGACAACGCCGCCGCCCGCGGGCTCGCCATGATAGGACGTGCGCCGCCTCTCGCCCGCCCGGAGACGCGCATGCCGTCCGACCTCCCCGCCCCGCCCTCACTGAAGAAACTCAAGTCGATCTGGCTTGCAGCCAACGTCGGCGGCGTCGCGGCGTTCGTCGCGCTCATTCCGGCGCTGCTCAACACCGGAGCGGAATGGCTGCCGGTCGTCCTCTGGAGCGCGGTCGGCGGCGTGGCGGCGCGGTTCGCGTTGCTGTTCGCGCTCGTCCCGCTGCGCGCGCCGGAACTCGACCGCTTCGTGAAGGCGGCGGACGTCAAGCGAGAGGGCGACGACGTGTCGGTGCAAAGCGAGATCACGCTCAGCGGCGATCCAGCGGTCGACGGGTTTATCCGCTCCTATCGCGACGCCAAGGATTGGACGATCAAGACCATCGTCTTGGCCATGGTCGCGCTGATCCTGCTGGTCGCGATCCGCTTGATCCACGGACCGGTTCTGTTTTTGAGGTGAATGCGGGAGCTATTGCGCGGGCTGGCCCAACGCCGCCGCCGCGCCGTCGATCATGTCCTTGATCGAATCGAGACAGCAGCCGCAATCGGCCTTCGTGCCGCAATGGCGGTGCACGGCGTGCGCGCGGTCGACCCCGGCCTCGATGGCTTCGAGGACCTTGGCCTGATTGAGGTTGCGGCAAACGCAAACGATCACGGGCGAGCCTCCGACTGACGGCGAAGAGATATTGCAAGTCAGTCGCAGGTGCAAGCCGGAAAGGCGCCCGGCACGTGCGGCAGGGTGACGCTCGGCGCGTCGTCTCAGAGCGCTGCTGGCCGCGACGCGGGCTCGAGCTCTTCGTCTTCGGACGCCTTGGACTTGGCTTTCTTCACCGACTTGACCGCCCGCTCGCGCTTCAACCGCGAGAGGTAGTCGATGAACAGCACGCCCTCGAGGTGGTCCATCTCGTGCTGGATGCAGACCGCGAACAGCCCGTCGGCTTCCTCGACCACTTCGTTGCCGTCGTAGTCGAGGTAGCGGATCTTCACGTGCTTGGGCCGCTCGACCTCTTCGTAGATCTCCGGCACCGACAGACAGCCCTCCTCGTATGGGACCTTCTCGCCGTCGGCTTCGAGGATCTCGGGATTGACGAAGTAGCGGGGCTGGGGCGGCTCGCCCTTCTTGGCGAGGTCCATCACGATCACCCGCTTGGGCACGCCGATCTGGACCGCGGCCAGCCCGATGCCCGGCGCGGCGTACATGGTCTCGAGCATGTCGTCCATCAGCCGGCGGAGGTCGTCGTCGACCGTCTCGACCGGCGTCGACTTCTGCTTCAAGACGGGGTTCGGGACCGTGAGAATCTCGCGTATCGCCATGGTTTCGCAGAGGTATGGCGGGTCCGCTTTGCGGTCAAGCCGGACGGACGCGCGGCGCCGGCGCTTTTGTCACAAAACTGTCATATACTAAGCGCTCGCTGAAAGCCGGCCGAGCGCCCGCCCAAAGCATCGCGCGAAAAAGTGGACACCGGTTTTTCGCGAAAGCGATGCGACATCAATAATCTAGATCGCCGAGTGCGATTCCGATTTCGCGCTCGGCGATCTAGACTGGGCAGCCGGTGAAGGAGAACGTCGAAGACCATGCTCAAGGAGCTGCTGATCCACCGCGGCTGGCTGACGAAGCAGCGCATGCTGCATGAGGACTCGCCGCCGCGGCCGACCGAAGACCGCAGGCGCGACTACGCCGAGGCGCTCGAGGCGCTGCGCCTTCGCCCGACGCTGCACTGAAGCGTTTCTAGGAAAAGCGAAACCGGTTTTCCGTCCGAAAGCGCGGCCGATCAAACACCTGGGGCAAATCCGCGTTCCGGCTCGAAACGTATTTGTTTTGGCGAGGCGGAACACCCCGCTGCACACGCCCGTTTCAGATCCGAAGTCCGTTCCGGGCTCGAAAATGTCAATTCCGTTGGCCGCTCCGGCGCGCTAAACTGGTTTGCGCGAGGACAAGCGCGAGGGACGGCCGAGTTCGATTCGAAAGGAGCCTCCTAATGAAGACGCTTTTCTCCCTTGGGATTGCAGCCGGTCTCGCCGGCTCGCTTGCGCTGGCGGGCTGCCAGTCGACGACCACCGCCGCCGAGCGCGAGGCCCAACGCGAAATGGAGATCGCCGCGCGCCAGGGCGAGCAGGTCGACCGGATTTGCTTCACCCGGAACATCCGCGGCTGGCGCGAGTTCGGCGACGACGCCGTGTTGCTGGAGGCGGGCCTCAACGACTGGTACAAGGTTGACCTCTCGGGCTTCTGCCAACCGGACCAGGCGTTCGACACCATCGCGATCGAGTCCCGCGGCGGCGTCTGCCTCAATCGCGGCGACAACATCTCGACGCCCGACGCCCCGCTCGGCGGCCGCTGCTTCATCGACCACATCTACGAGTGGGACGAGGAAGCCGAAGTCGCCTCGGCGAACTGACGCAGACGTTCTGATGGGCGGCTCTAGCGACGGTTGGTTGGCGCACACTGGGAGCGCCGGCCAACCGCGGTCGACTCAGCGCCGGAACTGGACAGGACCTACGCACTTTTGCGGGATTGTTGGAGAGTCGCCAAGGTCGATATAGATTCAGGCATCTCTGGGATGGGAGGTCCGCCATGGACTTGCGAACTGCATTTCGAGTTTCCTGCGCGGCCCTGCCGCTCCTGCTTGCCGCCTCCGCCTGCGCCGCCGAGGACGACGCTGACGATGCGACCACGCCGAGCGCCGCCGCCGACACACGCCAGGTCGACTCCACGCCGCCGCTCACCGGTATCGTCTCGACAACGACCAATGTGCCCGACGAAGGCCCGCTGCCGCTGCCGATCCCGATCAATGCGGTTATGGTCTCGCTCGTCGACTTCGCGGCGGACGGCATCTGGCG
>JASFUX010000084.1:0-12842 GCA_050050115.1 Maricaulaceae bacterium | reverse complement strand
AAAAATGCAATCGAGCGCCGGCTGACGAAAGCCGCGGTAGGCGGCGGGCTTCTCGGCGCCGTGCCGCGGATCAGGCGTGTTCGGCGCATGCCAGCGGCCTTGATCAAGAAGCACCGACAAGTCGCGCAAAATGTCCGAGCGCTCGCGGTCTGCGCCCTGAGCATCCGCTCCGGGTTCGGCGACGAGCTGGCTCGCGCGACCCATCACGTCGAGAACGTCTTCGGCCCAGCCGAGCAGGTGCGCGTCGATGTCGATCCGCAGCTGCTCGGCCTGCATCCGATGCCCGCGGCGCGCCAGCACGATGTTCACCAGAAGCGACAGCACCGATATCGCGGCCGCGCCTACGGCCGTCACCAGGCTCAGGTCTTCGAATACGCCTTCCATCGCATGCTCCAGGCTTCGCTCAGCAGCTTCCATAGCGGGGGTTTTTCGAACCGACTAGGCTGCCCACATGGTTTGCTCGAACAAAGGCGCTGCGAAGGAGCGACTCGTGAAGCTTGATCCCCCGCCCGTGCGCGAACTCGGCGAAGCGCTCGACGCGCCAACGCCGTGCCAGACCTCGCTCTCGCGGCTGGCCGAGCGCCGTTCGACGCCGGCGCTGACTCTCAAGGCTCCGGGGCCGACCGCGGCGGAACTCGACATGATGCTGCGGCTCGCCGCGCGCACGCCCGATCACGGCAAGCTCGCGCCCTGGCGGTTCATCCTCGCCGAAGCCGAGGCGAAGGCCGCGCTCGTCGCCGAGCTTGAAGCCATGGCCGCTGAGCGCGAGGACGCCAAGAAAGCCGCCGGCGGGGTCGCCAAGCTCGCCGCGCCGCCGACGGCGGTGTTCGTCGTCTCGCGCGCCGCGCCCGCGCATATTCCCGAGTGGGAGCAGCTGATGTCGGCCGGCGCGGCCTGCATGAACCTGCTCCACGCCGCCCATGCGCTCGGCTACGGCGCGAACTGGATCACCGAGTGGTACGCCTACGAGGCGCCCGCCCGCGCGCGCATCGGGCTCGAAGAACATGAGCGCCTCGCCGGCGTGGTGCTGCTTGGAACCCCCGAAGGCCCGCCCCTCGAACGCGACCGGCCGGACATCGACGCGCTGGTTTCGCGCTTGACGTAGCGCGGCCATGGCTAGGTCCGGCGCGATTTGGCATACTCGGAAGGGTGTTGAGGGGGCGCTTCGGCCGGGAGGCTGAAATGAGCCTGTGGGCGTTCATCGCCCGAGCGCGAACGATGTGGGCGGCGGCCGCCGCAGCCGTCGCGCTCGCCCTCGTTTTCGTCATGATCGCAGCCGCCGCCGAGGAGCGCTGGGTCACCTCCGTGCAGCGCATCGATGGCCGCGTGATCGGCCTCTGCGATGAAGGCGCGGACTGGTCGCCGCGCAGCGTCGAGGACGCCATCGCCGACATCGAGGCGGGCCGCGCCGTCTATCGGGTGGACCTGCCGACGCCGCCGCGTCCGCGGCTGATCGTGATGCGCTATCAGGGCCGCGCCTTTCTCGGCACGACGGCGGACGGCTCGCTCGATCACAACCTCGCCAGCCTGCCCGAGTGCGACGCGCCTTATTCCGGCCCAGACGCCGGCTAGCATGGCGCGAGGGGCGCCCACGAGGAGCAGGTGTGATGCCGAGCCGCTGGATCATCCTTGCACTGTCGACAAGCCTCGTCGCGTGCATGACCGAAGATGCGCCCGAAACCGACGCCGAGGGCTTCACGTCCGATCAACGCGCCGCCTACGACCAGTGCCTGCAAGACAACATGGCCGTCGCCACCGCGTGGGAGCTGATCGAGGAGTCGTGTCGGCGTGAGGTGCTCGAAGACCCTGATCCCCTGAAGCTGAACACGAACTGAGACGAACGCCAGCCGTTAGTCGTTCAGCAACCCTTGCGTCTCCGGAAAGCCGAACGCGAGATTGAGGTTCTGCAGCGCCTGACCGGCCGCGCCCTTCAACAGATTGTCGAGCGCGCAAACGATCACCGCGCGGCGCTCTTCGGGGTTCGCCGCGAAGCCGCCGATGATCGCGCCCGGCGTGTTGGCGGCGGCCTTCGGCTCGGGCGGCTCGTCCTGCAGGGTGATCAGCGGCTCGCCAGCGTACGCGGTCTCAAAGCGAGCGCGCACCTCTTCGGACGACAGAGGCGTCTTGAACCACGCGTGCGCCGTTACGACGAGCCCGCGGAAGTAGCCGGCGACATGCGGCGTGAAATTCACCGCCGTGCCGAGCCCGAAGCGGATCTCCGCCTCATGGCCGTGCCCGATCAGCGCGTACGGCATGATGTTGTCGGCGAGCCGCGCTTCATCGTTGCGCGGACTCGGCGTCGTGCCCGCGCCCGACCAGCCGGAGATGCCGATGGCAGTAGGCGGCGCGGCCAAATCTGCAATGAGAGGTGCGAGCGCGAGCTGGGCGGTCTCAGCGTAGCAGCCGGGGTTGGCGATCCGCCTGGCGCCGCGCAGCTCTTCGCGGCGCAGTTCGGAGACGCCGTAGGCCCAGCCTTTCGCCCCGCGAAAGTCCGCCGACAGATCGACGATCACGGTTTCAGGCGAAATCCGGTCGAAGGTCTCTACATAGGCGGCGGCCTGGCCGTTCGGCATGGCGAGCACGCACGCGTCGAGCCCGGCGCCGGCGGCGCCTTCGGGGTCGGGCGCAGCGATCACGCCGGCGTCGCCCAGCTCGGGCGCGAGCGCAGACAAGGGCTCGCCTTCGAGCTGACGCGACGCCGCGTAGGCGACCTCGAGATCGCCGTGTCCGGCCGCAAGCCGCAGCAGCTCGCCGCCTGCGTAACCGCGCGCGCCGATGATCCCCAGTCGTTTCATGTCAGCCGTTTCATTTGGCGCGCTCCTCAAGCGTCGCCGGCAGCGCTGCTACTTTCTCCACCCAGGGGTGAGCGTCGCCGGGGGCGTCGAAGCCGATCCAGAACACCGTCCAGACGCCCTTGCGCGCGCAACCGTCCGACTCGCGGAAGTAGAACTCATTGATCGGATTATCCGAACGTGAGCGCCAGACAAGCTTCGGCCAGTCCGCCGTCATTCGCCGCCAAACGGCGCGCGCAAGGCCTTCGCCGCGCGCTTCGGACTCCACGGCGAACTTGTCGAGGTAGCCTACCTCGCCCAGCCGCGCGACGAAGGCGCCGGCGCGGTAGTTCTCGGTCATGTAGACCCGCGCCAGATCGAACCCGTCCCACCAGTCCGGCGTCGGCGCACGGCCGAAGGCCGCCTCGACCAACGCCTCGCTGCGCGCGCGGTCGAGCTTAGACTTGTCCTCGTAGACGTCGATCCGCTCACCCAAGCGTACCAGGGTGCCCTGCGGCGCGCCGCCATAGGTGAACAGCTCCTGCGCCAGACCGTCTGGCGTGGTGATCGACACCGACGACGTCAGCGGCAGATCTTCGAGCAGCCGCGCGATCTCCTCGATCTTGAGGCGCATGCCGCCTTGCAGCCACGGCTGGGCGAACAGCTCCTCGGCGTCCGTGGCGAGGTTGATCGCCGAGATGACCTTGCCTTCGCCGTCGAGCACGCCGCCGGTCTCGGTCAGGAAGATGATTTTGTAGGGCTGGAGCGCGTGCACGAGCGTGCGCACGGCTGCGTCGGCATTGACGTTGACCAGCCGGCCGTCATCAAGCTCACCCAGCGAGGTCAGCACCGGCACCGCGCCCGCCCGCGCCGCGCTCTCGATCAGCTCGAGCCGCGCCTTGACCGGTTCGCCGACGAGCCCGAGCGCGCCATCCTGAGCAAGCTCGGCCTCGAACACGCCGCGCGGGATCGCCGCAGCGCGCGCCCCCGCCTGCCGGATCGCGTCAACGAGCCGAATGTTCGCGTCAACGAATACTTCACGCGCAACCTTGAGCACTTCGGGTGTCGTGACGCGCAGACCGTCGCGCCGCTCGGACGCCACGCCGGCGGCTTTGAGCGCTTCGTCGAGCTGCGGCCCGCCGCCATGCACCACCACCGGCGTCAGGCCCACCGACTGGAGGAACGCCAGCGCGTCGGCCAGCGTACCCATGTGATCGCGCAGCACCGCGCCGCCGACCTTGATCACCGCAAAGCGGCTTTGGTCGAGCTGCGAAAAGCGCTGCAGATACTGGCGCACCTCGCGGCCGTCGCGCATCAACTCGAGAAGCCGGACGATCGCGCCACGGGATTCAGTCTTGGCGCTCACGATCCCGACTCCACAAGCGCGCTCATGATCGCCTTTTGGACATGCAGACGGTTCTCCGCCTCCTCGATGCCCAGAAAGGCGGGGCTGTCGACCACATCGTCTGCGATTTTCACGTTCCGGCGCATCGGCAGGCAATGGCTGACGACGGCATCATCCGTCAACGCCATTTTCCGCTGATCGACCATGAAGTCCGCGCCCATCGCCCGATGCGGCGCCTCTTCGGCCCAGCGACCGTAGAACGGCAACGCGCCCCAACTCTTGGCGTAGACGACGTGCGCGCCGCGATAGGCGTCTTCAACATCGGTCGTGAACCGCACCGACCGACCCTGCGCCTGCGCCGATTTCTCCGCGTCCGAAACGAAGCGCTGATCGAGGCGGTAGACGTCGTCGGGGATCAGCACGTCGACGTCGAACCCGAACTTCGCCGCGATCATCAGAGCCGAGTTCGCCACCGCCGAATTAAGTGGCTTGGGATGAGGAACCCAGGTGAGGACGAACTTCCGGCCGTCCGTCGCGTCGAGCTTGTCTTGCAGCGCCATCATCAGCGCCAGCTCCTGACACGGGTGGACGATGGTCTCCATGTTGATGACCGGAACCTCGGACCAGCGCGCGAAGGCCTTCAGCGTCGTTTCAGCCTTGTCGACGGCCCAGTCGGCGAATTTCGGAAAGGCGCGCACGCCGATGAGGTCGACGTAGCGCGAGAGCACGCGCACGGCCTCTTTGGCGTGTTCTTCAGCCTCGCCGTCCATGACCGCGCCCTCGGCGACCTCCATCGGCCAGCCCGACGCGCCCGGCTCGACGATGATCGACTGGCCGCCCAGCTGACCCGCGCCGACCTGGAAGCTCGCCCGGGTGCGCAGCGAATTGTTGAAGAAAACGAACGCGGCCGCCTTGTCCTTGAGCGCATCGCCACGGGGCGCATCGCGGAACGCGCGCGCGCGGTCGAGCAGCGCTTGAAGCTCGGCGCGGCTCCAGTCTTCGGTGGTCAAATAGTGTTTCATCGCGCGGCGCGAATATCAGAGACGGCCGTGCTGCGCCACTCTTTGGTCGATCTGGCCGAAGATCGAGCGGCCCGAGGCGTCGAGCATCTCGATCTCGATTCGGTCGCCAAAGCTCAAAAACGGGGTGATCGGACGACCGGTTTCGATGGTCTCGATCATCCTCAGCTCGGTGATGCAGGAAAAGCCCGCGCCGCCCTCGGCGACGGGTCGGCCCGGCTCACCGTCGGGGCCGGCGTTCGAGACAGGCCCCGCGCCGATGAGCGTGCCGGCGCACAGATTACGCGTCTTGGCGGCGTGGGAGATCAGCGTCGGGAAGTCGAACGTCATATCGACCCCGGCGTTGGGCTTGCCGAAGATCAGGCCGTTGATCTTGGTGTAGAGCGGCAGGTGTGGCCGTCCGCCGTCCCAAGCGACGCCAAGCTCGTCCGGCGTCACCGCGCACGGCGCGAACGCCGTCGAGGGCTTGCCCTGATAGAAGCCCGCGCCCTTAGCCAGCTCGCCCGGAATGAGCCCGCGCAGGCTGACGTCGTTGGCGAGGGTGAGCAGCTTGATGCTGTCGCGCGCCTCGTCGGGCGTCACGCCCATCTGCGTGTCGTCGAGGATGGCGACGACCTCGGCTTCGAAATCGACGCCCCAGCGCTCGGTCTGGGGCAGCTCGATCGGATCGTTCGGGCCGAGCAGGAAGTCCGAGCCCAGCTGCGCGATCACCGGCTCGGACCAGAACGACTTGGGCAGGTCAGCCCCGCGCGCCCGCCGCGCCAGCGCCAGGTGATGCACATAGGCCGGGGCGTCCGCGAACTGGAAGGCGCGCGGCAGCGGCGGGCCGTAGCTGCGCGGATCGAACGGCGAGACCTCGACCAGATCGCGTTCGAGCAGGCTCGCGCGCTCTCTTAGACCCGGTTCGATCTGCTCCCACTCATCGAGCGCGGCCTGCATCGTCGGGGCGATGTCGCTCGCGTCGGCGACCTTCGACAGGTCCCGCGAAACGACATGGAGCGCGCCGTCGCGCCCCTTCTTGTAGCTGGCGAGTTTCATCGCGCGCGCCTCTCTGCGGCGAAAAGATCTAGCGCAGAGCCCTGTCCTCGACGCGCGCACACGCGACGTTGTCGGCCCCCAGCCCCGACGCTTCACATCGCACCAGCTCTCCGGTCCGCCCGTCAAGTCGCCAGACCGCGTCGCCGTCGCCGGTGACCGAATAGCGCTCGCGCGCAACGCGCGATCCCGCGCCGTCGATCGCGCCGGCGATGATGAGCGCCCCGATCAAGGCGACGAGAATCGCGCCCCACTTCCAGTCGAGGCGGAAGCCGGGCGTTGCGGGCTTCGTCGAGCTTGGTTCGTCAGTCATGGCTCAGGTTCCGACTTCTAGCGTCCCTGCCAGACGCCGAACGGATCGGCGGCCTCGGCTTTCATCGCTTCGGCGACGGCGGGATGGGTGATGCGCCCTTCGTGCACGTTGAGGCCGCGGGCGAGGTGGGGATTGTCCTTCAAAGCGTCGAGGCCTTTGTCCGCCAACTCCAGCCCGAACGGCAAGGTGGCGTTGTTGAGCGCCTCGGACGAGGTGCGCGGCGCGGCGCCGGGCATGTTGGCGACGCAGTAGTGCACGACGCCGTCGACCACGTAGGTCGGGTGCGCGTGGGTGGTCGGCTTGGAGGTCTCAAAGCAGCCGCCCTGATCGATCGACACGTCGACCAGCACCGAGCCGGTCTTCATCCGCTTGACCAGATCGCGCGTGACCAGCTTCGGCGCCGTTCCGCCGGGCACCAGCACCGCGCCGATCACCACGTCGGCGAGCAGCACCTCGTTCTCGAGCGCGTCGAGGGTCGAGTAGCGCGTGTTCACATGGCCGAGGAAGATGTCGTCGATCTCGCGCATGCGCGGCACCGAGCGATCGAGGACAACAACCTTCGCGCCGAGCCCCAGCGCCATACGCGCTGAATTCAACCCGACCACGCCGCCGCCGATGACCAGCACGCGCGCCGGCGGCACGCCGGGCACGCCCGACAGGAGCAGCCCCATCCCGCCGTTGTGCTTGAGCAGCGTCTCGGCCGCAGAGAACACCGCCAGACGACCGGCCACCTCGCTCATCGGCGCGAGCAAGGGCAGGCCGCCGTCGTCGTCCGTGACCGTCTCGTAGGCGACCGCGGCGCAGCCGGAGTCGATCAGATCCTTGGTCTGATCAGGATCGGGGGCGAGGTGGAGATAGGTGAAAAGGATTTGCCCGGGTTTGAGCCGCGCGCGCTCCTCGGCCTGGGGCTCCTTGACCTTCACGATCATCTCGGCCTCGGCGAACACGCTCGCGGCGTCGGCGGCGATGCGGGCCCCGGCGCGCTCGAAGGCCGCGTCGTCGAAGCCCGCGCCCCGTCCCGCGCCGGTTTCGACCAGCACGTCATGGCCGCGCGTTGCATATTCGCGCACGGCCGTGGGAGTCAGCCCGACCCTGTGCTCGTCCGCTTTGATCTCCGCCGGAACGCCAATCTTCATCTTGAGCCTCAATCTGTTGGCGAGCGTTCGCGCATGGCGCTCGATAGCACGAAGCCGCCGCGTCCAGCGAGCTTGATCGCGCTCGTTCTAAACGTGTTTTCCCCGCTCCCAGCCGTGCGCGCCTAGCTGCGATTGGGCCAGGTCGTCCGCCGGCGCCTCGAGCGTCGTGGCCATGGAGTCGTTCCAGCGGTTCAAAAAGCCGAACAGGGCGACGACGCCCAGGATCTCGACGATCTGCTCGTCGCTCCAGTGCGCCTTGAGTTCGGCGCCGATCTGCGCATCAACGCCGTTGGGAACCGACGCGGCCGCCTGGGCGAAGGCGAAGGCCGCCTTTTCCGCGGGCGTGTAAAGATCGCTGCGCTCCCAATCCCAGATCGAGGCCACCCGTTCGTCCGAGCCGCCGAAGCGCTTGGCGGCCACCGCCGTGTGCGCTTGGCAGTAGCGGCAACCAGCGGCGTAGCTGGCGACCGCTGCGATGAGGCGCTTCTGCTCGGACGTCGGGCCTTCAGGGCTGGTCTCCATCACAGCCCTGTTGAGCCGGATGAAGGCGTCTGCGATCGCGGGCTTGCGCTGCATCGTCAGGACCGAGTTCGGCACGAGGCCCAAGGTGGTGTGAAACAGGGCCGCCAGATCGGCGAGGTCTTCGTTCAGCTCGGGCAGCGGCTCGACCAGCGGCATGGCGATCTCCTTCGTTGACGCGCCAGCCATGATGCGCCGCAGCTCGCGCTCTTGGCAAAAGGCGCTATAAGCGCTTGCCCAGACGGCTGACTGAAGAGATCCCCATGCCATCGCCCGCGCCGACGCCGCCTCACCCGATCCTGCCCGTCCATGACGGCGAAGCCTTCGAGGTCGGCCGCATCTTTTGCATCGGCCGCAACTACGCCGCGCACGCCGCCGAGATGGGGATGCCGGCCGAGCCGTTGTTCTTCATGAAGCCGCCAAGCGCCCTCGCCGCGCCGACCTCGGTTCCCTATCCGGCGAACACCAAGCGGCTCGATCACGAGATCGAGCTGGTGCTTGCGCTCGGCGCGGGCGGTCGTCCGCAGACCGACGACGAGGCGCGGGCGCTGATCTACGCTTACGCCGTCGGGGTCGACCTTACGCGGCGCGACGTGCAAGGGCGTTTGAAGAACGCCGGCTCGCCCTGGGAGGAGGCCAAGGGCTTCGACGGCTCGGCTCCAGTGGGCCCGCTCCAGCGCGCCGAGGACGTCGGCCATCCGCGCGCGGGACGGATCTGGCTGTCCGTGGACGGCGAGACCCGTCAGGACGGCCGGATAGAGGACATGATCCTCTCGCCCGAGGCGCTGATCGTCGCGCTGGCGCGCACCTGGAAGCTGGCCCCCGGCGATCTGATCTTCACCGGCACGCCCGAGGGCGTCGGCCCGCTCGCCAGCGGCGCACGCGTTGAAGGCGGCGTCGAAGGCGTCGGCGAGATCACTTTCGAGGTCGCCTGAGCGAACGCGCCTAGCCGAGCGCCGGCGCGAGCATCGGCGCCAACCAATAGACGATGCCCGTCAGTATCGCGATCGCAATGACGTTCATGATCAGGCCTGTGCGCGCCATCGTCGCGATCGAGAACTCGCCGCTCGCAAACACGATCGCGTTCGGGCCCGTCGCCATCGGCAGCATGAAGGCGCAGCTCGCCGCCATGCCGATCGCCGCGGCGAGATAGATCGGGTCCTGACCGGTCGCGATCGCCACCGACATGAAGATCGGCATCATCGTCGAGGCGGTCGAAGTGTTCGACGTGACCTCGGTGGTGAAGCAGACGAGCGCGGTCACCACGCCGATGACAATGATCGGGTGGAACGAGGTGATGAAGTGAAACTCCTCGCCGATCCATTCGCCGAGCATGGTCTGACGGATCGCCGCAGCCATCGCCAGGCCGCCGCCGAAGAGCAGGAGCGCGCCCCACGGAATCGCCTCGGCCGACTTCCAATCGAGAACCGCCGTGCCCTTCGGGTTGCCGCCACCTGCCGGCACGAGGAACACCAGCGCCACGGCGACGATCGCGATCGACGCGTCGCTCAAGCCCGCCAGCGGCGTCACGCCCGCGATGGTGATATCGCGCAAGATTTCGCCGAAAACCCACAGCGAGGCGATCGTGGCGAAGATCATCAGGGTGCGCTGCTCGGGCACGGTGATTGGCCCGATCTCTTTCATCCGCGCAGCGACCGCTTCCTTGGCCGCGTTGGAGTCGCCCGCCTGCAGCCGGAAGGCCACCTTGGCGAGGACGATCCATGCCAGCGGGATCAGGATCAGCACTGTCGGCACGCCGATGAGCATCCAGCTGGTGAAGGTGATCTCGCGCTCGGTGAAGATCCGCAGCTGCTCTTGAACGATGAGGTTGGTCGGCGAGCCGACGAGGGTGCCGAGCCCGCCGATATTCGCCGCAAAACAAACCCCGAGCAGCAGCGCGATGGTGAACGAAGCGCCTTTGACGTCGCGGCCGACCACGGCGTGGGAGACCGAGAGCGCGATCGGCACCATCATCACCGAGGTCGCGGTGTTCGAGATCCACATCGAGATCGCCGCGGTGGCGATCATGAAGCCGAGGATCAGCATTCCCGGCGACACGCCGACGCGGGAAATCACGTTCAAGGCGATGCGTTCGTGCAGATTCCAGCGCTCGATCGCCTTGGCGAACATCATCCCGCCCATCAGCAGCACGAT
The DNA here is from genome assembly GCA_050050115.1 of Maricaulaceae bacterium. Taxonomy (GTDB): domain Bacteria; phylum Pseudomonadota; class Alphaproteobacteria; order Caulobacterales; family Maricaulaceae; genus JASFUX01. The sequence goes on along the minus strand of JASFUX010000084.1, from coordinate 2,550 downwards.
CGTCGTCGCCATGTAGCTGCCGCCGAGCTGTCCGACGGTCATTATCCCGAACAAAGGCAGGATGATCAGCGGCAACAACGCCGTCGCCGAGATGGCGATCGCTTCGGTCACCCACCAGATCGCCATCAGCGAGATCAACGACAGCACGATCCACGCCTGGCGCGCTTCGGCTTCGCCGCCGGTGATTTCGATCAAGCGGTCAGGCAGCGGCAAAAGCTGCAGGCCGAACGCCACGACCAGCCCCGCGATGAGGCCAAAGTGGCGCACGCGAACCGCGCCGACGGGTACGCCGGTGTCTCCGGTGTCTGACTGCTGCACGCTGAGGTCCCCCCAAAGAGACGTTGTTTTGTTGCGCCCACCCTAGAGCCCCGCGCGCCGCGCTCAAGCCCTCGGCCACATTACCGTCCGGCAATCCTCGTTCTGGAGCGAGCGGCCTGGATCAGCGCGGCGCTTCGACGACCGTGCTCTGCGCGATCTGCGTCCGGCCGACGTCATGGCCCCAGAGCAGGAGCGATGCGTTCACCGCAAAGAGCAGGCAGACGAGGCCGAACACCCAGGCCCGCCGCCGCTTCTTCGGCTCGCACGGCGAATGCGCGCACGCCTCGCGGCCGCAATCGGCCCGCCAGCTCAGGTACTGCGCCGTCCCGCCGAGCAGCACCAGGACGCCCGATCCCGCGAGAAGCAGACCCTCCCGCTCGTGCAAGGCGTCGTGCAGCGCCTCCATCCACGGCAGGTTCGCCGTCAGCACGCCCGCGCCGAAGGCCAGCGCCAGCAGATTGAGCGTGATCGGCAGGGCGCAGCATATCGCATGGCTCGCCAGCGCGGCGGCGTGCAGCGTGTCGGCGGTGCGGCCCCAATGGCGCATGGCGTAGCGTACCTGTCCTGTCGGCGTCGGATCTTCTCGCAAATCGCGAGCCGCTCGCCCGAGCGGAGAGTTGTTACTTTATATCATATTGCGCTGCAAGCGAATTAGGAGCCGCGCTTCAACATGGGCTGGAGCCGGCGATAGGTCAGCGATCGCCAGGCCCATTCCACCGGTCCGAAACGGAACACTGCGAGCCAGACGGTGGAGAACACGAGCATGAACACCCAGACGAGCAGCGCCAGACGCACCTGGCCGACGTGGTTGAACGTCCCGATCTGCCCGAGCCCGGGCGGCCCGTAGAACAGGAGCACGCTGAACACGGTGCAGCCGAGGTAGTTGGTGATCGCCATCCGTCCCGTCGCGGCGAACGGCGCGCGGACGAGCGCGAGCCAGGGGACGCGGCAGAGCAGCATCACGATCGCCGCGTAGCCGAGCGCCTGCACGGCGCTGGCGACGTCTCCGAGCAGCATCCCCGGCGCGCACTCGAGAAAGTCGAAGTTCGCCGCGAAGCAGATTTCAGCGCCGATCCAGCTGCCGGCCAAGCCGATCGGCGCGAGTGCGGCGGCCGCCGCCAGACGCCCGATCGACCAGCCGCCGGAGAAAAAGCCCGACCTGAACAGCGCCATGCCGATCATCATCACGCCGACGATCCGCGGCATGAAGACGACGAGGGTGCTCATCTGCGCTTCGAACGTGTAGCCGATGACACGCGGCGCGCGCGCCAGCCAGTTGCTGCGGAAGGTTTCGCGCCAGCTCTCGGCAGCTTCAGGCGTCAGCGCCCAGCTGTCGCCGATCATCTCGGCATAGTCCTCGGGCGGCGCGACAGCGGCGGCAAGCACGAGCAGGCCGAACAGCAGGCTCGTTGCGGCCGTGAGCGCGAGCCCCACCCAGACCAGCCGCGCCGTCTCCCATTTGAGCGCACCGACCAGCAGCAGGCCCGCGACCGCATAAGGCAGCAGAATGTCGCCGAACCACAGCCCATAAGCGTGGATCACGCCGATCAGCGCCAGCCAGCCCATCCGCCGGCGGTGCAGATCAACGCGCGCCGGATCGTCTCCGCGGCCGGCCATCAGCACCATGCCCGCGCCGAAGAGCGCCGAGAAGATGGTGATGAACTTGCCCTCGAAGCCCACCAGGATCAGCCGCGCCGCCGCACGCGCGTCGGGGCCAAAATCGAGCGCCAGGGAGGAATTCTGATAGGCCTGCGGGATCATCGCGAACGCCTGGACGTTGACGATATAGATCCCCAAGACCGCAACGCCTCTTAGGACATCGAGGCTTTCAAGGCGCGCGCGCGCAGGCTGAAGCCGCCCTGAAGCCATGCGATTGTCCTGTCGTCCGCCGCGGCGCCGCGGTGACGTCGCCCCTTTTTGTTCTAATTGCCTGAGTATATGAGTACCTTATCGCGTTGCGAGCTGTAATCGTCCCCCATCAGGTCATCCGCGCATGGACTCCGACTCTCGTTCTTCTCACGACTATGATCACGCCGAAGCGCGCGATTACTCGGCCTGGTCTCTGATCGCCGGCGTCGCGCTCGGCCTCGTCTGGGCCGCGGGCGTGAGCGCCTTCCTGCTCGGCTACAGCGACGGCGCGATCCTGTCGGACGATCCGAGCGGGCTGGCGGGCCTCGCCTTCATCGCGATCGCGCCGGCCGTCGTGTTCTCGTTCGCAGGCTGGGCGATGAG
>JASFUX010000083.1:0-12938 GCA_050050115.1 Maricaulaceae bacterium | reverse complement strand
AGCCGAAGGTCAGATAGGTGCCGTCGAGGAGGTCGAGCACGAGACCAGTCGCGCCGCGGTCGTGCGCGACGTAGACCTGCTTGCCGAGGCGGAACCAGGGCCGCTCGGCCGATGCGAGCGCGACCTGGACCAGTTCCTCCGCTATCCTCGGATCGAGTTCCGACTCCTTCTCCGAGAAGCGATGCCCGCATTCGGGGCAGTCGCGGTCGGCGCGACGGATGACGGCGTGACAGCGCGGGCAGTCCTTCAAGGCGTCGACGATCTCGCGCGCCTCGCTCTCCGCGCCGTCGATGTTCGGCGGGCAGTCGAGCGAGCGGTGCTTGGCGACGGCGGCGGCGTAGTCGAAGACGACGCAGTCGCGCTTGTCGATGTCGGGATAATCCTCGGGCTTGGCGACGCGCAGCCCGCGGCCGACGATCTGCACGAAGGTCGAGCGGTGCGCGCACGGTCGCAGGATCACCACCGCGCCGACCCGCGCGCAGTCGAAGCCTTCGCCGAGCGCGAGCGGGTTTGCGAGCACCGGGAACTCGCCTGCATCGAAGGCCTTCAAGGTCGCGTCGCGCTCGTTCTGGCGCATGCGGGAATGATAGACCCGCGCGTCGACGCCTTCGCGTTGGTAGGCCTCGACCAAGTCTTCGGCATGCTGAATGGTCGCGCAAAAGGCGACGAGACCCTGGCCCTTGCGGTCCTTGCGACCGAGGAACTTCTTCTTGGTCTGGCGGACCACCGAGCGGTTGATCGCGTCGGTGTTCAAAAGCCGCGCCGCGTCGCCGGCGGCGTATTCGCCCGCCACCGTGCGCAGCTGGGCGACGCCGCGGGAAATCTGGCCTTGGATCGCGTCCTTCGGCACGAGGAAGCGGTAGGGTGTGAGATAGCCCTGGCCGATGAGGGACTCGATCGAAGGGCCTTCGATCACCCGGTCGAGCGGGGCGAGCGGGCGGCCGTCGGCGCGGGCGAGGGTGGCCGACAGTCCGATCACCGGCACGCCCTTGGGCAGCGCGTCGACGATGTTGTCGTACTCGTCCGAGCCCAGGCGGTGCGCTTCGTCGATCAGCACGCCCGCCCAATCGGTGTCGGAGACGACGTCGAGGCGCGCGGTCTTCGCCGCGCTCTGGCGCATCGCCATGACCACTTCGCCGTCCCAGCTGTCCCGGCCGCCGCCGACCTGGCTGTGGCTCAGGCCGAGCCAGGAACCGATCTTCGGTCCGTTCTGCACCGCCAGCGCGCCGCGGTCTTGGAGGATCAGAATGCGTCCCGCCCGGCGTTCGAGCAGCCGCTCGGTCAGCCCGGCCATAACGGCGGTCTTGCCGCCGCCGGTGGGCAGCACGATCCCGGGCCGCCCGCCTGCGTCGACCGCCGAGATCGCCTGCTCGACCAGCTGGCGCTGGTAGGGGCGGAGGGCGAAGGCGGAGGCGCGCGCCGTCTCGGTCTCGGGGCCCCGATCGCCTTTGGGCGGCTCTTCGGGTGTCTTTTCGACATCATCGAGGATTTCCGCGGTCGCGGTGCTCATACGTATTCGATCCGATCCGTCCGACGCGACGCTCTTCGGCGTCGTTGCGGCTCCTGGCGGAGGCCTTCTGGCCTCATGGTTGGTAGCGGCTGCTTGTTGACCGTTTATGAAGCCGCCGGCCCCCGAACGGGTCGCGGGGCTCGGGAGGATCGAACGGCGCCCGGCGGCCGGGATCAACCGGGAACGCGCCTTCGGGGTTCCCGACGCCGTGAAACAGCGCGTTTGTTAAGAGAAGCGATCGTTAGATCGATCTGATCTGGAGCTTTGGGCGCGTGGCGGGATCAGCCGCGCGTCAGCCGCGCGCCGGCGTCTCTCAACAGCCGGACGATGTCTTCATCGCGCGCCGCCGCGGCGAGGGCGAGCGGGGTCAGCCCGTCGGGTCCGGCGGCGTTGACGTCGGCGTCGTGGTCGATCAGCAGCGCGACGAGCTCTTCGTCGGAGTTGTGGATCGCCAGTCTCAGCAGCGTGTTCCCGCTAAGGTCGACGGCGTCGACGTCGGCGCCCGCGGCCAGGAGCCGGCCTGCGCGGTCTATCTCGCCGCTGCGAATGGCGGCGATCAACTGCGGCGTCCGATGCATGCGTGCGGCCGTCACATCGGCGCCGGCGGCGATGAGATCTTCAGCAAACGCCGCGTCGCCGTCGGCTTCCGCGATCACCAGCAGTCGCGTGAGCTCGTCCGCGACATGACCGTGCGCGGCGGCGAGCGCGACATGGTGGTCGCCGCGGGCCCGTGCGCGCGCCTCAACCAGAACCTGCTTGTCGACGGCCAGCACTGTGATCGATGCGGACGCTTCGAACGCGCGGCGCGCGGCGTCGAGATATTCCTCAAGGCGCAGGTCTTTTAGGTATTTCAGAGCAGTGTCCCGATCGAGGCGCGCGTCTTCGCCCTGAAGGATGAACGTGGTGACGCGATCACCAAGCTCATCGGCGGCCGCATCGAGTTCGGCGGCCATGGCTTCATCGATCTCGCCGTCGTTCTCGGCGATCGCCCGGGCGATGATCCTCGCCTGGGCCTCCCGCCAGTCGGCGATCGCTTGGCTGACGGTTTCGCTATTGCTAATAGTCTGCGGCCGCAGGGTTTCGGCGCGACGCACGACGAGGTCGCCGATGACCAGCATGTCGTGATCCGCAAGATGGTCCTCGTGCGCGGCGATCTCGATCTCTTGCGAGGCTTCCGCGCGCCAGCGCGGCGTGGCGAGGCCGGCGGCGAGAACGACGGTGGCGAGCGCCGCCGCCGCGCCCCGGGCCAGCGTCCGGGATTCGGTCGCCGCGCCGTCCATCAGCCGGCGCACGCGACGCACCAGCAGCGACCGGCGTCGCGCCATGCCCATGACCAGCCGCGGCCGAGCCCCTTGAAGCTGGGCATGAGCGTGATCGGCCAGCGTCCTGGCGAGCAGGCGATGATCGCCGGTGCAGACCACGGCCGCTTCGTCGCAGGCCATCTCGCGCTCGTCCTCGATCCGGCGGCTGATCCAGTGCATCGCCGGGCTCCACCAGAAGACGGCGACAAGGAGCCGCTGCACGAAGGCGAGGATGAGATCGCCGCGTTCAATGTGGCTGCGTTCGTGCTCGAGCAGGGCGCTCAGCTGAGCCGCCGAATAGCGGTCGAGCGCGCCCTTGGGCAGGATCACCGCGGGGCGCGTCAGCCCGGCGACCAGAGGTCCGCGCGCTTCGGCGGACTCTGCGAGACGAAGCTGCTTGAGCTCCGCCGACAACAGGCTTGGAGGCGCGATCGGTCGGGCGCGTGCGCGCAGCTGCTCCGCCGCGAAGGCGTCGGCCGCCACCCTGACGAGCAGCGCCAGGGTCCCGAGCACCCAGACGACGCCGAGGCCGATCGCAAGCCACGCGGCGAGGCGCGGATCGAAAAGATTGGCGATGGTCTTTTCCGGCGAGGCCGCGGCCGCTTCGCTTCCGGTGGTCGCGATCTCGACGCGGACCAGAGGCCCGTTCGGTCCCAGCGTGAACGACCGCCCGCGCACGTTCGTCATCTCGGTTTCCGCGCCGACGCCGTCGTCGGCGGACGCCGCCTCCGCTTCGGGAACCATCAGCGGCAGACGCCAGCCAAGCTGCTCGAGCCCCTGTCCCGGCGCGAGCGCGGCGAGCGGCAGAAGCGCGGCGCAGGCGAGTGCGGCGTAGGCGAAGTCGTGACGGCTCTTGGCGCGCAGTCGGCGGCCGGCGCGCAGCGCCAGCGCCAAAGCCGCGACCAGCACCCCGCCTTGCCAGAGGTGGTTGCCGATCAGCGAAAAGACGACCGCCGCGTCAGCCATCGCCGGAGCCTTCCCTCGGCGGGGCGCGGTCAAGCTCGCGCCGCAGCGCGTCGAGCTCCTCGGCGTCGATGTCGACATGGTCGATCAGATGCGCCGCGAGCACCGTCGGCGAGCCTTCGAAGAACTGCGACAGGACGTGCGAAAGCGCCTGGGTGCGCGCGTCGGCGCGGCTGACGATGGGCGTATAGATAAAGGCGCGGCCTTCGCGCCGAGGCTCGACATAGCCCTTGTCGGTCAGGATGCGCAGCATCGTCAGGACCGTGTTGTACGCGGTCTGGCGCTCCTGCGACAGGATGTTGGTGACGTCGTGGACACTGGCCTCGCCCTTGGACCAGAGCACGCGCATGATCCGCTGCTCGGCGTCGGTGAGGACAGACGATTTCTTTCGCGCCATGCGTGCGCTCCCCGCAGGGTCTCAGGTTCTCCGCCTGATTATCACAAGTCAACTACAATGGTAGTTTTCTGCTGCGCGGCGGTCGGGATCGGGGATTCGCGCAACGCGCGAGTCTAGGATCGGCCGCTCGCCACCCGGCCGACGGCGTCGCGCCAGCCGGCGCGGGCGACGGCGCGGGTTTCGACGTCCATGGCGGGAGAGAAAGTGCGCTCGGGCGTCCAGGCCGCGGCGATGTCGTCCAAAGAGCTGAAAAATCCCGCGCCGAGCGCGGCGAGGGCCGCAGCGCCCCAGGCGGTGGACTCCGCGTTCACGGGCCTGAGCGCTTCGACGTTCAAGGTGTCGGCGAGGTTTTGCACGAACCAGTCGTTCGCCGTCATGCCGCCGTCGACTTTGAGCCGGCCCGCCGACACGCCGTCGGCGGCCATCGCGTCGAGCAGGTCGGCGGTCTGGTGGGCGGCGGCCTCGACCGCGGCGCGGGCGATTTCGGCGCGACCCGAGCCGCGCGACAGCCCCACGATCGCGCCGCGCGCGTCAGCGTCCCAATGTGGCGCGCCAAGGCCGGTGAAAGCGGGCACGAGGTAGACCCCGCCAGTGTCCTCGATCGAGGCGGCGAGGGCTTCGACCTCGGAGGCGCTGTCGATGATCTTTAGACCGTCGCGCAACCACTGGATCGCGGCGCCGGCGACCAGGATCGATCCCTCCAAAGCGAACGTCGTCTTGCCATTGAGGCGATAGGCGATGGTGCCGAGCAGGCGATTTTTGGAGCGCACGAGCTTGTCGCCGGTGTTGAGCACCAGGAAGGCGCCGGTGCCGTAAGTGCACTTCGCCTCGCCGACGGAGAAGCACGCCTGACCGACTGTCGCGGCCTGCTGATCCCCGGCGATCCCGGCGATCGGCAAGGCGGCGCCGAGCACGGAAGGATCGGTCGTTCCCAACTCGCCGGCGCAATCGACGACGTCGGGCAGGAGACTGCGCGGCACGTTGAAGATGTCGAGCAGCTTGTCGTCCCACACGCCGCGTTCGAGATTGTAGAGCGACGTGCGCGAGGCGTTGGTCGCGTCGGTGATGTGCTTGGCGCCGTTGGTCAGTCGCCAGATCAGGAACGTGTCGACCGTCCCAAACGCCAGCTCGCCCCGCGCCGCGCGTTCGCGCGCGCCGTCGACGTGATCGAGGATCCAGGCGATCTTGGTTGCCGAAAAGTAGGGATCGAGCAGCAGGCCCGTGCGCTTGGCGATCCGCTGTTCGTGGCCGGCGCGGACGAGATCTCGGGTGATCTCCGCGGTGCGCCGGTCCTGCCAGACGATGGCGTTGTGGATCGGCCGGCCGGTGTCGCGCTCCCAGATGATCGTCGTCTCGCGCTGGTTGGTGACGCCGAGCGCGGCGACGGTGCGGCCTTTGTCCGCCGCCTCCTTGAGCGCGGCGCGCGCGGTGGCGAGCACGCTCGCCCAGATCGCCTCGGGCTCGTGCTCGACCCAGCCCGACTGCGGATAAATCTGCTCGAATTCGCGCTGGGCGAGGGCGACGACCGAGCCGTCCAATCCGAACACGATCGCGCGCGAGCTGGTGGTGCCCTGGTCGATCGCGAGAATGCACGGATCGGTTTCGCTCATCGTCATCCCTCCCATCTTTGGCGGCGCAGCTTGAACCGCTCGCTGAACTTGTTCAAACCCGATCCCGCCGCTGGGACGCGGCCGGATGCTGGCGGAAGAGCTGATGGGATTTGATGCGGAGGCCGTGATTGTCGGCGCGGGGGCCGTAGGGCTGGCGACCGGCTTCGCCCTCGCGCAGAGGGGGCTCGCGCCGATCGTCCTCGAAGCCGAGCCGGTGATCGGCCAGGGCGTGTCGTCGCGGAACTCCGAGGTGATCCACGCCGGGCTCTACTATCCGACCAGCTCGCTCAAAGCGCGGCTGTGCGTCGAGGGGCGTCGGCGGCTCTATGCGTTCCTTGAAGCGCACCATGTGCCGCACGCGCGCTGCGGCAAGCTGGTGGTCGCCGCCGAAGAGGCCGAGATCCCGGCGCTCGAAGCCATCCTCGCCCAAGCGAAGGTCAATGACGTCGAAGAGATCGAAACGCTGACGGGGGCTCAAGCGCGCTCGCTCGAGCCGGGGCTCAAGGCCGCCGCCGCGCTCAACTCGCCGACGAGCGGGCTCCTGGACAGCCACGGCTACATGCTCGCGCTGCAAGGCCGGATCGAGGACGCAGGCGGCGCGATCGTTCCGTCAACGCCTTTTCTGAGCGCCGAGCCGCTGACCGGCGGCGGCTTCTCGGTGCGTGCTGGCGGGGCCGAAGAAACGACGATCACGACGGCGCGCCTGGTGATCGCCGCCAGCCTCGACGCCCAGGCGCTGGCCGCGGAGATCCTCGGCTATCCGCAGGCAAAGATCCCGCCGCTCCACTACGGCAAGGGCGTCTACTTCGCCTTGAACGGCAAGGCGCCGTTCGCGCGGCTGATCTATCCGCTGCCGATCCCGGGCGCTCTGGGCACGCACTATCGCCGCGATCTCGGCGGTCAGGCGCGGTTCGGCCCGGATCTGCAGTTCGTCGACGAGCTCGACTACACGGTCGATCCGGGCCGCGCGGACAGCTTCTACGAGACGATCCGGCGGTTCTGGCCCGATCTGCCCGACGGCGCGCTCGTGCCCGACTACGCCGGCATTCGCCCCAAGCTGCACGGTCCCGGCGAGCCGCAGCCCGATTACCGCATCGACGGGCCGGAAACGCACGGCCTTGAAGGGCTCGTCGCGATGTTCGGCATCGAGAGCCCGGGCCTCACCGCCTCTTTGGCGGTCGGCGAGGAGGTCGCGCGGCGGCTAGAGGGCTAGGACCAACGCTGGCGAAGAGCCGGCGCCGGCGGGGCGCACATCGCGTTTTGTTGAACGCCAGGAACGCCAAGCGGTGAGCGCGAAACCGAGATCGCCCGCCGCGCGCCGCCGCGCAGGACTCGACAAGTTCCTCCGAACCGCGATGATTGATGCCGGGACACGCCGACGGGCGGCGCAGAACGCTCGCGCGCGACATTTGGGGGAGGGAACCTCTTGAAGACGAACTGGCTGCTGCTGGTCGTCGGCTGGGCGCTTGTGCTCGGCGGCGGCTATCTTGCGCATGCGATCCAGACCTCGGGCGGCGTGACGATCGAGGACGTGCGCTTTCCGCTCGACGAGGGTCGCGAGCTTTCAGGCCTGCTCTACACCCCGGCCAATGCGACCGCCGAGACCCCCGCGCCGGGCATTCTCGCCGTGCACGGCTACATCAACTCGCGCGAGACCCAGAGCGGCTTTGCGATCGAGTTCGCCCGGCGCGGCTACGTCGTGCTCGCCATGGACCAGGTCGGCCACGGCTTTTCCGACGGCGTCGCTATCGAGCCCGGCGCCGGTTTCGGCGGACCGGCGGGTCTTGCCTATCTGCGCAGCCTGCCCCAGGTCGACACCGACCGCATCGGCCTTGAAGGCCATTCGATGGGCGGCTGGACCGTGCTCGCCGCCGCCAGCTCCGATCCCGATGGATACCGTTCTCTGGTTCTGGCCGGCTCCTCCGTCGGCGCGCCCTTCGCCGCGCCGGGCACGACCGAGTTCCCGCGCAACACCGCCGTCATCTTCTCCGAGTACGACGAGTTTGCGCCGCTGATGTGGGGCGTGACGGAAGCCGCCGACGTCGAGAACAGCGACAAGCTCAAGGCGCTGTTCGGGACCGACGCGCCGGTCGTCGAAGGCGAGGTCTATGGTTCGATCGACGAGGGGACCGGGCGGCGGCTGACGACGCCGCTGACCACGCACCCGGGCGATCACCTCTCCACCGAAGCGATCGGCGACGCCGTCGCGTGGATGAACATGACGCTGCGCGACGGCGACGTCGCTGCGACCGCCGCCGACGATCAGATCTGGTACTGGAAGGAGATCGGCACGCTGATCGCGCTCCTCGGCGGCGTTCTCGTGGTCTTGGGCACCTTCGACCTGCTGATCGCGCTGCCGTGGTTCTCATCCGTCGCCTTGCCGGGCGACGGCGCGCAGGCGCGCGCTTCGCTCATCTGGTGGATATCCCTCGCGGTCGCCGCGACGATACCGGCGGCGACCTACTTCCCGCTCGTCGCCTGGGGCGCGCGCTTCACCGGGCTCGAGCTGTTTCCGCAGAACATCACCAACCAGATCCTGACCTGGGCGCTCGGCAACGGGCTCATTGCGATCATCTTCGCCGCGATCGCATTCCGCCGGGGCAACGAAGGCGGGTTGCTGAAGAAGCTCGTCGCGGCGGTTCTTTCGGTCGGGATGCTCTATCTGGCCGTCATCGTGCTCGACGTCGCGTTCAAGGCGGACATGCGCTTCTGGGTCGTCGCCTTGAAGCCGCTGGGACCCAATCACCTCGCGGCGTTCCTCGCTTATCTTGTTCCGTTTACGGCGTTCTTTTACATCTCCCAGCGCGCGCTCCACGCGACCTTGTCGCTAATAGGCGCCGGCGGACTGGCTCAGTATGCGACCGGCTTCGTCGCGACGGCGGGCGGCTTCCTGGTCATGGTTGCAGGGATCTACATCTGGCTGTTCGCGACCGGCGCCGTGCCGAGCTTCGCCGACGCGCTATTCTCGATCGTGGCGATGCAATTCGTCGCAGTCCTGGCGATCGTCGGGCTGATCGCGGTGTTCACCTGGCGGCGCACCAACGGGCCGCTGTCGGGCGCGCTCATCTGCGGGCTGTTCGTCACCTGGTACATCGTCGCCGGGCAGGCGACGCACGTCTGATGCGGGCTTTTTGAAAGGCGCTGACGAGGTTGCGTGCAGGCGGGTCATTCAGTTAACTAGCGCCGATAAGCGCCAAAAAGACGGGGCGCATAGACCACACCGTTGAAACGAGGGGAGGGGCGGCATGATCCGCACTGAAGGCCTGAAGAAATTCGCGGCGACGAGCGTCGCCCTGGGCGCGCTGATCGGCTGCGCCTCGACGATGGGCGGGGGCGAGCCGGTTCAGCTTGCCGGCGTCGAATGCACCAGCCCGCCGCCGCTGCATTGCCCCGAGGCCGGCTGTCCGGACGAGTTGATCGGCAACCCCGGCAACGCGGCGGATCCGGCGACCTATCGCGAGTTCTACCTCGACTATCCGTGCGACCTGCGGCCGGGCGAGGCCGTTACCTTCGTGCTCAACCTCCACGGCGGCGGCTCGATCGCCAACTGGCAGCGGCACTACTTCCCGATCATGGACTACAAGGAAGAGTATCGCCTGGTGGTCGCGACGCCGAGCGGGACGAGCCGCGGCTGGCGCGCTGACCCCGACGATCAGCACCTGCGCAACATCGTTGAGATGGTCGAGGCTGAGCTGGCCGCCAACGACGTCGCCATCGACGCCTTCTGGCTCGCCGGGCACTCGTTCGGCGGACAGACCTCGAACCGCCTGATCAACGACGACCCGTTCTTCTACACGCGGATCGACGGCTGGGTGAGCCTGTCGGGCGGCCGGCTGGGCTCGCGCCGCGCCGACGTGCGCGCAGGGATCCCGCGCGGTTCGGTCGCCGGAGGACCGCCGCCGCGCCCCGAACGGCCGCCCGCGGCCGAAGGGGAGTGCGTCGGCCTCGCCGCCTGCGCCGAGTTCCTGCCCGAGACCGCCGAGTTCTCGTTCATCTACGAGACCGGCGAGCACGAGCTGACCGACGCCGGCCTGCCGAACGCGTCGCCGTGGGCGGCGCAGCTCGGCTGCGACGTTCAAGCGAACCCGCGCGAGATCGTCGATACGACCGCCGGCTACGTCTACGACGGCCGCGAGCAAGCCAACCGCAATCCGGTCTGGGGTCTCGATCCACGGCCGGGCACGGCGCTGATCTACGACTATCCGAACTGCGACGACGGCCGGATCGTCGCCGACGTGGTGCGCCTCGACAAAGGCCACACCGAAGGCCTCGAGCCGGAGATCACTGAAGAGATCGTCCGCATGATGATGGCGGCGCGCTAAGCGCTTCGCTGCTGAAAAATGAAGCGGGCGGGGGCGTCGCCTCCGCCCGTTTTTTCATGCGCGCTCTTCTGCGTGATTGGACCTTCACTCGGCTTGGCGGATATCAAGCACGTACCTGAGGGCGTCGGCCAATCTCGTCTGGTTCCGCGACGATCTCCGGATCGCCGACAACCCGGCTCTCGCGGCGGCGGTTGCTGCGGACGGGCCGACGGTCTGCGTCTACGTGTTTGAAGAAACGAAGGCCCTGCGACCACTCGGCGGCGCGGCGCGATGGTGGCTGCACCAGTCTCTCACCGCGCTAGGCGCCGACATCGCGCGCCTGGGCGGCCGATTGATCCTGCGTCGCGGAGATCCCGAAACGCTCATCCCTCAGCTCGCAGCGGAAACGGGCGCCAAGCAGGTCTTCTGGAACCGTCGCTATGCGCCGGCCGAAGTCGCCGTCGACACGGCGATCAAGTCCTCGCTCAAGGACGCCGGCGTCGACGCGCAAAGCTTCAAGGCGAACCTTCTTTTCGAGCCGTGGGAGATCCAGACCGGCGCGGGCGAACCCTACAAGGTGTTCACCCCGTTCTGGCGCGCCTGCCGCCAGGCGGGCGAACCGGAAGACCCGATCGCCGCGCCGTCCAGGATCGCGGCGGCGGACGGCGAGATTGAAAGCGACGACTTAAGCGACTGGGCGCTGACGCCGACGCGTCCGAACTGGGCTGCCGAGTTCTCAGATTCTTGGACGCCCGGGTCTGACGGCGCGCGCGATCGGCTTGATCGTTTCCTCGACGAAACGATTAGCGGCTACAAGGACGCGCGCGACCGGCCGGCCGGAGAAACGACGTCGCGCCTTTCCCCGCACTTGAGATGGGGCGAGATCTCGCCGAGCCAGGTCTGGGCCGCGGCGCACGCCGCGAGCGGCGGCGAGTTGTCGAGCGACATCGAAAAGTTCCTCGCCGAGCTGGGCTGGCGCGAGTTCGCCAAGTCGCTTTTGTTCTATACGGACGATCTGACGGAGAAGAACTGGAAGCCTGAGTTCGACGCGTTCCCCTGGCGTGAAGACGACGATGCTTTCGAAGCGTGGAGCAAGGGGCGGACCGGCTATCCGATGGTCGATGCGGGAATGCGGGAGCTTTGGCGCACCGGCTGGATGCACAACCGCGTGCGCATGGTCACCGCCTCGTTCCTGATCAAGCATCTGCTGATCGATTGGCGCGCGGGCGAGCGCTGGTTTTGGGACACGCTGGTCGACGCGGATGCGGCGACCAATCCGACGAGCTGGCAGTGGGTCGCGGGTTGCGGCGCCGACGCCGCGCCGTTCTTCCGCATCTTCAATCCGATCAAGCAGTCGGAGAAGTTCGACCCGGACGGCGATTACGTCCGCGCTTGGGTTCCCGAGCTTGCGGCGCTCGACGCCAAGCATATCCATGCGCCATGGCAAGCGCCGAAAGAGGCGCTTGCCGACGCCGGCGTGCGCCTGGGTGAGACCTACCCCGAACCGATCGTCGAGCATGCGGGCGCGCGCGAACGCGCGCTCGCGGCGTTCAAGGCGTTCAAGGATTGACCATTTCGCCGCGTTCACATCGGCGTGATCGCAATCCGCGTTGGTCGGTTCGCCATGACGCCGACATCTTCGAAATGCCAGTCTCCCGATCGGGGCGCTTTGCGAAAGCGAGCGAGACGCAACTCTTTAAGGGAGGAGCTGGGACCATGAAGCTTGAGACCAAGATTTTCCGCAGCCGGGTCGCGATCGGCGCCGCGATCACCGTCGGCGCTGCGCTGACCGCTGTGAGCGCCTTCGCCCAGGATGACAGCGAAATGTTGCGCGAGGTCGCGTTCGAGAAATGGGACATTCCCTACGAGAACACCCGCCCGCGCGATCCCTTCGCCGCGAGTGCGGACTCGATCTGGTTCGTCGGCCAGCGCGGGCATTATCTCGGACACATCGACGTGTCGACGGGGGAGATTACCCGGGTCGACCTGCCGGACGAAGCCGGACCGCACAACACCATCGTCTCCGAGGGCGGTCAGGTTTGGTATACCGGCAACCTCGTCGGCGACATCGGGCGCTACGATCCGGCAACCGGCGAGATCACCCACTATCCGATGCCGGACGAAGCCGCGCGCGACCCGCACACGATGGTGTTCGACGAGGCGGGCGACATCTGGTTCACCGTTCAAGGCGGCAACATGGTCGGCAAGCTGACTGTCGAGGACGGTTCAGTCGAGCTGATCGACGTGCCGACCGAGCGCTCGCGGCCCTATGGGATCAAGATGGCCGAAGACGGAACGGTGTGGGTGGTGCTGCTCGGCACGAACAAGCTTGCGCACGTCGATCCCGAAACCATGGAGCTGACCGAGATCGAACTGCCGCGCGAGGGCGCCCGCCCGCGCCGCCTCGAAATCGCGCCCGACGGTTCGATCTGGTACGCGGACTTCGCCGAAGGCTACGTCGGCATTTATGACCCGGCGGCGGGCGAGCACGCCGACATCGAGCTGATCGAAGGCGAGCGCCGCGCACAGCCTTACGGCACGGCGATCGACAACTCGGGCGTCTTCTGGACGGTCGCCGGCGGCGTCGAGCCGGCCCAGTTCATCGGCGTCGACACGGCGACGCGGGAGATCGTCGCGGCTCAGGAACTCGACTCCCGCACCGTGCGTCACATGCACTACCACGCGCCGACGGGCCGGGTGTGGTTCGGCGCCGACGCCGGTTACATCGGCTACGCCCAGATCGAAGAGCACGACATGGGCGAGGATCAGGCCTCTGAGTAGGCTTGTCCCCTTGGCGGGCGCGCTGGCGGCTCTCGTCGGCGCGCCGGCCCTGGCTTTTCCTGACGGCGCGCCGTG
>JASFUX010000082.1:0-12972 GCA_050050115.1 Maricaulaceae bacterium | reverse complement strand
CCGAGCTGCTTCGGCGGAGCGGAGTTCTGCACGATGATGGTGAACAGGCTCTGGCTCGGCCCTAGGCCGATGCCGACCACCACGAGCCGCCAGTTGACCTGCCACAGCGCGGCGCCCGGCCCCAGCTGGGCGAGCAGAAAGAGTCCGATCGCCAGGACCGCGCAGCCGACGAGAATGTAGCGGCGATAGAAACCCGTCTGCCGGACCATCCGGCCAAAGAACGCTGCTGAAGCGGTCAATCCGAGCATCAACGGCAGCATGGAGAGACCGCTGGTCGTCGCGGTGACGCCGAGGCCGAGCTGGAGATAGAGCGGCAGGTAGACGATCGTCCCCATGAACGCCATGCCCATGATCGCCGCGGCGACGTTAGTGGTCGAGAACGAGCGGATCTTGAACAGCTCGAGCGGCAGGATGGGCTCTGAGAACTTCGACTCCACGAAGACGAACGCAGCGGTCACGATCGCTGAGAAAGCGAAGAGGCTGAGGATCATCGGCGAGGCCCAGCCGTAGTCGCGCCCGCCCCAACTGAGCGCCAACAACAGCGCGCCGATGCCGATGATGACCAGCGCGCCGCCGAGGATGTCGATCTTGCCGCCGTCGCGATGGCGGATGTCCGGCATCTTGAAGAAGATCATCGCCAGCGCGAGGACCGAGGTCGGCAGGTTGACGTAGAACACCCAGCGCCAGCCGGCGATGTAGGCCCCGGCGATCGTGACCGATCCGTGATCGGTGAAGTAGCCGCCGATCAACGGTCCCAGGATAGAGGACACGCCGAACACGGCGCCGAACAGGCCGGCGTATTTGGCGCGCTCGCGCGGGGGGAACATGTCGGCGATGACGCCGAAGGCGCTGGTGAAGAGGGCGCCGCCGCCGATGCCTTGCAAGCCGCGGAAGATGATCAGCTGCATCATTCCCCCGCCCAATAGCGGCAGGTCGCCGAACTCGCCCGACAGGCCGCACAGCCAAGAGCCGACGACGAAGATGCAAACGCCGGAGATAAGGATGATCTTGCGGCCGAAGAGGTCGCCGAGCTTGCCCCAGATCGGCACCATCACCGTCGAGGTCAGCAGATAAATCGTCGTCACCCACGGATAGAGGTCGAGACCTTCAAGGTCGGCGACGATCCGCGGCATGGCCGTGGCGATGATCGTCATGTCCAGCGCGGCGAGCAGAAACACGATCATCAAGGCGATGAAGGTGAGGCGCTTTTCCTGCGGCGTGACGTCGGCGGGCGAACGGGAGTCGCGCGCGGGTGAGGCGGCGTCGGTCATGATTAGGTCCTGTGGGCTTTGAACGGCGCAGGTCTTAACGCTGTTCGGACCACAACGCACAGGAATTATTGGTAAGGGGCTGTTTGCTTAGCGAGGCGGGGCCTACGCCGCCTGCCCGATCGCCTCCTCGACCTCGCCCAGCCGGTCCTTGCCGAAGTACATCTCCTCGCCGACGAAGAAGGTCGGCGCGCCGAAGACGCCGCGCTCGACCGCCGCTTCGGTGTTCTGGGCGAGCTTCGCTTTGATTTCGGGATCCTGCGTCGCTTCGAGCAGCGCCGCGCCCTCAAAGCCCGCCTCGTCGAGCGCCGCCGCGATCACCGCCGGGTCGTCCATCTTCAATTCGCGCTCCCATACGGCGGCGAACATCGCGTCCACGTAGTCGGCGAGCCGCGCGTCGCGCTCGGCCACCAGCGCGCCGCGCATGATCGTCAGCGTATTGATCGGAAAGTGCGGATTCATCCGAAGGGCGTACAGCCCGTGGCGCTCGATGAAGCGTTCGATCTCGCGCTGCTGGTAGGCGAGCTTGTTCTTCACGCTGGCGA
This sequence comes from Maricaulaceae bacterium, assembly GCA_050050115.1. Taxonomy (GTDB): domain Bacteria; phylum Pseudomonadota; class Alphaproteobacteria; order Caulobacterales; family Maricaulaceae; genus JASFUX01. The sequence continues at coordinate 11,159 of JASFUX010000082.1, read as the reverse complement.
ACGCGGCGATCGGGGACTGGTTGTTCGTCGCCTTGAACACCCCGCCCAGGAGGACCGGAACGTAGTTGAATTGCGCGCCCGTGCGCGCCTCGATCCCGGGGATGACCTTGTGCGCGAGGTAGGCGTTCGGACTGCCGAAATCGAAGATGTAGTCGACGCTGACCATGTCGGGTCTCCTTACCAGCGTTCTTTCCAGGGCCTTAGATCCAGCTCGTGGGTCCAGGCGGTGCGCGGCTGGCGGTGTAGCCAGACATAGTTTTGGGCGATGTGTTCGGGCGAGAGCAGCGCGTCCTCGGCGCGCCGTTCGTCTGCGTCCGGAAAGTTCTCGCGGATGAAATTCGAGTCGATCGCCCCGTCGATGACGGTGTGGGCGACGTGAATGTTCTTAGGGCCGAGCTCGCGCGCCATCGACTGCGCGAGTGCGCGAAGACCGTGCTTGGCGCCGGCGAAAGCCGCATAGCCGGCGCCGCCGCGCACGCTCGCGGTCGCGCCGGTGAAGATGATCGTGCCGCGCTCGCGCGGGATCATCCGCTTGGCGACCTCGCGCCCCATGAGGAAGCCGGCGAGGCAGGCCATTTCCCAGACCTTGCGGTAGACCCGCTCGGTGGTCTCGGCCACGTCGAAGCGCACGTTCGCGCCGATGTTGAACACCGCGACCTCGATCGGGCCGATCTCGGTCTCGATCTTCTCAACCAGATCGATCACCGCCTGCTCGTCGCGCGCGTCAGCGGGCAGGGCGGCGGCCTTCAGTCCCTCGCCGCGAATGCCCTCCGCCAGCTTTTCGAGCGCTTCGGCGTGCCGCGGCCGGCGGACGACGCAGGCGGTCAGGCCTTCGCGCGCGAAGGCGCGGGCGACCGCAGCGCCGGTGTCGTCGCCCGCGCCGACGACCAGGCAGGCGCCTTGAGGGTTGCCGCTCATGAAGATCTCCGCGCCGGACTGTGGACTGTCCTCTGGACTATATCTGAGAGGCTGACTCTAAAAACGCAAGTTAGATCCTCTACCATTGCAGCGCTTGGGGCTGCTATCAGTGCGCAAACGCGCGGTCGCACAGATCGCGCGCGTTGCGCGTAGCTTCGGGACCATCCATGCGCCATTCCGTGCCCATCGACATCGGCCCGCTGCATTTCGTCGGCATCGGCGGGATCGGCATGAGCGGGATCGCCGAGGTGATGCTCAACCTCGGTTACGAGGTCCAAGGCTCGGACATTAAATCAGGCCCTGTGGTCGAGCGGCTCCAGAAGCTAGGCGCCAAGATCGCCATCGGCCACGCCGCAGAGAACGTCGAGGGTGCGGGTGCGGTGGTGGTCTCGACTGCGATCACTGCCGACAACCCGGAAATCGCCGCGGCCAAGGAAGCCGGCGTGCCGGTCGTCCGCCGCGCGGAGATGCTCGCCGAGCTGATGCGCTTGAAGCGCACCGTCGCCGTCGCCGGCACCCACGGCAAGACCACGACAACCTCGCTGGTCGCCGCGCTCCTTGACGCCGCCAACCTCGACCCGACCGTGATCAACGGCGGCGTGATCCACGCCTACGGCTCGAACGCGAAGATGGGCGAAGGCGAGTGGATGGTGGTCGAGGCGGACGAGAGCGACGGCTCGTTCCTGAAGCTGCGCGGCATCGTCGCGGTGGTGACCAACATCGACCCCGAGCACATGGAGCACTACGGCTCGTTCGACGCGCTGCGCGCCGCCTTCGACCAGTTCGTCGGCGCGATCCCGTTTTACGGCTTCGCAGTATTGTGCGCCGACCACCCCGAGGTGCAGTCGCTCGCCTCCCGCGTCACCGAGCGGCGGGTGGTCACTTATGGGTTCAATCCGCAAGCGGACGTTCGCGCTGAGAACGTCGTCGTTTCGGCCGCTGGCTCGACCTTCGATCTTGCGATCGGCCGGCGCGGCGAGCCTGGTCATGAACGCGTCGAGGGCCTGGTCTTGCCGATGGCCGGCCGCCACAACGTGTCCAATGCGCTCGCCGCGATCGCCGTGGCGCGGGAGCTGGGCGCGAGCGCCGAGCAGATCCGCGACGCGCTTTCACGCTTCGGCGGCGTCAACCGCCGCTTTTCGCTGGTCGGCGAGGTCGGCGGGATTTCCGTCGTCGACGACTACGGCCACCATCCGGTGGAGATCGCCGCCGTGCTCAAGGCCGCGCGCGACGTCGCCAAGTCGCGCGTGATCGCCGTCGTCCAGCCGCACCGCTATTCGAGGCTCCAGGCGCTGTTCGAAGACTTCTGCACCTGCTTCAACGACGCCGACACGGTGCTCGTCGCCGACGTCTATGCGGCGGGCGAGAAGCCGATCGCGGGCGCCGATCGCGCCGCATTGACCGAGGGATTGCGCCGGCACGGTCACCGTCGTGTGTTTACGGTCGATCGCGAAACGCTCGCGCCGACCGTGGCGGCGGAGGCGTCGGCCGGCGATCTCGTGGTCTGCCTGGGCGCAGGCGACATCACCGCCTGGGCGCGCGAGCTGCCGGCCGCGCTCGCAGCGCTCAAAGGCGAGCCGGTGGGGTGAGGCGGGGATGACCGACGCCGACGTCGCCTCCGGACCGGTTTTCGCGCCGCGCGCAGACGATGCGCGGCCGGCCGCGCGTGCGCCGGAAGCGGCCGCGGAGCGTCCCGAGCCGCGGCGGCTCACCGCGAGCGAGTTCCGCGCCAAGATCGCCGAAGGCGAGATCGACGGCGCGGCGCCGGCCGAGCTGATCGAAGGCCGGGTCGCACGACGCCCGATCGCCACGCCCGTGCATGAGCGCGTGCGGCTGCGGCTGGCGAACCTCATCTCCGACCGCATCGCCGACGGGCTGATCGTCGCCGACGAGACCAAGCTGATCCTCGGTCAGGATACGGTGCTTGCGCCCGACCTGTTCGTTTTTTCGCGCAAGACGGTGAGCCCGCTGGTGCGCGGCCCCGACGCAGCGCTCGTCGTCGAGATCACCGCCGAGCCGGCCGAGACCGCGCTGCTCGCGCGCGCGCCGATCTACGCCGCCCACGGCGTGCGCGAGCTGCAGGTGTTCGACCTCGGGACCGGCGAGGTCCATCTGTTCGACGATCCGGAGGAGGGCCGCTATCGCCGCAGCGAAACGCTGGGGCCGGGCGCGCCCGTCGCCTCCTCGACTTGCCCGGGGCTCAAGGTCTCGCTCGCCGAGATCCTGAGGTCGATTTGAGCGCGGCCCCCGGCTTTGCGCCGATCAGAGATCGCTTGCCAGAGGTGCGCGGCAAGCTGATCGAGAACGCGCCCCTGGGCGCGGCGACTTGGTTCCGCGTCGGCGGCCCGGCGCAGGTCTTGTTTCTGCCCGCCGACGAGGCGGACCTGGCGCAATTCCTTGCTGCAACGCCGACGGACATTCCTGTCACCGTCCTGGGCGCGGCCTCCAACGTCATCGTCCGCGACGGCGGCGTGCCGGGCGTGGTCGTCCGCCTGACCAAGCCGTTTGGCCAGGTGACCTGCGAAGGAACGCAGGTGACCGCGGGCGCGGCCGTGCTCGACAAGAAGGTCGCCGAAGCGGCTGCGGACGCAGGCGTGGCGGGACTCGAGTTCTACGTCGGGGTGCCGGGGATGATCGGCGGGGCGCTCAGGATGAACGCCGGCTGCTATGGGCGCGAGACCAAGGACGTGCTCGTCTCGGCCGTCGCGCTGGATCGAACGGGCGAGCGGATCGAGGTCGCCGCGAAAGACCTCGGTTACTCTTATCGCCACTCCGAAGCGCCGGAAGATTGGATCTTTATCGAGGCGATGTTCGAAGGCGAACCGGGCGAGCCCGACGCGATCCGCGCCGCGATGGCCGAGATCACCGCCCGGCGCGAAGCGAGCCAGCCAATCCGCGAAAAGACCGGCGGCTCCACCTTCGCCAACCCCGACCCTCCGGGAACGGAGAACCAGCGCAAGTCCTGGCAGCTGATCGACAACGCGGGCGGGCGAGGGCTTCAGGTCGGCAGCGCGCGCATGTCCGATCAGCACTGCAACTTCATGATCAACACCGGCGAAGCGACCGCCGCGGATCTCGAAAATCTCGGCGAAGAAATCCGTCGCCGCGTGCGCGAGACGTCCGGCGTGGAGTTGAGGTGGGAGATCAAGCGCATCGGCGTCCGCGCGGGGGAGGGCGAGAGATGAGCCTGTTCGGCGACGGGCTCAGACAGCCTTGGGTCTGGTTCTTCGCAGCGGCGTTGGCCGTCGCAGGCTTGCAGACGACCGAGCTGGGCGAGATCGGGCGCGCCGCGACGCTGCGGCCGTACTATCTCGGCTCGACCGCGCTCTTCATGGCGGGCTCGGGCGTGTTGTGGCTGGCGTTCGCTCTCATTGCGCGCTGGCGGGCGCGCAAGGCGCTCTGGCTGGGCTGGGCGAGCTTTGCGATCCAAGCGCTTGGCGCCGCAGCGACGATCGTCGGCCTTTCTATGATGCCGCCGCCCGTTGATCCGGCCGAAACCTTCGCGAGCGTCGAGGCGGTCACGGGCGACGTTTCCGAGGGCCAGTTCGGCGCCTATCTCGTCGCCGCCTCGGCGGCCTATATCGGCGGCGGCTGGCTGGCGATGATCAGCAACGTTGCGATCGTCCCCGCCGCGATCATCGCCATCGCGCAGTCGCGACCGGGCGGCCTTCAATCCGCCGACTTGCCCGCGAACACAGGCGCGTGACAGGCTCGCGCAGTCTGACGTTCTTTCACCCCGGACGACGCCCATGTCCAAGCGCATCGCAGTTCTTCTCGGCGGCCTCAGCGCGGAGCGCGAGGTTTCGCTGGCCTCCGGCGCGGGCTGCGCGGCGGCGCTGACCCGCAAGGGCTACGAGGTGATCGAGGTCGACCCCCAGGATCCCAACTGGATTCCCGCTCTCGCCGGGCTCGCGCCGGATGCGGTGTTCAATGCGCTGCACGGCAAGTGGGGCGAGGACGGCTGCGTGCAGGGCGTGCTCGAATACTTGCAACTGCCCTACACCCACTCCGGCGTCGCCGCCTCGGCGCTGGCGATGGACAAGACCAAGACCAAGATCGTCCTCGGCGCGTCCGGGATCGACGCTCCGCGCGGCCGGCTGATCCCGGTCGAGGAGGTCGCGCAAGGGCTGGTGATGGACCCGCCTTACGTGATCAAGCCAAACGCGGAAGGCTCTTCGGTCGGGGTTTTCTTCGTCCGCCCCGGCGACAACCGGCCGCCGGAGAGCTTCGTGCAAACCCTCGGCGCGGAGGGCGGAACGGTGCTGGTCGAGGAGTTCATCTCCGGCCGGGAGCTGACCACCACCGTGCTCGGCGATCGCACGCTCGGCGTCACCGAGATCGAGACCGAGCGCGAATTCTACGACTACGAGGCCAAGTACGCTCCCGGCGGCTCGCGCCACACGGTGCCGGCGGACATTCCGGACGAGCTGGCCGCCCGATGCGAGGATATTGCACTCAAAGCCCATGAGATCGTGGGATGCAGGGGGCTGACGCGCAGCGATTTCCGCTATGATCCGGCGACGGACCGCCTGGCGTTCATCGAAATCAACACCCAGCCCGGCATGACCCCGACCTCGCTCGCTCCCGAGCAGGCCGAGCACGCCGGCATGTCCTTCGGCGACCTGGTCGACTGGATGGTCAAGGACGCGTCCTGCCCGCGCTAAGGGCCCGTCGTTCCAAAGCTTTTTTGATCTTCGCGGTCTTAGCGTTTTGCTCAGACTTGAAGGCCACACATTCCGTACCCGGCGGTTTGCCGCGCCGCCCTAACGATTTCTTCTCGGCCAATGCGCGATTCGTTGCTTTACGCCAACGCAAATTTAACCTCCCTGCTGGCATTCATTTGACTTCAAGCGTCGGGGAAACCGGCGCCGCGACCGATCCGCAAAAAGCGGGCAGGCGCAGGGGTTGGTGGAGAGTTGGTTGTGGCGAGAGGGTCGGACGAAAAATCGTCCTTCAGGAGATCTGAAAGATCACCCCGCAAGGCGGCCAAGACGCGCGGCGGATCGCGCGCGCGGGACCGTCGCGACGACGATTTCGACGATCAGTACGAAGACGACGCGCCCGCGCCCAAGCGCCGCGGCGGCGCGCGCGCCCAAGCCAAACCGTCTCCCGCATCCAAGGCCAAAGGCGGTTCGCGCCCGGCTGCATCGCGCAGCCGCGCCTCTGCGCCCGGGACGCCCAAAGGATTTCGCCCGCGCAACCGCGTCGCCCGCGCCTGGCGGCTCGAGCGCCGCCGGCGCGCGGAGTCGCGCGGCGCGCCGCTGCGCATCGGCCGTAAGCTGCTCGCCGGCCTCGGCCTGCTGGCGACGGTCTTCTTCACCACTGCATGGCTCGGCGGTTTCGCCGAAGACGCTGCGGGACGCGCAAACTATTCAATGCGCGCCGCTTTCGCCGATGCGGGTTTCACCCTCGCTCACGTCGAGGTGCGCGGCGCGGAGCGCGCGGCCGCGGCTGAAGTGGCCGAGCGGCTGATGCTCGAGCCCGGCGAGCTGATCTTCAACTTCGATCCGGCCGCGGCGAAAGCCCGCGTCGAGGAACTCGCGTGGGTCAGTGAGGCGGCCGTCATTCGCCTCTTGCCCGATCGTGTCGTGGTCATCGTCGATGAGCGTCGACCGCTGGCGCGCTGGCGCTCGACGGACGGCGCGGTCTTCGTGCTCGACGACGCCGGCGCGGTCATCCCCGGCGTCGATGCGTCCGAGTACGGCAATCTGCCCCTCGTCGAAGGCGAGGACGCGCCCGAAGCGGCGCGCGGGCTGGTCTCGGCGCTGGGCGCCTATCCGGTCCTGGCGCGCCGCGCGAGCGGCTTTGAACGCGTCGGCGGACGGCGCTGGGACATGACCACTTACACCGGCCTCACTGTGCGCCTGCCCGAAGGCGAGGAGGCGGCGGCCTTGGCGGCGCTGCTTGCTCTGCATGAGGAGGACAGCGTGCTCGACCTGCCGCTGTCGGTGCTCGACATGCGCGGCGCAGACCTGGTGATGCGCCCGCGCGCGCTGTCGCGCCGCACGATCGAGCGGGGGGCGTAGCCATGGCTTTGCTCGGTCCCTTCGGTCCCCGCCGCGGACGCCGCGTCAACGGACATCGCGGCGGACGCAAGGACCTCGTGACGGTCATCGACCTCGGCTCGTCCTCGATCACCTGCCTGATCGCCCGCCGCGCGCCCGATGACGACGCCGGCTATGTCGGCGGCCTGATCGACGTCGTCGGCATCGGCCGGGCGCCGAGCCGCGGGGTCAAGGCCGGCGCGGTGATCGACATGGACGCCGCGTCCGCCGACATCCGCGCCGCGGTCGAGGAAGCCGAGCAGATGGCCGGCGCGGCCGTGCATCTGGCGACCGTCGGTTTCGGCGGCGGCCAGCCGACTTCGCATTCCCTTTTCGCCGAGACGGTGCTCGACGAGCGCCCGATCGACGACCGCGATCTGCGCCGCGCGCTCGACGGCGCGCTGGCCGAGTTCGGCGCCGACGAGCGCCTGGTGCTGCACGCGATCCCGCTTTCGTGGTCGATCGACGCGCATCGCGGCGTGCGCGACCCGCGCGGCATGTTCGGACGCAGCCTCGGGGTCGAGGTCCATGTCGTCAGCGCCGCCGCCGGTCCCGTGCGCAATCTCGATTTCTGTCTCTCGCGCGCCGGCTTGGTGCTGCACAACGTCGTCGCGACGCCTTACGCCGCGGGCCTGTCGACGCTGGTCGAGGACGAAACCGACCTCGGCGTCACCCTGATCGACCTCGGCGCCTCGCTGACCACCGCCGCGGTGTTCATCGACTCCGCGCTGGTGCACGTCGACGCCTTGCCGGTCGGCGCGGGGCACATCTCCGCCGACCTCGCCCGCGGCCTGTCGACCCCGCTCGCCGACGCCGAGCGGATCAAGCGCCGCTGGGGCTCCCTGGTCGAAACCGCGGGCGACGACTGCGAGCTGATCGACTGCCCGCAGCTGGGCGAGGCGCGCTCGCTGCTCCAGGCGCCGCGCTCGGTCGTGCGCGACATCATTCGCCCGCGGGTCGAGGAAACCGTCGAGATCATGCGCGACCGGCTCGCCGCTGCGGGCGTGCTGCGCGCGGCGGGGCCGCGCGTCGTGCTGACCGGCGGGGGCAGCCGTCTCGGCGGTGTCGCCCGCGTCGCTGCGGAGATCATGGGCAAGCGCGTGCGCGTCGCCCGGCCGTTCGGCGTCGCCGGCCTGCCCGAGGGCGACGACGGCCCGGAAATGGCCGCGGCCGTTGGCCTGCTGCATCACGTCTTCGGCGGCCCGGCGGAAGCCTGCGCCGGCCCGTTCCAGTTCGGCCCCGAGCTTGGCGCTTCGCGCAAGCCTATGGCGCCGATGCGACAGGCTGCGGCGTGGCTGAAAGAGAACTTTTAGGAAGCGCGCGAAGATTCTAGTAGGGCCGTCTGGAAGAACCGAGGCGATCGCCGCGCCGGCGCCATCTGTCTTAACGCGGCGTTAAGCGATCTTCGTCAGCCTCTGCGCTTGCGGACGAATCCGCGTCAAACCCCGTTAAAGCCCTAAGAACTCTAGGCGGACCGAGAGGGGATCGATGGCCGGCAGCTCATCAAGTTCCAACAACCTGCGCCCCCGCATCGTCGTGTTCGGCGTCGGCGGCGCCGGCGGCAATGCGGTCGCCAACATGATCGGCTCCGGCCTCGACGGCGTGAAGTTCGTCGTCGCCAACACCGACGCCCAGGCGCTCGAGCGCGCCGACGAAGAGCATCGCCTGCAGCTCGGTCCGGGCATCACCGAAGGTCTCGGCGCCGGCGCGCGGCCCGACATCGGCCGCCGCGCCGCCGAGGACTCGGTCGAGGACATCGCCGCCAAGGTCGAGAACGCCCACATGGTGTTCATCACCGCCGGCATGGGCGGGGGCACCGGCACGGGCGCCGCGCCCGTGATCGCGCGGATCGCCCGCGACGCCGGCGCGCTGACCGTGGCCGTCGTGACCAAGCCGTTCGAGTTCGAAGGCGTCAAGCGGATGTCGATCGCCGACGACGGCGTCGGCGAGCTTGAGCGCGAAGTCGACACGCTGATCGTCATCCCCAATCAGAACCTGTTCCGCATCGTCACCGAGAAGACCACGATCGCAGAGGCCTTCGCGCTGGCGGACAACGTCCTTCACGCCGGGGTGCGCGGGGTCACCGACCTGATGCTGCGCCCGGGGATCGTCAACCTCGACTTCGCCGACGTGCGCACGGTGATGAACGAGATGGGCAAGGCGGTCATGGGCTCGGGCGAGGCCGAGGGCCCGCGCCGCGCCGCCGAAGCCGCCTCCGCCGCGATGGCCAATCCGCTCTTGGACGACATCACCCTGAAGGGCGCCAAGGCGGTTCTCTTGAACATCACCGGCGGCGAAGATCTGACGCTCTTCGAGGTCGACGAGGCGGCGAACACCGTGCGCGCCGAGATTGATCCCAGCGCCAACATCATCTTCGGCTCGGCGGTCGAGGAGAACATGGGCCCCCGCCTGCGGGTCTCGATCGTCGCCACCGGCATCAACGCCGGCGCTGGCGCGCGCCGGCCCTCGCGCCCGGCGGCCCAGGGCCTGCCGTTCGCCGACAAGGTGGCCGCCGCCGGCTTCACCTTCGAGCCCGCGGTCAGCGAGGCCAAGCCCGCCGAGCCGCCCGCCGCGGCGCAGGACGCGAATGACGCCGACGAAGAGCCCGAGCAGACGCGTGAGACCTCCGAGCAGGAGCTCGCCGCCAACGTCGAGGACGCGCCTGAGGCCGCTGAGGCTGAAGCGGCCGAGATCGAAACGCCCGAAGCTCAACCCGAGGCTGAGCACGAACCTGAGGCCGAAACCGAAGCCCGCGGTCCGGTCCATCCCTGGTCCGAGCCCGTGCCTGACGATGACGAGATCGAGACCAAGCCTGCGCGCGGCGGCGCTTCGCCCTTCGGCAAGCGCCGCGAGGCCGCCAAGTCGGCTGGCGAGGACCGCGACATTCGCTCCCTGATCGAGGACGCTGACGCCGCGGATGAAGAGCAGACCTCGGCCGACGCGTCCGTGTCGAATGAGCAAGCAGACGAAGAGCGCGAGGCCGAAACGGTCGACGTGCGGCGGATGACGCCCGAGGAAGAAACGGCCGCGCGGACGGGCGGCTTCTCCTTGTTCGGCCGGCGCAAGCGCCGGCCTCAGCGCGATGAAGCCAAGTCAGCGGACAAGCCCGCCGGCGAAGAACAGCCGGACGCCGAGAAGACGGCGGAAGACGGTGCGGAGATCGACGACAAAGACCTTGAAATCCCGGCGTTTTTGCGCCGGCAAGCCAACTAGTCGAACCCCGCCCGTGTGTGCGTAACAGTCCGAAACATTCGTTTATTTGCGGTGCAGCAAAGCGACTGTTACCCACAAGTTCCGATCAGCCGAGTTTCGGCGTGAAAAGCGGGCGGGACAGTGGATTTCCAAACGACACTATCGGGGGCGGTGGTGTTTTCCGGCGTGGGTCTGCACTCGGGGGAGCGCGTGCGCGCGACCGTGCGGCCGGCTGCGATGAACACCGGGATCGTCTTCCGGCGCACTGACCTGCCTGAAGGTGAAAATGAGATCGAGCTGCGTCCCGACGCGGTCGCGGACACCCAGCTCGGCACCACCATCTCCAACCGCTTCGGCGCCTCCGTCGCGACGGTCGAGCATCTGCTCGCCGCGCTCGTCGGCGTGGGCGTGAACAACGCGGTCGTCGATGTCGACGGTCCGGAGATCCCCGCGATGGACGGCAGCGCCCGTCCGTTCGTGAAGGTGCTCGCGCGCGCCGGTCTCGACCGTCTCGCCGCGCCGCGTCAGGTGATCCGGGTCTTGAAGACCATCGAGGTCTCGGTCGAGGGCAAGCGCGCCCGGTTCGAACCGGCCGACAACCTCGAGATCGACGCGACCATCACCTTCGACGACCCGGCGATCGGCCGCCAGCGCGCTCTGTTCGAGCACGATCCCGCGCGCTTCGCCGACGAGATCGCCCCGGCGCGCACCTTCGCCTTCCTGCATGACGTCGAGGCCCTGCACGAAGCCGGTCTCGCCCGCGGCGGATCGCTGGAGAACTGCGTCGTCCTCAACGCCGACGGCGTGATGAACGAGGATGGGCTGCGCTACGCCGACGAGTTCGCGCGCCACAAGGTGCTCGACATCCTGGGCGATCTGGCGCTCGCCGGCCGGATGATCTTCGGCCGCTACGTCGCCGAGCGGCCCGGGCACGCCTTGAACAACCTGGCGCTGCGCGAGCTGATGGCCGATCCGGACGCCTGGCGTCTCGAGAGCCTGGGCTCG
>JASFUX010000081.1:0-12986 GCA_050050115.1 Maricaulaceae bacterium | reverse complement strand
GGCTGAAGCTCTCGAACGCCGAGGGCGACCGGCTGGCGGCCTGGGCCGGCCAAGACCTCAACCCGCGCACGCTCGTTGGTCACAGCAAGGAGGAGCTGGCCGCGGCGCTCTACCCGCACAAGCTCGGCGCCGCGCTTGACCGGGCGCGCCTCGCCTGGGCGTTCGACGCGGCCGACCCGCGGGTGCGAGACGAGGTCAATCACGAGAACTGGCGCGCGCTGATCGATTTCATGGAGACCTGGGATCGGCCGGCGCTGCCGGTGACCGGCGAAGACGTGATCGCTGCGGGCGTGCCCAAAGGCCCGCCGGTCGGCGCGGCCCTCAAAGCGCTCGAAGCGCTCTGGGTGCGCGGCGGCTTCAAGGCCGACAAGGCCCAGTTGCTCGCCGCCCTGCCGATGCTGCGGCTTTAGCCTTTCGGCTGTTCCGCCTCTCCGTCGCCTGCGAGCTCCGGCGCGCCGAGGGCGACTTTCATCGCCAGAGAATCCCGCCGCGCGCCGATGAGAGCGGATATGGCGTAGACGGTCGAAAAAGCGACCTGGCTCCACGACAGCGTCAAAGCGCCGAAGGCGCCCCAGCCGAGCGCGCTGGCGAACACAAGGAGCTTAAGCCGCGGCAGATGGGTCTGCTGGCGCGCGGCGGCGGCGAGCATCGTTCCCGCCGTCGCGAGCAGGTCGCCCCAGCCGCTCCAGCCGAGCGCCAGGATCACGGCGGCGGCGGGATAGACCAGCCAGTAGAGCGTTCGCGCGCGCGGCCCGCCGGCGGTGAAAAAGCCGATCAGGTCCATCACGATGTAGAGCACGCAGAACGCCGCCCCGGCGGGCGAGCCGAGCAGCACATAGTGGATCGCCACCGGAACCAGCCCGGCGACATCGAGCGCCAAAAACCGCGCCCGCGTCGCGGTCAGCGGCGCGATCGCGAGGACGATGAAGCCGGCGAGGCCGACGAGGTTGGCGAGGACAAGCTCGAACACCCGCCGAGCCAATCAAGCGCCGCCGTTTGAGGCAAGGCCGGCCCGGCATTTCGGCTGGGTTCGACCGGGGCGCCCGACAACCGCGGCGCGCTGAATATTTTTGCATACACCGCAGGGTGAAAAGTGGGGCGGCAGCGCCTATTTCGCGAGTGACGTCAAAAACAATAACAACGGTCGAAAGATGAACGTGCGGATAAAGCACCAAGAAAACCAATCGCTGCTCAAGATCGAAGTCGTCAGTCTCAATGGTGAAGAGTCCACGCCGGAGGCGCTCAGCCGCCAGATCGCCAGCGTGGATCAGTACGACGTCGACAAGATGCTGCTCGACTTCTCGGAGATGCACGAGGACATCGAACTCGACGAGCTGTTCGCCTTCACCGATCAGGCGCGGCCGATCGTGCATAAGCTCAGGCGGGTCAAAACGGCCGCCGTGCTCAACGAGAAGCTGAACATCACGATGATGATCATGTCGGTGCTGTTCAACGAGGGCGTCCGCGTGGCGGTGTTCAAGAACCGCGACGAGGCGCTCGCCTGGCTGTTCGACGCCGCGCCCGGCGCCGCGGCGGTCTAGAACGATCAGGCCGCAAGGTCGAAGCGGGAAAGGCCGCCGAGCCGTTCGCGCACCTCGCGCGCGCGCTCGTCAGTGACGACCGCGCCCTGGCAGACGAGCAGGATCTGTCCGTCGTCGCTGAAGTGCGGCCAGCCGATGACATGAAGGTTGAGACGTACGTTGCGGCGGACTTCAGGATTGAACTCGAGCGCGAGGCACGCCTCCATGCTCGCGACCTCGCCGGCGAACATGCCCGCTTCGCGCACGCGGGCGCGGTTTTCGACAATGTCGCCGCGGAATACTTCGTCCGTCTGCAATCCTTCGATCGCCTCGCGCGCCACGCCGACCATCGCACCGACGACGCCGGTGCTGGCGAGCAGGCGATTGTCCCGCGACGTCACGGTGCCGGGGCAGGGCAGGCGGCGGAAGGTGCGCACCCAGTTTTGGGTGGACAGCGGCGCGCGCGCCCGCCGCAACGCCTTGAAGATCCGGTTGCGGATCGCCGTCGTGGGTTCGATCTCGCCGCGTTCCCACCGCGAGATAGTGGCCTGGCTGACGCCGAGGTGATCGGCGGCTGCAGCTTGCTTCAAACCGTTTGATGCGCGGAACTCACGGAGAAGCGTCGGCCAGTCGGTGTTTGGGTCCGCCATGGCGGGGCCCTCCTGGCTGCTTCAAGCGCGCGGCTCTACTTTGATCGCCGTTCACATAGCAACTGTGCGTTGCAGCCGGCCGGCCGCGACGCACCGTCGCAGTTGAGAGACGGTCGCAGAAAGCGCGGCGGCGAGCGCCGGCGCCGTCACGGTTTCAGGCCCTTACGGCCACTTCACCACCGGGGGCATGGAGGAGAGGATCGTCTCCACGTTGCCGCCGGTCTTGAGCCCGAACGTCGTGCCGCGGTCGTAAAGCAGGTTGAACTCGACGTAGCGGCCGCGGCGGACGAGCTGCTCCTCACGCTCGGCGTCCGACCAGCTCTCGACCATCCGGCGCGCGGCGATCTTGGGGTAGATGTCGACGAACGCCTCGCCGGCCGCCTTGGCGAAAGCGAAATCCGCCTCCCAGTCGCCGCTTGCGAGGTCGTCGAAGAAAATACCGCCGATCCCGCGCGGCTCGTTCCGGTGCGCCAGATAGAAGTAGCGGTCGCACCACTCCTTGTACTGCGCATAGAGGTCCGGGCCGTGCGCGTCGCAGGCGGCCTTGAGGGCGGCGTGGAAGTCGCGCGCGTCCTCGAAGTCGGGATCGCGCTGGTATTCGAGCACGGGCGTCAGGTCCGAGCCGCCGCCGAACCAGGTCTTCGTCGTGACGATCATCCGCGTGTTCATGTGCACGGCCGGCACGCGCGGATTGCGCGGATGAACGATCAGCGAAATGCCGCCGGCCCAGAATCGCGGGTCGCTCTCGGCGCCCGGAATATGCCCGCGGAACTCCTGGGAGAACTCGCCGTGCACGGCCGAGACGTGCACGCCGGCCTTCTCAAAGAGCCGGCCTTTCAGGATCGAGCCGACGCCCCCGCCTTGGTCCTTGCTTCCGTCGCCGCGGCTCCAGGGCTTGCGCTCGAAGCGTCCGGCGGGGCCGTCGTAGAGCGGCGGGCCGGCTTCATCCTCGAGCGCTTCAAGCGCGGCGCAGAAGCGGTCGCGCAGCGAGTCGAACAGCGCCGAGGCGCGGGCTTTTCGGGTTTCAAGTTCGGCGTTCTCGCTCATCGGTCGGCCTCCCTATGAGCGTTGATCTCAAGTTTGATCGCCAGCAAACGCCTGCGACCCCGGCGAAGCAATTGCGACCTGCCGCCGCGCTTCGCCGAGGCCGATCGCCGCCGCCGTCGCTACGTTGAGCGATCGCGCGCCTTTCGCCAGCGGGATGACCACCGCCGCGTCAGCCGCGGCGCGAACCTCGTCCGGAACGCCGGCGCTCTCGCGGCCGAACAACAGCAGGTCGCCGGGCGTAAAGGCGAAGTCGAGATGGGACGTCTCAGCGGCGGTCGAGAACAGCACCAGCCGGCCTTCCGCGCGAGCCGGGCTCTTCAGGAACGCCGCCCAGCTGGCGTGCCGCGTCACATTGGCGCGCGCGTCGTAATCGAGTGCGGCGCGGCCGACGGCCTTGTCGGTCAAGGGGAAGCCGCAGGGCTCGATGACCTCCAGCGGCGTGTCGAAACAGGCCGCCAGGCGGATGCTCGCGCCAAGATTCTGGGGAATGTCCGGTTGAAAAAGGCAAAGACGCATTCTACTCGGGCGCGTTGCGGCTAAAGCGGGGCTCGAATCAGCGCAGAAAAGCGCGCCATTTCAAGCGCGGGCGCGGCCATCAGCCGCACGCCGGACTGCTGCGGACCGACGTAGGAACGCTTAGAAATTCGCCGCGCGAAAGGCCCCGACTACGGAGGGTCCGCGCAGCCGGCTAGAACAGAAGTCGACCTGGAACGACGTCGACTAAGGAGCGGATCAAGAGTGACCGACGCAACGCTCGACACCCCCCTCGAAGAACCGTCCCGACGCGACTTCATCTATATCGCCACCGGCGCCTTCGCCGCGGTCGGCGCGGGCGGGGTCGCCTGGATGGTCGGCGGTCAGTGGTCGCCTGCGGCCGATACGCTGGCTTTGGCCTCGATCGACGTCGACATCAGCCAGGTTCCCGAAGGCGGCGAGATCACGGTGAAGTGGCGCGGCAAGCCCGTGTTCATCCGCCACCGCACGCCGGCCGACATCGCGCGGGCCGAAGAAGTGCCATTGAGCGCGCTCAAAGACCCCCAGACCGATGATGCGCGCCTGGTTCCCGGCCCCGATGGGAATCTGAAACCGCAGTATCTCGTCATGGTCGGCGTCTGCACCCACTTCGGCTGCGTGCCCTTGGGCGACGGCAGCGGCGACTTCGGCGGCTGGTTCTGCCCCTGCCACGGGTCGCACTACGACGGCGCCGGCCGCATCCGCAAAGGCCCCGCGCCGAAGAACCTCGAGGTTCCGGAATACCAGTACCTCTCCGACACCGTCATTCGTATCGGCTGATCAAAGCCGTTCCCGCATAGAAGGATCTCGCCGGCATGAGCGGACCCTCAACCTACGAGCCGAAGACAGCGTTCACGAAGTGGCTTGACGCGCGCCTGCCGATCTTGCGCTTGCAGTCGGAGGTCCTGACGTTTCCGACGCCGCGGAACCTGAACTACTGGTGGACCTTCGGCGGCATCCTGTCGCTCTGTCTGATGGTGCAGATCATCACCGGGATCGTCCTGGCGATGCACTATGTGCCGCACGTCGACTACGCCTTCGACAGCGTGCAGCGGATCGATCGCGACGTGCCGTTCGGCTGGCTCTTGCAGAACATCCACTCGGTCGGCGCCTCGATGTTCTTCATCGCGGTCTACATCCACATGTTCCGCGGGCTCTACTACGGCTCTTACAAGGGGCCGCGCGAGGTGCTGTGGATCCTCGGCGTGGTCATCTATCTTCTGATGATGGCGACGGGCTTTCTGGGCTACGTGCTGCCTTGGGGGCAGATGTCGTTCTGGGGCGCGACCGTCATCACCAACTTCGTCAGCGCGTTTGACGGCGGTTCGGGGCTTTTGACCAACTGGGTGTGGGGCGGCTTCGCGGTCGACAACCCGACGCTCAATCGCTTCTACTCGCTGCACTTCGTGCTGCCGTTCGTGATTTTTGCGGTGGTCGCTCTGCACGTCTGGGCGCTGCACGTGGTCGGCAACAACAACCCGACCGGCATCTCGGTGAAGACCAACGCCGATACGCTGCCGTTCCACCCCTACTATACGGTCAAGGACGCCTTCGCGATCGGCGTCTTCATGGTGCTCTTCGCGGTGTTCGTGTTCTTCCAGCCCGACGCGCTGGGCCACTCGGACAACTACATCGAAGCCGATCCGCTCAAGACACCGCCGCACATCGTGCCTGAATGGTACTATCTGCCGTTCTACGCGATCTTGCGCGCGGTTCCCGACAAGCTCGGCGGCGTCATCTTGATGTTCGGATCGATCGGCGTGCTGTTCATCCTGCCTTGGCTCGACCGCTCGTCGGTGCGCTCGATGCGCTACCGTCCGATCGCGCAGCAGTTCTTCGTCCTGTTTGTGATCGTCTGCCTGCTGCTGGGCTGGTGCGGCGCGAACAGCCCCGACGCGCTGGTGTTCCAGACCGGCGTCAACGAGGAAGGCGAGCCGGTCGGCTTCGGCTTCGTGATGCTGGCGCGGATCTGCACGGCCTATTACTTCGCCTTCTTCCTGATCATCCTGCCGCTCCTCGGGCTTATCGAAACGCCCAAGCCGCGGCCCGCCTCGATCGATACCGCCGTCCTGGGCAAGGACGGCGCAGCGACCCAGCCGGCGGAGTAGGGCGATGGAGCGCACCATGAAACGCATTCTCGCCGTACTCGGAACTTCTGGGGCCGCACTCGGCGCCGGGCTCGCGCTCTGGACGGCCGCTCAAGCGGCCGAGGACGCCATGGCGCCCGAGCATCACCACTGGCACTTCGCAGGTCCGTTCGGCGCCTTCGACCGCGCCGCGCTGCAGCGCGGCTATCAGGTCTATCGCGAAGTGTGCGCCGACTGCCATTCGATGAAGTACCTCTCGTTCCGCAACCTCGGGCAAGAGGGCGGGCCGTTCTTCGACGAGCACTATCCCAACCCGAACGAGAACCCGGTGATCCGCGCGCTCGCCGCCGAGTTCCAGATCTCCGACGGACCGGACGATTCCGGGTTGATGTTCGACCGTCCGGGCATTCCGGCCGATACGTTCCCCTCGCCGTTCCCGAACGAGCCGGCCGCGCGGCTGGCGAATGGCGGTGCGCTGCCGCCCGACCTCTCGCTCATCACCAAGGCGCGCGCGCACGGGCCGGATTACGTCCGCTCGCTGCTGACCGGCTATCTCGATCCGCCCGAGGACGTCGAGATGATGGCCGGCCTGCACTACAATCCATGGTTCTCCGGCGGACAGATCGCCATGGCGCCGCCGCTGCCGCCCGACCGGGTCTTCTATGAGGACGGCACCGAAGCGACGACCGAGCAGATGGCCGAGGACGTGGTCGAGTTCCTGACCTGGGCCGCCGAACCGCACGCCGAAGCGCGCAAGCGTCTCGGGTTCATCGTCATCGGATACCTCAGCATCCTGACGATCTTGCTGTGGTTCTCCTACAAGGCGCTGTGGCGCGGCGTGAAGCACTAGGCCTAGGCGATAGGTTTTGGGTTTTTGGGGTTGGGAAATAGGTGCGAGCGCCTAGCCAGAGTTCCCGACGCTCAATTCGCAAAAACCTGCCTAAAACCTAGCCCCGAACGCCCAGCCTTTCGGCGTGCCACCGCAGGTGCGCCTCTATGAAGCTGGCGATGAAATAGTAGCTGTGATCGTAGCCGGCGTGGCGGCCGAGCGTGAGGCCGATCCCCGCCTCCGCGCACGCCGCGGCGAGCAGCTCGGGCTTCAATTGCTCGTCAAGGAACGGATCGGCGTCGCCCTGATCGACCAGGATCTCGTCGACGCGCGCGCCGTCCTCGATCAGCGCGCAGGCGTCGTAGGCGCGCCAAGCTGAGCGGTCCTCGCCCAAGTAGTTCGAGAACGCCTTTTCGCCCCACGGAACTTGGCCAGGGGCGACGATCGGCGCGAACGCCGACACCGACGCGAAGCGATCCGGGTTGCGCAAGGCGATCGTCAGCGCGCCGTGCCCGCCCATCGAGTGGCCCATGATCGCCTGCCGACTCATGTCGACGGGGAACTCCGCTTCGATCAGCGCGGGCAGTTCGTCCTCGACATAGTTCCTCATGTTGTAGCGCCCGGCCCAGGGCGCCTCGGTTGCGTCGAGATAAAAGCCCGCGCCGAGCCCAAGATCATAGGCGCCGTCTGGGGCGTCGGGCGCGTCGCCGCGGGGCGAGGTGTCAGGCGCGACGATCATCAGCCCAAGCTCGGCGGCGAGCCGCTGCGCGCCGGCCTTCTCGGTGAAGTTCGCGTGGGTGCAGGTCAGTCCGGAAAGAAACCACACGACCGGAACGGGGCCGGCCGCGGCCCCAAAGTCCGTAGTTCGGGGCGGCGTGAAGACGGCGAAGCGCATGGGGCAGGCGCAGGCCGCGCTGTCGTGCTCATAGACGCCCTGTGTCCCGCCGAAGCTGAGGTGGGTTTCGATGGTTTTCATCGGCCGTCCTGTGTATTGCCGGGGATCGCCGCACCCTATCTGCCGCGCGACGGCGGCGCGAGCGCGGCGGCGATCGCCCTAGCTTCGCGGCAGCCCCTCGCGCGCGAGTGTCGCATTGGCGTAGCGCGGATCGCCGGTCACTTCTGCGCCGAGCCAAGGCGGCGGATCGATCTTCTGGCTCTCGGACGTCAGTTCGATCTCGGCGGTGACGAGCCCTTCAAGCGGGCCGGCATAGACGTCCACCTCCCAAATCGCGCCGTCGATCTCCACTTCGTGACGGCGCTTGTCGATCACCTCGCCCAACCGCGCGGGGAGCAACGCTTCGGCGTCGGCGAGCGGGATGTCGTACTCGAACTCGTCGCGGCTGAGCTTGGTTCGGCGGGTCTTCACCGCAAGCTGGGCGCGAGAGCCGTTCGTGATGCGGATGCGCACTTCAGCGCCGTCGCCCGAGGCCAGATAGGCTTGCCGGATCGTGATCTCGCGCCGAACGCTCGCGCGCCAATCGTCGTCGACCACCAGAAACTTGCGTTCGATCTCCTGCGCCATGGGGCGATTTTAGCGCGTCATCAGTGCGGCGCGACCTCGCGCAGCATGAAGCCTTGCGCGCGCAGGTGTTCGGCTTGCGCGTTGACGGCGGCGTGCACGAGCTGGTGGGCGGCGGCCTCCATCAGATCAGCGTCGCATGCGGAGATGGAAAGGCCGGTTGGGATCGCGGCGATGTGCTCAGTGATCGAAAGTCCAGACCGCGACTCGCGCGCGCAGGACGCGGGCCATTCGGTCATCGTCGCGTTGGTGTAGCGCGCCGAGATCAGCTCGAACGGCGCGGGGGCGCTTTCGCGCAGCTCGGCCCAGACCAGATCGTGATAGCCGCGCCCGCGCTCCATCGCCACGTCGACGACGCGCGCCGGGTTCGAGGTCCAGAGCGAGAGGTTGGAGTCGCTGAACAGATCCTGCGGGTCGGCGAGCAGTTCTGCATCGAGATTGATCAGCAACGCGCGCTCGACCTCGCCGGCGTCGATGGCCCGCAGAGCGACTTCTTCGAGCGTTTCAATACCTTTGTTCTCGATCACCCCGCCGTCGCCGAGGTGCCAGTACTCGGTGCGCGTGTCCGCGCAGTCGGCGGGCGCTTCGATGGCCGCCGGCCCGAATGCGACCGGGAAGGCCGCCGAGGTCGCGATCGCCAGCGCGAAGGAGAACTCGCCCGGCGTCGCGGCCGGACAGCCAGGCCGTGAAAAGCTCGCTGCACGCAGCCGCGGGTCGGCGAGGGGACCCGGCGCATCGGTTTCGTCGGGCAGCGTCAGGTTGGAGAACACGAACCGCCGCCCGTCGTCGTAGCGCGCCGCGTTGACGAGGAGGACGGGAGAGGCGGGGAGCTCGGCGAATGTCGTTCCCCCGATGAAGGCCTCGTCGAGGGAGACGGCCAGCGAAGACAGCCGCCGCGTCGGGCTGCCGAAGCGGTTGGGCGCAAGTTCGCGGGCGCGGAGGTCGGCGAAGAAGCTGTGGCGCATCGCGGCCTGGAAGGCGCCGAACGCGTCATCGCAGAGCGCGCGGGTCGCGCTCGCATCTTCCGCGTAGCAGAGGTCGGGGCGGTTCAAGACGTGCCACGCCGCCGCGAATCCGCCGCCGGAGACCGAGGAAATATGCGTGGTCTGAGAGAGCAGGCCGTGCTCGTGCAGCGCCTCCATCCCGGCTGCGGAAAACACGCCCGACCGGTTGCCCCCGCCCGAGAGCGCGAGGCCGACGAAGGTTGCTCCGCTCATCCCGTATTGCGCTGGCGGCCCGTTTGACTCTGGAGCGGGCGGCGCGGTTTCGGGGTCCCAGACGTAGTGGATGCGGTCGGGGTAAGCGAACGCGCAGGCTGACAGCAGCAGCGGTGCGAGAAGGGCGAGGATACGCATCAAAACTCTTCGTCCTCCTCGTCGAGGTCCTCGACGTCTTCGTCATCTTCGCGCGGGAAATAGAGCTCGTTGCCGTCGGGGTCGCGCACGATCGTGACCGGAGAGCCCCACCAGCCGTCCTCGGTCTCTAGCCCGGCGCCTTCGAACTCTTCCCGGACGGTGGCGAGCGTTTCGGGCCTCAGCTCGATGTAGATCAGGCCGGTTCCGATCTGCTTGGGCCGCTGCGAGGAGAGAATGATCTCGCACCCGTCGCGGTCGACCTGGGCGACGCTCGGCTCGTCGTTCTGCTCGTAGCGCCACTTTTCTTCAAAGCCGAGCAGGTCGGTGTAGAAGCCGAGCGCCTCCTCGACATCGCTGACGAACAGGACGGGGCGGACGTACCATTTGTTTGGCATTGCGGATGTCCCCTCTAGGTCCCGATGGTCGAGCGTAAGGTGCGCAGCACGGGAGCGAAATGCACAATGAGCGAAGCGTCAATCTCAGCCGTCGACTTCCCGGAACTCAAGCGCCAAGTCCGAGTTCACACTTTTGACGACCTCGCTGAATGCAACCTCTGGGTTGGCGCGCTTGGCGACGCGGGCGATCGATCGCCGGTGGTGGTCGGGAGTACGTAGTCCGAACGTCACTTGCGTCAGAAATCGAGGCTCAAGCTTCACAAAACCTGGATGGCTGAATACGAGGCGCGACTCCAATTCGTATCCCCATGCGGCCGACTTCGCGGTTAGGAGGCGCGCGACGGCGTTCTCGATCGGGCTAACCGGGAGTTCGCGCAAATCGCCCGTCGTCAGCCAGTCGGAGAAAACGTTGTCGCCGTATCCGACCTTCTGCTGACCGACAAAAAAGAATTCTTTCGACGGTTCGGACGCTGTGGTGGGCGGCGGGTACAGTTCTCGGAAGTAGGTGTTGGGAAGGTCGTATAGGAGGCATACGCCACGGTGGGCGTCCGCGTAGTGAGACCACATGAGCGTGTTGTCGAGGTCGAGAGAGAAACAGCACACCCCCGGTTCCAGTCGCGGATCGGCCATCGGGTCAACCTGCCGGAACGCGGCTTCAATCTCCTCGATGGTCCGCCGCCGATTGGTGTCAAGGTCTTCGCTTGCGAGGGCGCGCTTACAGGCGCGCGCCCAGTCCACACCACAGTCGAAAGGATCGTTCAATCGCTTCGGCGAGCAGGCATAGAGTTCCGATAGCTCCAATTCATGCCAAAGGTTCTCATTGACCTTCCGAAAGCGGAACCCGCGCCAACTTTCCGTCATGTTGTTTGTCGTCGACGTCGTGAGACTCCTGCTCGCACTGAGCCGCTTGTTCCAACGGTCTAGTCGCTAATAAACCACCACGCTCCGAATGCTCTCCCCGGCGTGCATCAAGTCAAACCCCTTGTTGATGTCCTCGAGCGCCAGTTTGTGCGTGATCAGATCGTCGATGTTGACGCGGCCTTCCATGTACATGTCGACGATCTTCGGCACGTCGGTGCGGCCTCTCGCGCCGCCGAAGGCCGAGCCCATCCAGCGCCGGCCGGTCACCAGCTGGAAGGGGCGGGTGGAGATCTCTTGTCCCGCGCCGGCGACGCCGATGATCACTGACGTGCCCCAGCCGCGATGACAGCACTCGAGCGCCTGGCGCATCGTCGTCACGTTGCCGATGCACTCGAACGAATAATCCGCGCCGCCGTCCGTCAGCTCGACGAGATGGCCCACAAGGTCGCCTTTAACGTCCTTCGGGTTGACGAAATCGGTCATGCCGAACTGTTTCGCCAGCTCGGCCTTGGCGGGGTTCAAATCCACGCCGACGATCTGGCGCGCGCCGACCATCTTCAGGCCCTGGATCACATTGAGGCCGATGCCGCCCAGGCCGAAGACGACGCAGTTGGTGTTCGGCTCGACCCCGGCGGTGAACATCACCGCGCCGATCCCCGTGGTCACGCCGCAGCCGATGTAGCAAATCTTGTCGAACGGCGCGTCCTTGCGGACCTTCGCCACCGCAATCTCGGGCATCACCGAAAAGTTCGAGAACGTCGACGTGCCCATGTAGTGGCGGATCGGTTTTCCGTTCAAGGAGAACCGCGACGTGCCGTCCGGCATCACGCCCTCGCCCTGGGTGGCGCGGATCGAAACGCAGAGGTTGGTTTTCGGATGCAGGCACGGTTTGCACTGCCGGCATTCGGGAATGTAGAGCGGGATCACGTGATCGCCGACCTCGACCGAGCTGACGCCCGGGCCGACCTCGCGCACGACCCCGGCGCCCTCGTGACCCAAGATGGCGGGGAAGGCCCCTTCGGGATCGGCGCCCGACAGCGTGAACTCGTCGGTGTGGCAGATGCCCGTCGCCATCAGCTCGACCAGCACCTCGCCGGCCTTCGGACCTTCAAGGTCGACTTCCTCAACGACGAGCGGCTTGCCGGCTTCAACGGCGATGGCGGCGCGAGTTTTCATGTGCGGACTCCCCGGGCTGTTTGGCGCCGGGGAGCCTATCGTGCGCTCTCGGGTTGGTGAACCCGGGAGAACAAGACGGAGGTCTAGGCCTCCGCCCTGCCGCCTCTCAGGCTGACCAGGCCGTCGAGCAGTGCGTCGAACGCCGCGCTTGCCGGGTCTCACGAGCCCGAGCGAAAAGTCTGCGATGCGCGACCGAGACAAGAAGCGCGCTTGGCCGGCGCCAGTGAGGCCGGGTTGGTTTCCGGCGCGGCGATCGAGCGCGTGGCGGTGAACGGCGAACGGAGCTAAGGAGGCGATGTCGACACGATCCCGAACGGGGCTGCGCGACGGGGAGGATCGCAATGCTTGGACCGATGCTGACGCTCGTCGGCAAGTTCATCGAGCTGCGCCGCAGCGCCAAAATGACCTCTGCAGAGTTCGAAGCGGCGAGGCTGGAGCGGTTTCGCCGGCTCGTGCGCCACGCCAATGAGCATTCGGCCTACTACGCCGAAATTATCAAAGAGCGCGGCATCGATCTCGAAAGCTGCGTTCCAGAGGATTTCCCGATCCTGACCAAATCGATCCTGATGGAGAATTTCGATCGGATCGTCACCGACCCGGCGATCTCCAAGCAAAAGATCTCCGACTTTCTGGCGCAATCGCACGACCCCAACGAGAGATATCTCGACAAGTATCGCGTGATCCACACTTCGGGGACGTCGGGCGAGGTCGGCTATTTCATCTATTCTCCGCGTGACTGGATGCGCGGTCTGGCGATCGCCTTTCTCCAACGCGGCCGCCGCATGCGCGGCCGGATGGGCCGCCGGCGCGGCCTGCGGCGAATGAAGATGGCCTTCTACGGCGCGACCGACGGTCACTACGCCGGCGTGACGATGATGAGCTCTTCGGCGAACGGTCCGGGGAGGTTGATGCTCAAGGCCAAGCTGTTTGAGATCAATCGGCCGATCACCGAGACCGTCGAAGCGCTCAATGCGTTTCAGCCCGATGTGCTCGCCGGCTATACGACCGCGCTCAAGACGCTGGCCGAGAAGCAG
>JASFUX010000080.1:0-13028 GCA_050050115.1 Maricaulaceae bacterium | reverse complement strand
CCGATCGGCGAGCGCCTCGACGCCGCGATCAAGGCCCTCGAGAAAGCGACGGCGTTCATGATCGACGCGCAGACGCCGCTGGCCGACAGGCTGGCGGGCGCGACCGCCTACACGATGCTCGCCGGCGACGTGATCGGCGGCTACTACCTCGGCGTCGGCGCGGTGGCGGGCCAGCGCATGCTCAAGGAGAACGCCGAGGACGAGTACGCCCAATCGAAGGTCGATCTGGCGCGCTTTTACGCCGAGACGGTGCTGTCGACGATCCCGGGGCGGATCGACGCGGTGACGGTGGGTGCGGACGCGCTGTTCGACGTGCCCGAAGAGATGCTGGGGTAGGAGCCCTAGAGGGGATCGTACGAGGGGCTGGAGAACATCCCAATGACCTCCTTCTATCATCGCCACATCTCACCGCGGATGATCAATCTCATCTGCGGCGCGCCGATGATCTCCAAGCAGCGCGCGAAAGTCGTTCCGGCGGCGGAGGGTCGAGTGCTCGAAGTCGGCTTCGGGTCTGGAACCAATCTGCCGTTCTACGATCCGTCCAAGGTCGAGCATCTGTTCGCGCTCGAGCCCGATCCGCACATGCGCAAGCTCGCCAAGAAGCGGCTCGAAGCCCATCCCTTGAAGTCCATGGAGTTCCTCGATCTGCCGGGCGAGGAGATTCCGCTCGAAGACGCCTCGGTCGACACCGTCGTCGTCACCTACACGATGTGCACCATCCCCGACGTCGATGCTGCGGCCGGGCAGATGCGCCGCGTGATCAAGCCGGGCGGCAAGCTGCTCTTCGTCGAGCACGGCCGGGACTGCGATCCGCGCGCGGCGCGCTTTCAAGAGCGGATCGAGCCGATCTGGAAGCCGCTCGCCGACGGCTGTCACCTGACGCGCAATCCGGCGCAGACCCTGTTCAACGCCGGCTTCGTGGTGAGTCATGAGGAAGGCCTGCCCTCGGGCGCGCCGATCATGACCACCTTGATGCGCTTCGGCGCCTACCACTATTGGGGCTCGGCCAAACCCGCTTGAGCGGTCGGCGCAGACGCCTCGTTCACTTGGCCGCGCAACAGTTATCCCAACAGATTTCAAGGGCCCGGTTCGCTCGCAGGGCCGCGCGTGCGATTGACCGGCCCGCGTCCGCGTGGTGCTTATGACCCTCGCCATCGTCGGCCGTTCATTTCGTCAACCCCGTGAGCTCAACGTCTCACTTGTGAAGAGTTGCAGGCCGCATGTCAGACGCCGCCACAGCCGCGCCGCCGCTGCGCTTTCCGTTCGACGCGCCCAAGCCGGGTCGCTGCCTGAAGATCGCCGAGGTGGTGATCTGGGCGCGCCTGCCGCTGCCGTTCGAGCTCGATCACATCAACATCTATTTCCTGAAGGACGACGCGGGTTGGACCGTCGTCGACACCGGCCTCGGCGACGAGCACACGCGCGCGCTGCTCGCCAAGATGCTCGATCGCGAGCTGGGCGGCGCGCCGGTGGTCCGGGTGATCTGCACCCACATGCACCCAGACCACATCGGTCAGGCCGGCTGGCTCTGCCGCCGTTACGACGCGCCGCTGTGGATGTCGCGGCTGGAATATCTCTCCGCGCGCATGCTGATCGCCGACGAGCCGCCCGCGCCGCAGGAGGCGGTCGACTTCCTCGTCGCGGCGGGGTGGGAGGACAAGTGGATCGACGACTACAAGGAGCGCTACGGCGGCTTCGGCAAGGGCGTCCGGCCGATGCCTCAAGCCTATACGCGGATCGAGGACCGCGACGACATCGCCATCGGCGACCGCGTCTGGCGGGTGATCACCGGCGCAGGCCACAGCCCCGAGCACGTCTGTCTGTGGCAGCCCGAGATGAAGCTGTTCATCTCCGGCGACCAGGTGTTGCCGAAGATCTCCTCGAACGTGTCGGTCTGGCCGACCGAGCCGGCGGCCGACCCCTTGAACGACTGGCTCTTGTCCTGCTGGCGGCTGATGGCGGCGATCCCGGACGAGGTCCTGGTCTTGCCGAGCCACAATACGCCGTTCCACGGCCTGCATGCGCGCCTCGACTCCCTGATCGAGGGCCATCACAAGCGGCTCGAGCGGGTGATGGAGGCGCTCGACGCGCCGCGCCGGGTGGTCGACCTCTTGCCCAAGCTGTTCGGGCGCAAGCTCAAGGGGCACGATCACATGATGGCCACGGGCGAGACCCTGGCGCACCTCAACTACCTGGTGCGCAAGGGGCGGGCCCGCTACGAGCTCGACGCCTCCCGGATCGCCTGGTTCTCCCGCGAGGACGACGCCGAAGCCGATCCGGACGCCGAATTGGCTTAGCTGTTGCTTAAATCCCCGGAATGAGGCCGCCTTGGCGCTCGCTGCGCCGGCGTCCTTTCGTTTGGGGACGGACGCCGCTAAGACGCTGTAACGGCCGGGGCCGCCGCAATCGCAGGTGAGACATGACCGACAACAGCCACGCGAGCGAGCAGGCCGCGGACGACGCCAAAGCGAAGTTCCGCCATGAGGCGGTCGAGTTCGTGCGCTTCATCCTGGGCGCGGCGGTGGTGTTCTACCTCATCACCACGGTTTTCTTTCGCACCTTCTACATTCCCTCCGGCTCGATGGTTCCCACGCTCGAGGTCGAGGACCGGGTGATCGTGCTGAACTTCGCCTACGGCTGGAGCCGGCATTCGCTGCAGTTCGGGCTTGGCGGCTATCTGCCTGAAGGCGACGGGCGGATCCTCGGCCGGATGCCCAAGCGCGGTCATGTCGTCGTCTTTCGCAATCCCTCGCGGCGCGAGCATCTGATCAAGCGCGTGATCGGCCTGCCCGGCGACGTGATCGAGACCCGCGACGGCCGGCTCTACGTCAACAACGAGCTGGTGCCGCGCGATTTCCGCGAGCGGCTTTCCTACCGCACCCATGAAGGCGTCGTGACCACGGTCGACCGCTACGATGAAACGCTGCCGGGCGGCGTCACCCACGCGATCTACGAGGAGTCCGATCAGGGGTCTTATGACGACCGCGGACCCTATCTGGTCCCGCCGGGGCACATCTTCGTGATGGGCGACAATCGAGACCGGTCGGCCGACAGTCGAGCCCCGAGCCTCGGTCCGGTTCCGACGGAGTACCTCGTCGGTCGCGCGGTGACGGTGCTGTTCACTTTCCACAACTGCCGCCCCGAGCCCAACCTGGAGTGCCCGACCGGCCGGCTCTGGCGGGGTCTTTAGGGCGCGTTCCGAGCCGTAGAAATCGCCATTGCATAAACCGGCTTCCCGGACGACGCGCAGCGGCGATCCGGGATCCAGGAGGCCTTGACGCCGCCGTTCGATGACGACGTCATGAGCTGTTGCGTCGAGACCTCCTGGACCCCGGCTCTCGCGATGCTCGGCCGGGGAGCCGCCTTGCGGTTCAGCTAGTTCGATACAACAGGAATTTTTACCGTGTAGGGATGACTTTGCGCACCAGGATCGTCCTCGCCCTCAAGCTGCTCTTCGCGGCCGAGGTCGTGGTGATCGTCGTCGCCTCGCTGATCTCTCCGCCGTCTTTGCCTGACGTCGGCGTCGATTGGGGCGACAAGGCCGGTCATTTCATCGCATACGCCGTCGCCGCGGGAACGGGCCTTGCGGCCTTCTCCAACCGCTGGGGCGTCGCGGCCGGGCTCTTCGCGCTCGGCGTCGCGTTGGAGATCTTCCAAGGACTCGGCTCGGCCGGCCGCAGTCCCGAGGTTGCCGACGCGCTCGCCAACACCGCCGGGATCGCCGCGGCGGTGTTGGGCGAACGCGTGCTGCGCCGGTGAGAGCCGTGCGCTATTCCTCGTCGCCGACGTAGGCGTCGTAGACGGCGCCGCGGACGTTGAAGCCGGTGCCGCCGGGCGCGCCGCGCGCCTGGATCATATAGAGGGCGAAGATGTCGCTCGCCGGATCGACCCAGGTCACCGTGCCGCCGACGCCCTGCCAGCCTTTGGTCGTGGGCGAGTTCGGATCGCCGAACGAGATCGGCTGCAGCGCGAAGCCCAGCCCCCAGCCGCCGGCCTGGCGGTAGAAGAAGTTGTCGCGCGAGACGCCTTCGACCAGCTGATCCTCGTACATCGCCTCGAGCGTCTCGGGCTCGAGGACGCGCGCGCCGCGATATTCGCCGCTGCCGGCGAGCATGAGGGTGAAGCGCAGGTAGTCCTCGGTCGAGGACATCAGTCCGCCGCCGCCCGACTGGAACGGCTCGACGATCAGCGGATCATGCATGTCGCCGTAGATCGGCTGCGCGACGAGATCGGCGTTCTCGGGGGCGACGAAGAACGAGGTCTCGTCCATGCCGAGCGGATCGAGGACCCGTGCGTCGAGGATCGACTGCAGGTCCTTGCCCTCGACGACCTCCATCAGCGCGCCGAGCACGTCGGTCGAGTGCGAGTAGTTGAAGCCCGCGCCAGGATCGTTCGCCAACGGCAGCGAGGCGAGCAGGGCGGCGAACTCCCGGGTGGGGATGTCCCGGCGCGTTGTGCCTGCTTCAAGGTAGATCTCGCCGAGCGCCGTGTCGGGCTGGATGAAGTTGTAGATCAGGCCCGAGGTGTGGGTGAGCAGATGGCGGATGGTCATCACCGTCTCCGCCGGCCGCGTTCCGCCGTCTTCGGTGATGACCGTCAGGTTCGCGTGCTCGGGCAGATAGTCAGAGACCGGATCGTCGATGTCGACGAGACCGTCCTCGACCATGTCCATCAGCGCGACCGAGACGATGAGCTTGCTCATCGAATAGACCCGGAACAGCGTGTGCTCGTCCATCGGCCGGTCGTCGTCGGGCCCCTGGGTTCCGAGCATCTCGACGATCGCCGCCTGGCCGTTTCGGCCCGCGACCAAGATGCCGCCAGAAATCTTGCCGTCGTCGATCGACTGTTGAAGGCTCGCGCGCGCCTCGGCGATCGCGTCCGGATCGAAACCCAGCGCTACCGGGTCGCCCGGCTCGATCGAGGAGACGTCCGGCTGGGCCGAGCCGCCGCCCATGCCCCCCATGGTCGAGCAGGCGCCGAGCCCCAGAGCGAGCACAGCCGCGCCCGCGGCGCAAAGCGCCGCAAACTTGCGGAATGGCGCGGAGCCTGGTTCCGCGCCGGCGGCCGCGGCGCGCAACTTCGATTTCAACAGCATATGATTAGAGCCTCCCGCTCGACAGAACGCCCGGCGCGGGTCGTGCGCGGGTCCCCAGGCCCTGATCGTAGGCAATCAAAGGGGTGAACGGGCGTTACGAAATGTTCACCCGGCCACTGCGACGGCGCCGACGGAGCGCGCTCGATCGCTGTCAGCTTCTGGAAAACGCATTGACCCTCGCCGGGAACGGGCGAACGCTCCCCGTCATGGCTTCCGCAACCGCCGCCCTTTCTGAAACCGCTGATTTCGTCGGCTCGAACGCATCAGCGGCCTCTGGCGGCGGGCTCGAGACCGAGCTGGCGGGCGTACCGGTCCGGCTCGACGCCGCCGGCGCGCTGTGGCTGGAGGCGAGCCGCACGCTCGTCGTCTCCGATCTGCACTTCGAGAAAGGCTCGGCCTACGCCGCCCGCGGCGTCGCGCTGCCGCCCTACGATACGCGCGCGACGATCGCGCGCCTCGCCGCGCTTGCGACCGCCTATGCGCCCGATCGGCTGATCTCGCTCGGGGATGGCTTTCACGACGTCGACGCCGGCATGCGGATGAGCGAGGGCGACCTTTACGCGCTCGCCGGGCTTGTCGCGCGCGTCGACGACTGGGTCTGGATCGCCGGCAACCACGATCCGGCGCCGCCGCCGGCGCTCGGCGGACGCGCGGTGGAGGAGCTGGCGGTGTCCGGCTTGGTCTTCCGGCACGAGCCGACCGGCGCGGCGGGAGAGGTGTCGGGGCACCTTCATCCGTGCGCGCGGGTGCGCGGCCGCGGACGCAGCGTGCGCCGGCGCTGCTTCGCCTCGGACGGCGAGCGGATGGTGCTGCCCGCCTTCGGGGCTTTCACCGGCGGCCTCAACGTGTGCGACCCGGCGTTCGCGCCGGCCTTCCCCGACCGCCCGCCGCACGCGCACGTGCTCGGCGCCGAGCAGGTCTGGTCGGTGGCTTGGGGTCACCTCGTTCCGGACGCCTAGAGCTTTTCCAGGAAAAGTGGAATCCGGTTTTCCGTCCGGAAACGTGGATTTGCTCTAGTCGCTCTTCTATCGCCGCCTGAACATCGCGCCCGCGAGCCAGCCCGACACGCCGGCGAGGAGCACGCAGCCGACGCCGTAGAGCATCGGGTGCTCGATCGCGGCTTCGGTGATGAACCGCTCTATGCCGATCTTGATCACCTCGAGCTCCGAGGCGCGCGCCGAGGTCACCTGGCCGTCGCGGAAGACGAAGACTTCGGCGCGATAGACCCCGGTCGGCGATCCGGGCGGGAGCAGGACGCGCGCGCGGAAGAGGCCGCCGTCGAACCGGTCGACGCCGCTCGGCATGTTGCGGTAGACGCCCTCGCGGGTGCGGATCCGGACGAGCGCGGCGCGGTAGGCGTCAAGATCGTCGGACGCGACGGTCTCGTCATCGGGCGAAGGGTCGTCGGGCGAGGGGAAGGTGACGCTCATCTCGCCGTTCATGATCGCGTCCGCGCCCTCGATCTCGGCAAGCGGCCGCGTGCTCGCCGCGGCGTGATAGCCGGGCACGCGCTCGAAGCGCTGCGGCGCGCCGTTCACCCAGACGCCGGCGCGCCGCTCCTTGCGCACGATCCGCACCGGCTCGCGCGGTCCGAGCACGATCACGAGGATGTCGTCGGTCTCGCGCAGATCGCTGACCACGCCGAAGACGTCGATGCGCGCCCCGGTGAAGCGCGAGGTGATCAGCACCTGCTCGTCGGTCAGCGCCGCAGCGACGTTCGGCGGGCGCGGCTCCTGCGCCGTCGCCCCGACTGAAGACGCGGCTGACGTCGCCAGCGTTGCGAGAAGGAGGAGCGCGGCGCGGATCATAGCGCCGGCATCAGGGCGAACATCTCGCCCGGCGTGACGATCAGGTCGTAAGCGAGCTTAAGACCCACCACGAGCACCATGAGCGCGAGGCCCGCGCGCAGCTGCTCGGCGCGAAAGCGCGCCCCGACCCGGGCGCCGACCTGGGCGCCGATGACGCCGCCGACGATCAGACAGGCGGCGAGCACGACGTCCACGGTCTGGTTCTCGACCGCCTGGAGGAAGGTGGTGATCGCAGTGACGAACACGATCTGGAAGAGCGAGGTGCCGACGACGACGTTGGTCGGCATGCGCAGCAGATAGATCATCGCCGGAACCATGATGAAGCCGCCGCCCACGCCCATGAGCGCGGCGAGCATGCCGACGAGCACGCCGAGCGCGATCGGCGGGATGATCGAGATCTGCAGGCCCGAGGTAGGAAAGTGCATCTGCCAGGGCAGCGCGCGCAAAAAGGCGAAGCGCTGGCCGCGCGGCCGCGTGGACGCCGGCGCGTCGGGGTCGCGGCGCAGCGCGCGCACGCTCTCGGCCAGCATCAGCCCGCCGATGATCGACAGGAATGAGACGTAGGCGAGGGCGATGAACACGTCGATCTGCCCGCTCTCGCGCAGCGCTGAGAAGATGGCGACCCCGAGGACCGAGCCGACGGCGCCGCCGGCGACGAGCAGCAGCCCCATGCGCAGATCGACGCCCTGCCGCCGCCAATGCGCGATCGCGCCCGAGGTCGAGGATGCGGTGATCTGATTGGCTTCGGTCGAGACCGCGACGGCGGGCGGAATGCCGGTGAAGATCAGCATCGGCGTCATCAGAAAACCGCCGCCCACGCCGAACATGCCGGAGAGAAAGCCCACGGCTGCGCCGAGGCCCAACAGCCAGATCAGATTGACCGAGATGTCTGCGATCGGCAGGAAGATCTGCATGATCGCGGTGGTCTACTAGAGTCCGGCGACGTCCGCTTCCAGTTTTTCCACCAAGGCCGCGTCGATGTCCCCAGTGGGCTCGAGGCCGGCGGAAGCCTGATAGCTCTGGACGGCTGAACGGGTCACCTGCCCCATGACGCCGTCCGCGGGCCCGGGCTCGTAGCCGAGCGCTGAAAGGGCCGCCTGGGCGCGGGCGATGGAGGTGCGCTGGTCGACCCCGGCGGTGCTCCAGGGCGTGTTGCGGAAGATCCCGTTGACCTCTTCGTCGAGCGGACGCGGCGAGAAGCGGCGCACCGCCTCGTCGGCGCGCTCGCGGGCCTGCGGCGTCAGCCGTTCGGCGACGGCGGTCGCGCGATCGGCGGCGCCTTCGTCTCCGGCGCGGGCGGCGATGGAGAACCAAGCGTAGGCGTCGGGCGGGGAGAGCTGCACCCCGAGGCCCTGCTCATAGAGGACCGCGAGGTTGAACTGAGAGTCGGTCGAGCCGAAGAGGGCGGCTTCCTCGAACCAGCGGCCGGCTTCGTTGAAGTCCTGCGGCGCGCCGCGGCCTTCGGCGTAGAAGATGCCGAGGTTGTGCATCGCCCGGCGGTGGCCGGCGTTGGCCGCGCGCTCGGTCCAGCGGCGCGCTTCGGCGAGGTCGAGATCAACGCCGCGCCCGGTTTCGTAGAGCTTGGCGAGACGGTACTGCGCAGCCGGCAGGCCGTTCTCAGCGGCCTGGCGCATCAGTCGCACGCCTTGGGTCAGGTCGCCCTGATCGAGCAGTGCGCCGCCGTATTCGAACTGAGCGATCGGATCGCCGGCCTCGGCCGCAGCCTCGAGCGTGATCGCGTTCGCTGGCGTCGGAGCGGGCGAGGGCGCGGCGGTCTCAGTCGCGGCTTCGGGCTCGGTCTCGGACGGGGCGGGCGTCACGGCGGCTTCTTCGGCAGGCGCTTCGGAAGCCGGCGGTGTCGCGGGGAGGATTGGTTCTTCGACGGCCGGCGCAGGTTCGCCGAGCGATGCGACGTCGGTCGCCGGCTCTTCGGCCGGGGTCGGCGCCGGTGCGGCGGTCGTCGTCTCGGGCTCGGGCGCGACCGGAGGTGCGGCGGGCGCGTCCGGCGCATAGGCGATGGCGCGGTCGATCAGCGCCGTCATCTCTGCCGGGTCGACCGGCGTTTCGGGCTCGATCGGGGCGAACAGCGCGCCGCCTTCGGCGAAGAGCGAGAAGTCCGGCCCCGTGGCGGCGTCGAGGTCGACTGGGATCGCGCCTTCCCCGAACGGCGATGCGGTTGCGGAGATTGGTCCCGGCTCGATGGTCGCAAAGCCTGACGGCGCTTCAGCGCCGCCGAAGACGTCGTCGAGCGGATTGGCGTCCTGTTCGCCAGTTCCGGTCGTCGAAGCGGCGTCGCGCAGAGCGATGTAGCCGGCCGCGCCGACCGCAAGCACGGCGAGCCCGCCCGCTGCGGCGAGCAGCGAGCGGCCTTTTTTGGATTTACCCGCCGGGGCGTTGGCGACGGGGCCAAAGCCCGGATCGGCGTCGGCCTCGGCCTTGCCGGGGTCGCGGGCCGCATCGCGCGCCACGCGCAGGAAATCGTCCGTGTCGTCCTTGTCCTTGGCGCTTTTTCCGGTGCGCTCTTCGCCGCCGAACACCAGATCGAAGCTGTCGTCCTCGTCGCCGTCGCCTTCAAGCTCGTCGTCCGAGAAGCTGAAGGAGCCGCCGTCGAAGCCGTCCTCGCTCGTCTCGTCGCCGCCCTCGGCGAACTCGACGTCAAAGGATTCCGTCGTCGTCTCTTCGCTGAACGACTCAAGGTCGGGGGCTTCGAAGTCCGGCTCGTCGAAGGCCGGGGCTTCGTCGCTCGTCGTTTCGATCGTGTCGTCCGTTTCCGGCGCGGCGGCCTCATCCGTAGACGGTTCGAACTCTATGTCGTCGCCGAGGTCGAGCTCGATCTCGAAGCTCTCGTCGTCGGCGCGCAGATCGTCCGGCGCGGCCTGAGCAGGTTCCTCGAACGTATCCGCGAACGACTCCGCGAAAGGTTCGGCGGGCGTTTCAGCCGGCGTTTCGGCGTCGTCGATCAGCTCGACGTCGGGCGCGGGCTCTTCAAAGCTGGGAAGCGGGGCTATAGAGCCGCCCGCTTCGAGCGTGTCGAGCCGCTCGCGCAAGGCTTCGAGGGCGGATTGCACGGGGCTGACGTGCGAAGCGGCCTTCTCGTCCGCGGAGTCGACCCGGCGGCCCATGTCGGCGAGCGCGCCATCGACCATCTCGCGGGTGCGCTGCTCGCTTTCGGCGATCCGCGCGGCGAGCGCTTCGTCGCTGACGCCTGCGGCCGGCGCGTCTCCGATCGCGTCGACGCGGCGCGAGACCTCGTCGACCGCCGCCGCCGAGGCGGCTTCGGCGTCGGAGATGCGCGCCTGCAGGTCGGCGATCTCGTCGGACAGCTTGGCCGTTTTCGCTTCGCTCGCCGCGCTCTTCTTGCTCGCGGCGTCGGCGGCGTCTTGGACGGACTCCAAGCGTTCGCCGAGCGCGGTTTCGCCCTTGCGCACGCGCGCCTCGACCGCGCCGGCGAGCTTGGCGACCTCGCCGGAGATGCGCTCGAGCGTGCCGCGCTGGCGGCGCTCGGCGTCGTCGATCTGTTGGCCCATGTCCTCAAGCCGGCTCGCCAGCGTCGAGGCGTCCTGATCGCGGGCGATCTCGGCCATCTTGGCGGCGAGTTCGGCGCGCGTGGTCGACACGCTGTCGGCCAGCTCGCGCGAGAGGTCGGAGAAGCGCGCCTCGAGCTGCTCTGACAGGTCCTCGCCTCCGTTCGCCTCGTCGAGGGTGTCGAGGCGGTCTTCGGCGGACTTCATCCGGGCGTCGAGTTCGGAGAAGGACTGCTCAAGCGCTTTGATCGCGCGGTCGGTGACCCGTTCGGCCGAGCCGAGGCGGGCGTTGACGTCGCCGATGGCGCTTTCGAGGCTTTCGATCTGCTCGCGGCCCGCTTCGGCGCGGTCGGCGACCATCGCCTCGATGTCGCCGCGCGCGCGGTCCATGTCCTCGCGCACCGACTGCAGATCCTTGTCGACCTGGTCGACTTTCGCGCTCGCAGCGTGGAAGTCGCGGCCGAGCTTGCGCGCGGCGGCCTCGACCTCGCGCGCG
Source organism: Maricaulaceae bacterium (assembly GCA_050050115.1). Classification (GTDB taxonomy): domain Bacteria; phylum Pseudomonadota; class Alphaproteobacteria; order Caulobacterales; family Maricaulaceae; genus JASFUX01. The sequence continues at coordinate 2,105 of JASFUX010000080.1, read as the reverse complement.
ACCGTGTCGGTGACGCCGTCGAGGTCGGTGTCGACCTTGCGCTCGACGTCGGCGAGCCGCTCGTCGAGGGCGCGCGAGACGGTGTCGATCCGGTCGCCCGAGCGCTTCGAGGCGCGCTCAATGTCCGAGCGCAGAGCATCGAGGCGAGAGCGGGTGTCCGTCTCGGAGTCGTAGACCTGGTTGGCGAGCTTCGCGAGCGCCTCTTCAAGCGATTTCAACGCTTCGAGGCCGCCGAGGTCGCCGCCTTCGCGCTCGAGCTTGGCGATCCGGTTCTGCAGCGCTGTCTGGGTCTGACGCAGCTCGTTGAGCGCGGTGTTGTAGCGCTGGGAGAGCTCGCTCTGCAGCTCTTCAGCGCTTTGCAGGCGCGAGATTACGCCGAGGACGGATTGATCGATGCCGGTGATCGCCAGCGTCGAGCGGTGCTCGGCCGCCTCGATCCGGCGCGACAGACGGTCGAGCAGATGTTGGAGGGCTTCGGGGTCGTCATAGGCGCCGGCGGGGTCGTTGTCGGCGCTCGCTTCACCGTCTTCGAGGAGCTGGCGGTTGAGCCACTCGCCGATGGTGATGCCCTCGCGCTTGGCCGCCGCGCGCGCAATTTCCCGCGCGCGCGGATCAACGCCTCTTAAGCTCCAAGAGCTTTCCGCCGCCATCTTTACCGCTCCTCGGTCACGCCCGAATACGACCCGATTCGGGGGAATCGCCCGAGCGACAGACCTAACTGAATCGCAGCGATCTGTGCGCGATGTCCCCAAAATACAGGCGCGTCAAACGACGTTTCTGGGGATGCGGTTAACAGCCGCTTAAGCATGGAATACCGCATGCACGCTTTGCTCACAGGTTCGCCTGGCGCGCGATTTTTATTGACGTTGACGTAAACGTCATATAGTGAGCCCGCATGTCGCTCCAGCCCGTCCCCTCCCGGCTGACCTTTTCGATCCGCGAGCTGTGCGCGGAGTTCGACGTCACGCCGCGGACTTTGCGGTTTTACGAGACGAAGGGACTGCTGCGCCCGGCGCGGGACGGCCGCGGCCGGGTCTATTCGGCCAACGACCGCGCCCGGCTGGCGCTGATCCTGCGCGGCAAGCGCGTCGGCTTCTCGCTCGACGAGATCGGCGAGATGCTCGATCTGCACGAGATGGATCCGAACGAGCGCGGCGCCCTGGCGCAGATGCGCGACAAGCTGCATTGCCGGCTCGCCGACCTGCGTCGCCAGCGCGCCGACATCGAGCATGCGATCGAAGATCTGGAGCACGGCTGCGAATGGCTTGAAGCGCGCCTCGCCGATCGCGAGCCGAGCGAGGACCTCAAATCCCGCGCCGCCGCCTTCGAGGCTCTGGCGCGGTCATTCATCAATGGAGACGGTGCGGCCGCCGTGGCTGCGGAGGACTAATTGTCGGCGGGCGTTGAACCGCGGCGTCGGCGCTTCTTCTGAATTGTGGGCTGAGAGAACAGGGAACTTCGGACATGACCATCTACAAGGCGCCGCTGCGCGACATGACCTTCGTGCTCGACGAAGTGCTCGACGTGGACCGGTATTCGAATCTGCCGGCTTTCTCCGAAGCGCCCAAGGACATCCGCGACGCGATCCTCGGCGAGGCCGCCAAGTTCGCCGAGTCCGAGATCCATCCGCTTAATCGCGGCGGCGACTTGAACGGCTGCAAGCGCTCCGACGACGGCTCCGTGACGACGCCGCCGGGATACAAGGACGTTTATGCGAAGTTCACCGAGGCTGGCTTCACCGGCATCGCGTCGGATCCTGAATATGGCGGCCAGGGCCTGCCGAATGTCTTGAAGCTCGGCCTCAACGAGATGGTTTCGAGCGCCTGCATGGCGTTCGGCATGTACCCTGGACTGACGATCGGTGCGGCGACCGCGCTTGAGGTCGGCGGCTCGGACGAGCAGAAGCGCACCTATCTGCCCAACATGCTCGCGGGCAAGTGGGGCGGCACGATGAACCTGACCGAGCCTCACTGCGGCACCGACCTCGGCATGCTGAAGACCAAGGCCGTTCCCCAGGGCGACGGAACCTACAAGATCACCGGCCAGAAGATCTGGATTTCGTCCGGCGAGCACGACCTGACCGAGAACATCATCCACCTCGTCCT
>JASFUX010000079.1:0-13074 GCA_050050115.1 Maricaulaceae bacterium | reverse complement strand
AGGAGCAAGACCCTTGTGGAGATCGGCGCTGGTCGGGCCCAGCTCGCGCATCTCGCCGAGCGCCGCGATCCGCCGCCCGCCCTGCTCCGTCGCAGTCGCGCCGAGGGCTTCGATCGCCGCCTTCATCGAGGCGGGATTCGCGTTGTAGCTGTCGTCGATCAGCGTGAAGGCGCCGCTCTGACGCCAGATCGTCGTCCGCTCGCCCCGGCCCGCGGGCACGCCGGCCTCGGCGAGCGCCTCGACCGCCAGCTCCAGGGGTACGTCCGACAGATAAGCCGCCGCGAGCACGGCGCAGGCGTTCATCCCCCAGTGCGCGCCGGCGCCCTGCACCGTGAACTTCAGCCGGTTGCCGAAGATCTCGGCCGTCCCGCGCCCACCCGAGACGTCGGTCTCGAAGGCGGCGAGACGCGCCTCGTCCTGTGCGCCGGTGCCGAAACGGACCAGCCAACCCGCCCCGGACGCGCCGGCGTGCTCGGCGAGGCGCGCGGCGAAGTCGTCATCGCCCGGAATGACCGCCGCGCCGCCTTCGACGAGACCTTGGAAGATCTCGCCCTTGGCGTCGGCGATCGCCTCCATCGAACCGAGGCCTTCAAGGTGCGCCGGCGCGATCTTGGTGATGATCGCGATGTCCGGATTGATGATCGGGGCGAGCGCGGCGATCTCACCGGCGTGGTTCATTCCCAGCTCGAACACCGCGCGCTCGGTCTGCCGCGGCATGCGCGCGAGACTGAGCGGCGCGCCCCAGTGGTTGTTGTAGGACTTCTCCGAAGCGTGGGCGCGGCCGGCGCGGCGGAACACATGCGCGAGCGCCTCCTTGACCGAGGTCTTGCCCACCGAGCCGGTGACCGCCGTGCGGATCGCCGCCGAGCGGGTGCGCGCCGCAACGGCGAGCTGGCGCAGCGCTTCGAGCGTATCGGGAACGATCAGCGAGGGACCTTCGTCCACGTCCTTCGACACGAGCGCCGCGGCCGCGCCCGCCTCGCGCGCGGCGGGGACGAAGTCGTGACCGTCGCGACTGTCAGTGAGCGCCACGAAAAGATCGCCCGGCGCGAGCGTGCGGGTGTCGATCGACACGCCGGTTGCGGTCCAGCGGCCGAACACGCGCGCGCCGGTCGCCGCGGCCGCCTCCGCCGAGGTCCAGAGCGCTTCCGTATCGGCCCCCGCCGCATCCCGCGCCGTCATCTGCCCATCCCTCTTGTCATGACTGAACTCAATAGAACCCGGATCGCCGCCGCCTGGCTTCAGGCGGGCACGCCGCAGGCGCGGCGGGCTTTTTCGGCGTCGTCGAACGGGATGACCCGATCCCCGATGATCTGGCCCGTTTCGTGACCTTTGCCAGCTATCACCAAAGCGTCGCCCGCGCGCAACATCTCAACCGCCGCGGCGATGGCCTCTGCGCGATCGCCGATCTCGCGCGCGCTCGGGCAGTCATTGAGGATCGCGGCGCGGATCGCGTCGGGCGCCTCGGAGCGCGGGTTGTCGTCGGTGACGATCGCAGCGTCGGCGAGCTTCTCGGCGATCGCGCCCATCAGCGGACGCTTGACCGGATCGCGGTCGCCGCCGCAACCGAAGACCACCATCAGCTTGCCTTGGGTATGCGGCCGCAGCGCGCGCAGCGCCTTGTCCAGCCCGTCCGGCGTATGGGCGTAGTCGACGAACACCGGCGCGCCCTCGGCCGTTTCGGCGACACGCTCGAGCCGGCCGCGCACGCCGGTCAGATGCGCAAGCGCGCCAAACGCCGCCTCCGGCGCGACGCCCGTCGCGATGGCGAGCAGGCAGGCGCCGAGCGCGTTCAATGCCTGGAACTCGCCGGCGAGCGGCAGAAGGATCTTCCGCTCCTTGCCGTCCCACACGATCAGCAAGAGCTGCTCGGCGGCGCGCGGCGTAATCTCCAGAAGACGCAAGTTCTCGCCCGACCAGCCGAAGGTGCGCGTATCGAGGCCCGCGCCGCGCGCCGCGGCGACCGCACGCGCGCCCCACTCGCCGTCAGGGTTGATCACCGCCGGCGCGCCGGCCGGGCAAAGCTCTTCGAAGAGGCGCAGCTTGGCGGCGAAGTAGTCGTCGAAGTCGGGGTGATAGTCGAGATGGTCCTGAGTCAGATTGGTGAAGCCGACGGCCGTGAGCGACATGCCATCGAGGCGGTGCTGCGCGAGACCGTGGCTCGAGGCTTCGAGCGCGACGTGGGTGACGCCCTCGCCCGCCAGCCGGTCGAGCGCTTCGTGCACGGCGATCGGGTCAGGCGTCGTATGACCGAGCGGGCGAAGCCCTGCGCTCGTCGCCACCCCCAACGTGCCGACGCTGGCCGAGGCGCGACCGTCGGCGGCCCAGATCTGGCGCAGAAAATCGACCGTTGAGCTTTTGCCGTTGGTGCCGGTGACGGCGACTGCGGTCTCAGGCTGACGCGGAAACACCCGCGCCGTCATCAACGCCAGGGCGCGCCGCGGCGCTTCGGCGCGGATCGTCGGGATGTCGAACGCTGCACCGTCGGCATGGGTCAGGATCGCGACGGCGCCCTTCTCGATCGCCTGTGGAACGAAGTCGCGCCCGTCAGCGGCGACGCCCTTGAGCGCGGCGAAGAGAAAGCCCGGCTTCACCTCGCGGCTGTCCGAGGCGAGCCCGGCGATCTCAAGCCCAGCCGCCCCCGGATCCGAGAGGGTGAGGCCTTCGAGGCCGTCGATCAGCGCGCCCAATGTGAGGTTCGCGGATTTCATTGAACCGCCGCCTCCCGCGCGTAGCGGTCGAGCGACGCGTCGTGGGCTTCAAGCTCGCTGGCCTGGGCGACGCCCAGGAACGGCGCAATGCGCGACGCGACGGCGCCGGCGATTGGCGCGGCGGTGTAGCCTCCGCCCGCGTGACCGCGGGTTTCTTCCGTGCCTTGAGGTTCGTCTAGAACAATCAGGATCGCGTAGTGCGGGTCGTCATAGGGGAAGACCGCAGCGAACGAGGAGACCACCCGGTCAGTGTCATAAACTCCGTCCACCGCCTTTTCCGCTGTGCCGGTCTTGCCGCCCACGCCGAGCCCCGGCGCGTCGGCGCGCCGACCGGTGCCGTAGAGCACTGCGGCGCGCAAGAGCCGCGCGATCTCGGCGCTCGTTTCTTCCGAAACCACGCGATCGGCGATGGCGCCGCGCGGGCCCACGGGACGAAGCGTCGGGCGGACATATTCCCCGCCGTTCACCGCAGCGCCGAAGGCGGCGGCGAACGCCACCGGACTGACCGCGACGCCATGGCCGAAGCCGACCGTGGCGCGCGCCGCCTCGTCCCAGGTCTCCGGTTCGAGCGGCCGGGTGCTTTCGGGATAATCGACCGGCGCGCGGTCCATGAGGCCGAAGCGCCAGAGGTAATCGCGCTGGGTCTGCTCGCCAACCGCCAGCGCAAGCGCGCCCATGCCGACGTTGGAGGAGCGGATGAACGCTTCGGCCGTGGTCAGATCACGTCCCGCCGGCGCGGCGTCGTGGATCAGCTCGCCCTCCACCTCGAGAGGGCCGGTCGTGGGCAGCAGCGTGTCTGTGCGAGCGGTGTCTGTGTCGAGCGCCATGGCGAGCGTGAAGGTCTTGAAGATCGAGCCCAGCTCATAGACCGAACCCATGGCGCGATTGCGGCGCGACTCCACGTCAGCGTCGCCGGGGTGATTGGGATCGAAGTCGGGCAGCGAGGCGAGCGCGAGGATCTCGCCGGTGCGCACGTCGGTGACGAGGCCGACCGCGGCGTTCGCGTCGAACTCCTCGGACGCGGCGCGCAGCTCGGCGTCGAGGGCGAACTGCACGCGCAAGTCGATCGACAGCGCCACGGGCCGGCCGTCGCCCCGGCTCAGCTCTTCTTCGAAGGCGCGCTCGGCGCCGGCCATGCCGAGCCCGTCGATGTTGGTCCAACCGAGCGCGTGCGCGGCGAGCCGGCCGCGCGGGTAAATCCGCCGCGGCTCTTCTTCGAAGTCGAGGCCCGGCAGTCCCAAGTCGAACACGGCCTGACGCTGGCGCGGCGAGAGCCCGCGCTTGATCCAGACGAAGCGGCGGCGGCCGTCCTCGTCGTCGGCGAGACGCGCCGACAGCTCCTCGACGTCGATGTCGGGCAGCACCTCGGCGAGAGCGCGCGCCGTCGCTTCGGAATCCCAGACACGGGTCGGATCGGCGAACAGGGAGTGCGAAGTCAGGGTCGAGGCGAGCAGCTCGCCGTTGCGGTCGACGATGTCCGCCCGCACGCCGGCGGCGGGCGGCGCGTCGGCAGGCCGGGCGACGGACGCCTCGGCGTTCCGGCCGCTGACCGCCAGGTGGATGCTCGCGCCGCCAAGCGCGACGAACGCCATGGCGAACGCTCCGGCTGCAACGAAGAAGCGGCTGCGGCCCGAAGGTGGTGAAGGCAGATCGCTGGGGCGGCCCACACGACTCGTCACCGCTCCTGTTCCCCCTCGTACTCCGCAGACCGCGTCGCGCGATCGAGGCGGCCGGCTTGCGGGGTTTCGATCAGCAAGGGCGCGTCTTCGAGCGTGACCACGCGCAGCGGGTCGACCAGCGTCAGCCCCAGCTCCTCACGGGCGATCTCGGCCAAACGGTCGGGGCTTTCGAGGTAGCTGATCTCGTTGCGCAGGACACGGATGTTCTCCTGCTCGAGCTGAAGCTGCTCCTCGAGCCGGGCGATCTCCGCGCGGTCGTCCTTGGCTTCGATCTTGGCCTTGTAGAGTCCGACCGCGAACGCCGCGAGCACGACGAGAGAGATCACGTTGAAGACGCGATTCATGACGCAAGCTCCTTGATCGGACGGACCTCGGGGATCGGCGCGAGCGGTTCGCCGCGCGGCCAAGGCTCGGCCTCGGTCCGGGCCGCGGCGCGCAGACGGGCCGAGCGCGCGCGCGGATTGTCGGCGATCTCGGCCTCGCTCGGCCGCTCGGCGCTGTTGTGCAGCAAGCGGAAGCTCGCCTCGCGCTCGTCGGTCGGCGCGGGCATGTGGCGCGACACGCCGCCTGCAAGACCCGACCGCTCGCGTAGGAACTGCTTGACGATGCGATCTTCGAGACTGTGGAACGAGACGATCACGAGCCGGCCGCCCGGCGCCAGGCGCGCCTCGGCGGCGTAAAGCAGCCGCTCAAGCTCGCCCAGCTCGTCGTTCACGTAAATGCGCAGCGCCTGGAACGTGCGCGTGGCGCCATGTATCCGGGACTCGCGCGCCGGCGCGGCCGCCTCGACGATCCCGGCGAGCGCCTCGGTGGTCTCGATCGGGGCCTTGTCGCGCGCCTTGACGATCGCGCCGGCGATGCGGCGGGCCTGGCGCTCCTCGCCGTAGACCTTGAGCAGCGTTTCGAGTTCTTGCGCCGTGAGCTCGGCTACCGCGTCGGCGGCCGACGGCCCCTGCCCGCTCATGCGCATGTCGAGCGGACCTTCAAGGCGCAGCGAAAAGCCGCGGCCGGCTTGGTCGAGCTGCATCGACGAGACGCCTACGTCGGCGACGATGGCGTCGACCGTTTCGGCGCCGACGAGATCGAGCACCTCTTCAAGATCGCCGAACTTCGCCTCGGCCAGCGCAAAGCGGCCCGGAAAGGCGAGATCGACGGGCTCGGCGAACTTGCGCGCATTGGGATCGCGGTCGATGGCGATGACGCGCACGTTCGCCGCGGCGAGGATCGCCCGAGTGTAGCCGCCCGCGCCGAAGGTGCAGTCCGCGCACACAGCGCCGTCGCGCAGGCAGAGCGCATGGATCGCCTCGTCGAGCATCACCGGGGCGTGGCTGACTTTGCGTTCTTGCACGGGCGCCTCGCTCATCACGCCGGCCCTCCCGCCTGCGCCGTCCGCGCGGCGGCGTGACCGTTCTGACGCGCGCTGCGCTGCTCGGCGAGCTTTTCGCGCTGAAGCGCGCGGTGGGTCTCATAAGCCGCCGGCGACCATATCTCGAACCGGTCCGAAAGGCCCACGACGGCGACCTGATCGTCCAGGCCCGCGTGGACGATGAAGTGGTCCGGCAGGCTCACCCGCCCGTTGGCGTCGAAGTTGAGCATCCGCACGCCGGCGAAGACCGAGTGGGCGAGCGCATCGCGCATGGGGTCGAAGAGGTCCATGCCGTCGACCATGGTCTTATAGCGCCCCATCAGCGCCTCGCCGCAGCCGACAAGGCAGGCCGCGTCGGGCGACGGCCAGCAGTAGATGCCCTCGAGCCCCTCGGCGCGGACCACCGCGCGGAAGTCGGCGGGCGCCGAAATCCGGCCCTTGGCGTCGAGCCCGTTGACGTGTGTGCCCAGAAACATGAGAGGCGCTCCGCCCCGAAACCTCGTCCCCGGACCCGCGCGCCAGAAACACTGCGGCGAGGTCCGACGTCAGGCGCCGCGCTGCTGCGGCGGGACGATGCGTGTGGGCTAGCATGGGCTCATGTGGGATTCAATGGACTCTTGTGCGCGAATCGGCGCAGCCCTCCTCCGCTTTCTCATTCAAATCAAAACAAAAATAGAACACGGCGTCGGTCACGCGCGCCTTCTCAGACGCGCGACAGTGGCCGGCGTTGCGTTTCCAATTTCCAAACGATGACGAAGGGTTTCTCGAATCCGGCTCAGGTCGGCCAATCCGGATCGGGGGAGGCCTCGAGCGCGCCGCGCAGAGAGTCCGACCACCTGTTGCGCAGCATCGCAAAATACTCGTCGTCCTCGGCGATGCGGCGGCGCAGGCCGATCTTCAGGCTGTCGCGATGATAGGTCGTCAGATCAATCGGCAGCCCGACCGTCAGGTTCGAGCGCAGCGTGGAGTCCATCGACACGAGCGCCAGCTTCACCCCGTGCGCGATCGAGGTCTCGTGCGTCAGCGCGCGGTCGAGGATCGGCTTGCCGTACTTGTGCTCGCCGACTTGCAGGAACGGGGTCTCGACCGAAGCTTCGATGAAGTTGCCTTCAGGATAGATCTGGAAGAGCCGCATCGGCCGACCCTTGATCTGGCCGCCCAGGATCAGCGTCGCGTCAAAGCGGATGTCCGACGCCCGCAGCGACTGGCCGTCGCGCTGGTGAACCCGCCTGACGGCGGCGCCGACCAGCTCCGCCGCGCCGACCATGGATTCGACATTGGCGAGCGTCGTCTCCCCGTTCGCGCCCGCGCCGCGCCCCTCGATCACCTCATTGACCACCGCCTGGGTGGTCGCCAGGTTGCCGGCGGTCATGAGCACGAGCGCGCGCTCGCCGGGCTTTTCGACGACGAAGGACTTCGGGAAGGTCGCGATATGGTCGACGCCCGCATTGGTTCGGGTGTCGGACAGGAACACGAGCCCTTCCTCAAGGTAGAGCGCCACGCAGTAGGTCACGCTATTGGTCTCCACGAGCATGAGCGCCGGTCAGTGCGCCCATCAGCTATTATTGCCCCGATTCTGCTGCTTGAATATGTCCGAATACGTCTAAAGTCAGCTCCCCGGCGCCGCGCTGATGTGACGTGACAGGCGCTGCCTGGCGATAATCAAGCCCGATTGCGACACGCACATGCGCAGCCCCGACCGGGCCGCCCTGCGCCGGGTCGAAGCCGACCCAGCCGTCAGCCTCGGTCCAGGCCTCGGCCCAGGCGTGGGGCGCGAACGGCCGATCGGCCTCTTCTGACGCGCCCTTTTCCTCGCCGGTCCAAAGGTAGCCGCTGACGCAGCGGGCCGGCACGCCGAGGGCGCGCGCCGCCGCGATGAACACGTGGGCGCGCTCCGGCGCAGCGCCGGCGTCGGGCTCGGTTATTTCAGTCTCGGCTTCGGACGCCGTCTCGTCGGGCTCGCTGGAGAGGTCCTCCGGCTGCTCAGCGACCCCCGCCGCGAGCTTAGCGAGCGCTTCTCGTCCGAGCACGGCCTTCTCGCCCGCCGCCTTCTTCGCCAGCGCGACGATCGGCTCGGTCGGCGCGGTCTGGTCGGTGCGGCGGAGATAGTAGGCCGGCGGCATGGTCTCGACCGCGCCGGCGACGACGCCGCCGAGATCGACCGTGCGCACCTGGCCCTCGGCGATGACCGTGAACCGCTCAACCGGCCCGCGCTGGGAGATCAGGCTGGCTTCATTGCCGAGCCCGTCGGTGAACGCCGACAACCCGTCCGCTGTCGGACATCTCACCCGCCAGTCGAGCACGTCCTGGCCGCCGTGATTGCCCGGCATCAAACGGACGATCTCCACCACATGGCTCGCCGGCCGCGCGAAAGCGTAGCTGATCTCGTGCCGCACCGTGAGCAGCATGCGCGTCGACCTCACTCAAGCGCTCACATTATGACATATACTGATCAAATATCGCCTCGCCGAGCGCCGTCGTCGAGGCGATGATGTTCTCAAGATACTCATGCAAGCCTTGTGCGAACACTTCGTCGACCGTGGCGAACGCAAGCGCGGCGTGGGTCGCGCCCGCCCGCCGGTCGGCCTCCCCCTTCCGCCCGCCGTAGAACGCCGAAAGCGCGCCCAGGGCGGCGACGATCTCGTCATAGGACGCGCGGATCGAGCGCGGCATCTCAGGTCTGAGCACCATCAGCTCCACCACGAGGCGCGGCTTCACCGGCGCGCGATAGACGTGCTGGTAGGCGCGCAGCGCTGTCGCCGCGCGCAGGATCGAGTCCCAGTGGACGTGATCGAGCCCGCCGCCGACCTCCTCGTGGCTCGGCAGGAGCACGTGGTACTTCACGTCGATCAGCCGCGCAGTGTTGTCCGCCCGCTCGAGCGCGAAGCCGAGGCGGACGAACTCGTGCGCGTCGTTGCGCAAGGTGGTGCTCTCCCAGGCGCCGCGGATGGCGGCGGCGCGCGATTTCACCCAGTCGATCACCTCAGCGAGGTCGTCCGGCCCGCCGCGCGCCTGCTCGAGCACCGTGCGCGCGAGCCAGGTGTCGTTGATCGCCGACCAGACGTCGGTGGTCAGCGCCGTGCGCTCGGCCCGCGCGTTCGAGCGCGCCTGCTCGAAGGCGGCCCAGATGCTTGAAGGATTGTCCGCATCGAGCGCCATGAAGCGGATGACGTTCGAAGCGGTCGCGGTGTCGTAGGCCTCGGCGAAAGTCTCCTCGCAGCCCGCCGCGGCAAGCAGCGAGTCCCATTCGTTGCCCGCCTCGATCCCAGAGCCCGAGAGCGCGGTCATGCGCACCGCCACGTCGAGGAGCCGCGCGACGTACTCGGAACGCTCGATGTAGCGCGCCATCCAGAAGAGATTGCCGGCCGTGCGGCTGAGCATGATCGCCTACACGCCTGCCTGCGCCTGGACCTGTGATTGAGCTTCGGCTTGTGCGTCCGCATGAAGCGCGATCCCGTTCGCGCCATTCGCCCGCCGATTCGCTTTAGCCGCCTTCATCACCCAGGTGTCCTTCGTTCCCCCGCCCTGGCTGGAGTTGACCACGAGGGACCCCTCGCGCAAAGCCACGCGCGTCAAGCCGCCCGGCACGATGCGGACATCCTCGCCCGCCAGCACGAACGGGCGCAGATCGACATGCCGCGGCGCAACGCCCTGGTTGACGTAGGTCGGACAGGTCGACAGCGCCAGCGTCGGCTGGGCGATATAGCGCTCGGGCGCAGCGCTAAGCCGTTCGGCGAACGCAGAGCGCTCGGCCTTGGTTGAAGTCGGGCCGACGAGCATGCCGTAGCCGCCCGATCCGTGCACGTCCTTGACCACCAGCTCGTCGAGGTTGGCGAGCACGTGCGAGAGCTCGGACGGCACCGAGCAATCCCAGGTGTGCACGTTCTTCAGGATCGGCTCCTCGCCGAGATAGAAGCGGATCATCTCCGGGACGAGCATGTAGATCGCCTTGTCGTCGGCGATTCCTGCGCCCGGCGCATTGGCTATCGTCACCCGGCCGAGCCTGTAGGCCGCCATCAGCCCCGGCACGCCCAATGCGGAATCGGGCCGGAAGACGAGCGGGTCGAGGAAGTCGTCGTCGATCCGGCGGTAGATCACGTCGACGCGTTTGCGGCCTTCGGTGGTCCGCATGAAGACGTAGCCGTCTTCGACGACGAGGTCCTGGCCTTCGACCAGCTCGACGCCCATCTCGTCGGCGAGGAAGGCGTGCTCATAGTAGGCGCTGTTGAACCGCCCCGGCGTCAGCACCACCACCGTCGGCGCATTGCCGTTCGCGGCCGGCGGCGCGGCCTCACGCAGCGTGGCGTAGAGATCCTGCGGGTAGGAGCTGATCGGCGCGACGTCGAGATCGGCGAAGAGCTCGGGGAAGAGCCGCATCATCACTTCGCGGTTCTCGATCATGTAAGAGACGCCCGAGGGCGTGCGGCAGTTGTCTTCGAGCACGTGGAAGGTGTCTTCGTCCGTGCGCACCAGATCGATGCCGCAGACGTGCGTATAGATTCCCAGCGCAGGGTCGAGCCCCTGCATCTCGCCGACATAGGCGGTGTTGGTCAGCAGGCGCGCTTCGTCGACCTTGCCGGCGCGGACGATCTCGCGGTCGTGGTAGACGTCATGCAGGAAGGCGTTCAAGGCGCGCACGCGCTGCTCGAGCCCGCGGGTCAGCGTCTCCCATTCGTCGGAATCGATGATGCGCGGGATGATGTCGAACGGGATGAGCCGCTCAGAGCCCGCCTCGTTGTCCGTATAGACCGCAAAGGTGATGCCCAGGCGACGAAATACGCCCTCGGCCGCGTTGGTCTTGTATTCGAGGATGTCGTCCGGGGTTCGATCGAGCCAGGATTTAACCGCCGCGTACTGGTCGCGAAGGCCCCCGTCAGCGCCTGTCATCTCATCGAACGATTTGATGTCCCCGCTCCCTCGGCGCGATTTTTCGACGAACTCTCCATACCCTAGCTGATTTTGTGCAGTGCGCAATAATCCACGGCAAAGTTTTCCGCAACGCAATATACTCCGAGGCATAATATTGGCTTGAACGCGCGCAGGCTAGGATGTCCGCGCCCAATGCTCGCATCGGAACCGTCGACTAGCAGCAATCACCGCGCGTCCGTTAGGCGTTCAGCGCGCCAGGGTTAAGAAAGCCGCAGAGCGCTCCAAACATACGCCCCGGCTCTAAGCGTTTCCTACGGCGGGCCGCCTCGATATACTGGCCTCGGCCAGACGGTCGGACGGCCGCTCCCGCAAGGCTCGAAAGGGCGCGGGGGAGGAAAGTCCGGGCTCCACGGAGATGCGGCGCCGGGCAACGCCCGGCGGGAGCGATCCCAGGGACAGCGCCACAGAAAGCAAACCGCCTGCAGGTTCGCCTGAAGGTAAGGGTGAAAGGGTGCGGTAAGAGCGCACCGCGTTCTCAGCAATGAGAGCGGCATGGCAAGCCCCGCCGGGAGCAAGACCGAATAGGGGCGGCGCGCTTCCTCTCAAGGGAAGCAGACGCGTCTCCGCGTCGCCGCCCGGGTGGGTCGCGTGAGGCGTCCAGCGATGGGCGTCCCAGATGAATGGTCGTCGCTCAGCCGGTTCCAGCTGGACCGGCGGAGAACAGAACCCGGCTTACAGACCGTCTGGCCGCTTTTGCATTCTCCTCCGTCACTGCAGATGACCGCTACGTTGCGGCCCCGTTCGCGCTAGCATGGGTTTAAAGGGGGCCAGTTCGTTGTTGTGAGGGACCGCGGACCGGCATGCAGGTTGTCGAACGCACCGCCATGCGCATCGTCGTGGAGCATCGCGCTCCCGGCCTTGCGCCGATCATCGCCGCGGCGGGGCTGATCGGGGCGATCGGCCTGACCGTCTGGTACCTCTTGCATCCCGAAGGTTGGCTCTATCTCGTCGGCGTCGCCGTCTGCCTGGTGATCGCGCTTTACGCGCTCAAGCTCGCACACGGCATCCGCATGACCATCGACGCCGGCCAGAGCGTGGCGCGGTGGGAGCGCACCGGCGTCCTGCGCGCCCGGCGCGAGGCGCCCATCAGCGAGATCGGCGGCGTCGTGCTGCTGCCCGCCGCCGAGGAGGGCGTGCCGCTCTATGATCCGGTGCTGAAGGTCGGCAAGCGGCAATGGCGTCTCGCCACCCGCGCAGTAGCCGACGCCGAACCAATCCGCGACGCGATCCGCGAAGTGCTCGATCTGGGTAAAGGGCGGCGCGCGCTCTAGCCTGCGAAGGCGTCGAAGAAGCGCAAAGCGAGCAGCTCCCCTACCCGCCCGCGCGCCTCTCGGCCCCCGCCTCGATCAGCTCGGCGGTTTCGTGATCGAGCACTCCGTCGACCAGCGCGGGACGGTACCGGCGCTGGAACGCCGTGATCACCGCGACGGTCCGCTCGTCCATCGCGCCGGACGCGGCGAGGCCGTAGCCGATGGCGATGAGATGTTCCTGCACGGCTTTGACCGCCCGCCCCGCGTCGCCCGCCGCCGCGATGCGTTCGCCGCGCCCCTCGATCGAAGCCAGCAAGCCGACCGCCAGTTCGGCGTCGACAAGCGCCGTCCACGGAAAATGCTCGCCCGGATCCTCCTTGCGGTCGGGCGCGACGTCCGAATGGCCGACCACCCGCTCGGGCGGGATCGATCGGCGCGCGCAAATGTCTTTGACCAGCGCGACGACGGCGCCGACCTGTGCGTCAGGATAAGGCGGCAAGCCGAAGTCGTGCCCGCCGTTGACGATCTCGATCCCGATCGCGCGTGCATTGACGTCCGACGCGCCGTCCCAAAAAGCCTGTCCGGCGTGCCAGGCCCGTTTGTCTTCGGCGACCAGTCGGAAGATCCGCCCGTCCTCCTCGACCAAGTAGTGGGCGCTGGCGCGGCCCATTTCCGCGTTCGGATCCTCGCCGCGGAACCGCTCCGGCACCGCTGCAGCATAATCGCCCATCTTCGGGTTCGGATCGCACAGCTTGGCGAGCGCCGCTTCCCCGTTCGCCATGCCGGTGTAGTGCAGCACAATCAGGTCAGGGCTCCGCCCCCGCTCGTCGAAGTTCGGCGAGGGCGCATCGATGTACGTCAGCGGCGCGTCAGTCATCGCCGGCCTTGTCCTTCACCAACGCCTGGTCCGTGCGCGGCGACCCGGAGATCACTTCGGCGCGCACGCCGCTGCGCCGGGCGACGACGGCGACGCCGACGATGGCGATCACCGCGCCGATCACGAACCGCGGGCTCAGGTCGTCGCCCTGCAGCGCCACGCCGAAGAACATCCCCCAGAGCGGGGCCATCAGCGTCAGCGGCGCGACCATGGACGCATCGTAACGCCTCAACACCACCACGTAGCCGGCGTGAGCGAAGAT
>JASFUX010000078.1:0-13132 GCA_050050115.1 Maricaulaceae bacterium | reverse complement strand
CCGCTGAAGGTGGCGAGCGCCGGGACGGAAGTCGAGACCCTGGCGCCTGATGTCCTGAACAAAGCCTTGGCGTCAGCCCAGCCAGCTGCGGAAAGCCTCTTCGCCCTTGGGCGAGAAGGCGATGATCCGGCCCTCGCCGCGGCGCGCCCATTTGCGGGCGAAGAAGGCGTCCAACAGCGCGCCGCCGAGCCCGCCGGCGAGATGATGGCGGCGCATCGACCAATCGAGACACGGCCGGCACATCGGCCGGCGCGCCGCGGCGAGCGGCGCCAAGTTGAGCCCGAACGTCGAGAGCGCGCGCTCTCCCGCGCGGGTCAGCTCGACCGAGCCGTTCGCGCTCTTGATCCAGCCGCGCGCGGTCATCCGGTCGAACATGTGCACCGCTAGCTCGCCGGCGAGGTGGTCGTAGCAGACCCGCGCTTTCCTGAGCGCCGGGTCCTTCGGCCCCGTCCGCGTGCGCATGCCGCTCCGTTTCGCCGCGACGCCCATCAGCGCCTCGAGCGCATCGCCGACGTCGGCGTCGTGAAGGCGGAAGTAGCGGTGCCGGCCCTGGACCTCCTGCGCCACGAGCGCGCCCGCGCGCAGCTTGGCGAGGTGGCTCGACGCGGTCTGCTTGGTGATCCCGGCGCAGGCGGCCAGCTCGCTTGCGGTCAGCGCCCGGCCGTCAAGCAGCGCGGCGAGCATGTTCGCCCGAGCCGGGTCACCGATGAGCGCGGCGACGTGCGAGATGTCGGGACCTTCTTTCATAGTTCGACATTAATCGAACCGTATCCGCACGACAAGCTGCTATGCCGAGCCGACTGCAAGGGAGGCTTTGATGATCACCTGTGTCATCACCTACGACATCGATCCCAACCGGCGCGAGGCGTTCGAAACCTATGCGCGCAACTGGGGACAGGCGATCCCGCGCTGCGGGGCCGACCTCGTCGGCTACTTCGCTCCGCACGAGGGTTCGGCGAGCACGGCATACGGAATCTATACGCTGCCGTCGCTGGCGGCCTATGAGGCGTACAAGGAGCGTCTTGCAGCCGATCCGCTGGGCCGCGAGAGTTATGCGTTCGCCCAGGCCGAGCGCTTCATCCGGCGGGAGGACCGGGTGTTCGTCAAGCTCGCCTCCACGCCGCACGCCCCACTGGTCAAGGACGCAGTGCGCTCCTGAGTCGGTCGCGGTCTTAACCAGAAGAGCAATTAGGTCGTGACAAATCAGCCATCCGCGGCCTTCGAGCCTTGCGGCGACCGCTCTGCGCCTTAGTCTGGTCGGCGACTCGGGAGCGACTGCTGGCGCGGCGGAGGCGGGCATGCAGAACAACAATGCGGCTTGGGGCGCGGGCGCCGTCTGCGCGGCGATGCTGGCGACTGCGGCCCTGCCAATAAGAGCGGCGGCGGACGAGCGCGACTACGCCATCATTGTCGAGGCGATCGAGGCCGACCGCGAGATCACCAACGATCTGGCCGACCGGATCTGGGACCTCGCCGAACTCGGCTATCAGGAACACTTGAGCTCGGAGCTTTTGCAGAACCGCCTCGCCCTGGCCGGCTTCGACGTCGAAGCGGGGATCGCTGGGCTTCCCACCGCTTTCCGCGCGACCTACCGGCGCGGGCAGGGCGGCGGCGTCATCGGCGTGCTCGCCGAGTTCGACGCCTTGCCGGGCATCAGCCAGGACCGTACGCCCGAGCGTGCGATCCTGCCGGCGCGCGACGCCGGCCACGCCTGCGGGCACAACCTCTTCGGCGCCGGTTCGGTCGAAGCCGCGATCGCGGTCGCGGCCTGGATGGACGAGACCGACACCGCCGGCGAGATCCGAGTCTACGGAACGCCCGCCGAAGAGGGCGGCTCGGGCAAGGTCTACATGGCGCGCGCCGGCGTGTTCGACGACGTCGACGCCGTGCTGCACTGGCACCCTGACGACGAGAACTCGGCGAGCCCGGCGAACAACCTCGCCAACCGCTCGGCGCGGTTCACCTTCACCGGCGTCTCCGCGCACGCCGCCGGCGCGCCCGAACGCGGCCGCTCGGCCTTGGACGGCGTCGAGGCGATGGATTTCATGGTCAACATGATGCGCGAGCACATGCCGTCCGACGCGCGCATCCACTACGTGATCACCAGCGGCGGCTCGGCGCCCAACGTCGTGCCCGATCACGCCGAGGTCTACTACTACGTGCGCCATCCCGACGTGCGCGAGCTCGAGCACCTGTGGGACCGGGTGGTGCGCGCCGCCGAGGCGGCGGCCATGGGCACCGAGACCGAGGTGTCGGTCGAGGTTATGCACGGCAACCTCGCGCTGTTGCCGAACGAGACGTTGCAGGCGCAGCTGCACCGCAATCTGCTGACGGTCAGCGACATCAACTACACCGCAGACGAGGCGGCGTTCGTGCGGGCGCTGCAGTCGACGATGGACGGCGCGCCGATCGGTCACAACCCCTCGAGCGTGCAGGACTACCGGCTGCGCCAGACGTACGGGTCGACCGACGTCGGCGACGTCTCCTGGGTTGCGCCGACGGGCGGGATGCGCGCGGCGACCTGGGCGCCGGGCACCGCGGCGCACAGCTGGCAGGCCGTCGCCGCGAGCGGCTCTTCTGTCGGGCACAAGGGCATGGAAGTGGCGGCCAAGGCGCTGGCGCTGACCGCGACGGACCTGCTGATGGACGAAAGCTTGCGCGCGCGGGTGCGCGGCGAGTTCGAGGACCGGCGCGGCCGCGGCTTCACGTACCGGCCGCTGCTCGGCGACCGCGATCCGCCGCTCGACTACCGCGAGGCGGACTAGAGCTTTCGCCGCGCGACCCCGTCCCGCCACAAGGAGCCGGCCATCATGCGCGAGCGTTTCGATCGAACGGTGACGGCGCGGCTGCTTCTGGCGACCACGAGCGCATTCGTCGCCGTGGCGGGCGCAGGCGGCGCTGAGCCGGAGGCGCTGCGGCCGCCGGCGCAGGACACGACCGAAGCCCAGATCTGCCGTCTCGACTGGAACCACGACGGACGCGGCGACCTGGCGATCTTCGCGCCCGCGGCGCTAGGCGCCGCAGATTCAAGGTCGGGCGAGCGCGGTCACGAGCTGGTCGTCATGTACGAGACGGACGAGGGCTACGGCTGGCAGCGATTGAGCGAGAGCGTGCGCTGGGTCGAGCCGGCGCTCTCGTGCAGGACCGGCGATGCGGTGACCGGAACCGCGGCCGGGCCCGGCGACGGAGCGCAGGAAACCTTCGCCACCGGCGGCAGCTACATCGAGGTCGCTCAGCCCGAGGGCGCGGTCGTCGCCTACTTCTGGGACGGCGCGGTGCGCGAGGTATGGACGGCCGACTGAGCGCCGGGCTTTAGCCGCTGGCCGCCTTCGGCGGCGCCGTCGCGTCGGTCTCGGTTTCAGGGACGGGGTCGGGAGCGATCACATCGGCCTTGCGGCGATCTTCAAATTCGATGTGCGCGGCGTGGCGGCGGCGGTCGGGGCCGACGTAGTGCTCCGTCCTGATGAAGGCGCGGCGGTTGTGCATCACCGCGTGGAGGCGCTCGCAAAGCGCTTTGACGCTGAGCGGCTTGGCCAGAATCTCGTCAACGCCGGCGTTCACCGCTTCACGCAAGGCGGCGGGTTCCGTGAACGACGTAATGAGAATGATCGGCGTCTTGGCGATCTCGTCATCAGGCGACATCCGCAGCTCACGCACGAAGTCGAGGCCCGCGGCGCCGTCCTCGAGGTGGTAGTCGCAGAGGATGATATCGGGGCGGAACTCGGGGAACTCTTCAAGCGCGCGTTCGACCGTGGCCACCGCGATCTTCTCCCGGCAGCCGAGGCCGTCGACGACCGAGCGCAGAATCTCGCGCATCGATGCACTGTCGTCGAGAATGAGAACGCGTTGATTCTCAAGCATCTGCCGGGACGGCGCCTTTCAATTCGCCACTTGTTGCACGCTAAAGGCGATTGGTACGCCAAACGTGCTGAACCCGTCTTAACGAGGGTGGTTAAATTTGCGTGTTGTTAAGGTTTATCCGTCGCCGCATCGAATCAGGCGCATTCGGCCGTCCGCCGCTCTTCGGCCGCGTACGGCATGTCCTTGCGCCGCCGGTCGGGACCGAAATAGGCGCCTGTACGGACAAACGGCCGGCGGCGGTTCACCACCGCAGCGATCCGGGCGTAAAGCGCCTCGGCGCTGACTGGCTTGGCCAGAACCTCGTCCGCGCCGGCGTTGATGTAGCCGATGATCGCGTCGCGGTTGGTGTAGGAGGTGACCATGATCACCGGCGTCATCGCCAGGCCGTCGTTGGGCGAGGCGCGCAGCTGGTGGATGAACTCGACGCCGTCGTAGTCTTCGAGGCGGTAATCGCACAAGATGATGTCGGGCATCAGCCGCGTCGCCTCTTCGAGCGCCTCGATCATCGAGCCGCAGGCGGCGATGTCGTGGCAGCCCAGGCCGTTGAGGATCGACCGCAGAATCGACCGCATCGCCAAATTGTCCTCGAGGATGAGGATGCGCAGCTTGGAAAGGGCGGTCTGGACGCTGCTCAAGGCGGCTCTCCGGCGCGGTCTCGGCGGATCGGGCGGCTGGTCGCGAAGATGAGGAGCCTAGGCCGTCATGGTAAAGAAGCCCTAACGCTGTTCGAACCGCCGGACGCCCGGGGCGGATCGCTCGCGAATCGTTGTTGCATCGCGTCTCATGGAGCACGTGTTGGCGAACGCGCCTGAAACCCCTCAAGCCGGCGATTTCGAAGCCGATCCGGACGCGCAGAGCGTGCTCGACGCCGTGGGCGCGCTCGACCCGGTAGTGTTCGTCCTGGGCCGCGCGGGCACCGGCAAGACCCGGCTGCTGCGCCACATCGCCCAATCGAGCGGCCGGGAGACCGCCGTCGTCGCGCCTACAGGCCTCGCCGCATTGAGCGCCGGCGGCCAGACGATCCATTCGTTCTTCTCGCTGCCGCCGCACGGCGCGGGGCCGCAGATCGTCGCTCGCCGGGTCAAGCGCAAGCTCTTGAAGGCGCTCGACCTCTTGCTCGTTGACGAGGTCTCGATGGTCCGCGCCGACCTCATCGACGCGATGGACCGGACCTTGCGCGCCGCTCGCGGGGTCGATGCGCCGTTCGGCGATGTCCAGGTGGTGTTTTTCGGCGACTTCCTGCAGCTGCCGCCCGTCGTCGCCGACCGAGACGCGCACGTGCTGCATGACGCCGGCTACCGCAGCCCCTTCGCGTTCGACGCTCAGGTGATGCGCGAGGCCAGCCCGACGACGATCGAGATGTCGATCGTGCACAGACAAAGCGATGAAGAGTTCATCGACCTGCTCGGCCGCCTGCGCGGCGGCGACGCCGAGGCGGTGGAGGAACTGAACGAGCGCTGCGCCGGTCCGCACCGGGCGAGCGCCGCGCCGATCCTGCTGACCTCCACCAACCGGCTCGCCGAGCTTTACAACGCGCGCGGGCTCGAGGCGCTGCCGGGCGACCCGACCGTGCTCGAAGGCAAGATCGCCGATCAGTTCGGCCAGGACCGACTGCCGGCGCCGCAGATCCTCGAGCTGAAACCCCGCGCGCGCGTCATGGCCGTGCGCAACGATCCGATGGGGCGCTTCGTCAACGGGTCTCTGGGCACGGTGCTCGCGCTGCACGAGGGCAGGGTGCAGGTGCTCTTCGACGGCAAGCCCGAGGCGGTGATCGTCGATCCGGTCACCTGGGAGTCGATCCGCTACGAGGTGGTCGACGACAAGGTCCAGCCCGTCGTGGTCGGCAGCTACCGCCAGGCGCCGTTGCAGCCGGCCTGGGCGATCACGATCCACAAGTCTCAAGGCCTGACTCTCGACGACGTGCGGGTGGACCTCGGCCGCGGCGCCTTCGCGTCGGGGCAGGCTTACGTGGCGCTCTCGCGCGCACGGACGATTGAAGGCCTGTCGCTGGCGCGCCCGCTGACGCCAAGAGATCTGGTGCTCGATCCCGCCCTCGAGCGCTTCGCCTGAGCTGCAGCGAACGCCGCTACGTACGAGCCTTTCGAGGCTCTCGCGCGGCGGCCTGACTGATCCAGGCGCGCGCCTCGGCTTCGTCGGTGAAGGCGCGCACGGTCCAGCTTCCGCCCTCGAGCATCTCCGCGTAGCCGGCGATGAGGTCGTCGAAGCGATCATCCGGCGTCAGGATCGCGACGCGGATCGCCGGCGTGGACAGGCTTTGAGCCGCGTCGTAGGCGCCGACCATCTGCGCGTCGCCCATGGTCATGTCGATACGGGGCACGTCGCGCAGGTCGAGCAGCTGGTAGCGCGCGTGATCCGAACGGGGGTCGTTGGTGAACGCCCGATTCAGTTCGTCGATCTCCTCGCGCGTCACCACGCCCGTTAGACGCCACTCGGCTCCGTGAGCGGTCCACACGTTCTCGGCAAGCATCGCGCGCCTCCCTCCCGCCGAGCGACCGCAGCTCTTTCGCTGCGCCGTTCGAATTTTTCTTTTTTCGCACTCTAGCAGCATTAGCGCCTGAAGCGAAATGACCTTCAGTTATTCGCCCACCGCTATTTCGTAGGTCCGCGCCGCCGTTGCGTCTTGGGCGCGTCTGCTCGACAGTCGTCTCCGGAGTCTTGATCAGCGCCGCAGGAGTCGCCCGATGTCCGAGCCGAAACCCAACATCGACACCGTTCGCGCGCTGGCTGAGAAGTGGCGCAACTGGGGGCGGTGGGGCGAAGACGATGAGCTCGGGACCGTCAACTTCATCACCGACGAAAAGCGCGCCGCCGCGGCCAAACTGGTCAAGCGCGGCGCGGTCTTCTCGCTGGCGATCGCGTTCGACGACAAGGGGCCGCAGGGCGCGCGCCCCGGCCGGCACAATCCGATCCACCACATGACCCAGGACGGCGGCGACGTCGCCGCGGGGCGGCAGGATCGCCTCGGCGGCTTCGGCTACACCGACGACTGGATCGCCATGCCGACCCAGTGCGCCACCCAGTGGGATGCGCTCGCGCACATCTTCTTTGAAGGGAAGATGTACAATGGCCGCGGCCCCGATCAGGTGTCCTCCCGCGGCGCTCGGAAGAATTCGATCGCCGTGCTCGCCGACAAAGTGGTGACCCGGGGCGTGCTGCTCGACATCCCCAAGCTCAAGGGCGTCGATTGGCTCGAGCCAGGAACTCCGATCTACCCCGAAGACCTCGACGCCGCCGCGGAGATGGCGGGCGTCACGGTCGAGCGGGGCGACATCGCGATCATCCGAACCGGGATGATCGGCATGGTGCGCGCGCAAAACGACTGGGGAACCTACGCCGGCGGCGCGGCGCCGGGCGTCTCGCTCAAGTGCGTCGAGTGGTTCGGCGAAAAGGAGATCGCCGGCTACGCCACCGACACCTGGGGCACCGAGGTGATCCCGAATGAGACTGAGGACGTGTTCCAGCCCGTCCACTGCGTCGCCATCGTCAACATGGGGCTGCTGGTCGGGGAGATCTTCGATCTCGAAGCCCTCGCCGCGGACTGCGCCGCGGACGGGGTCTACGAGTTCCTCTTCGTCGCGCCGCCGCTGCCGATCACCGGGGCCGTCGGCTCGCCCATCAATCCGCAGGCGATCAAGTAGCAGGCGGGCTGTCGTCGCGGTCTCCGTCGTTGGTCATGCGCGCAGCTTACGCCGGACGGAAACACGGTCGGATAAGTTTGATTTGTCCCGATCAGGATGCGCCTGCTTGTCCCGCTCGCGCAGATGCTCGCACCGCTCGCTGGCGTGCTTGCGCCAGTCGAGGTGCTCGACCGAGACGCTCCGAAGGCGCGCTGCGGAAACGCTTGTCACAAAACTACGGCGCGTCGGCGCGTGATGCGCTAAAGAGCGCTCGACCGACGCCACGACCGAGGGGGACCTCATGAACCGCCGCATCGCCAGCCGCGCCGCGCTCGCTTTCGTCTTTGCAGCCGCCGGCTGCGCCACTGCCGCCGACCTCGGCCGCGCGCCGGCCGCACCCCTCCCGCAGGCGGACGACGCCTACTTCACCGCCGCCGCGACGCGGCTCGACGAGATCGGCGCACCGCCAGCTCAGGCGAAGAATGTCATCTTGTTCATCGGCGACGGCATGGGCGTGTCGACCGTCACCGCCGCGCGCATCTTCGCGGGTCAAGCGCAAGGCCTCGACGGCGAGAGCTTTGAGCTGACGATGGACACGGCGCCTCACACGGCGCTGTCGCGCACCTACAGCCACGACTTCCAGATCGCCGACTCCGCGGCCACCGCGACGGCCATGACCACCGGCGCGAAGACCCGGTCCGGCGTCATCGGCTTGTCGAGCGCCGCTGATCGCGCTGACTGCGCTTCAGCGCAAGGGGAGGGCATGACCACGCTGTTCGAGCTGGCCGAAGGCGCCGGGCTCGCCACCGGCGTCGTCTCGACCGCGCGGATCACCCATGCGACGCCGGCGTCCGTCTACGCCCATGTTCCCGAGCGCAACTGGGAGAGTGACGCGGAGGTTCCCGAAGAGAGCCGCGGTCAGTGTCCGGACATTGCGCGTCAACTGATCGAATGGCCGGCCGGGGACGGGCTCGAGATTGCGCTCGGCGGCGGGCGCGCCTTCTTCCTGCCCGAGACCGCCGAGGACCCCGAGCACGCCGGACGCATGGGAAGTCGTACCGACGACCGCGACCTCGCCGCCGAATGGGCCGCCAAGTCTGACGCCCACGCGTTCGTGTGGAGCGCCGAACAGCTCGCGGCGGCCGACATTGACGGCGGCGCGCGGGTGCTCGGCCTGTTCTCGCCCAGCCACATGGCCTACGAGGCCGACCGCGCGGGCGACGAGGGCGGCGAGCCCTCGGTCGCGGAAATGACCGCTGCGGCGATCACCCGGCTTTCCCAAAACCCGGACGGCTTCGTGCTGATGGTCGAGGGCGGACGGATCGACCACGGCCACCACGCCGGCAACGCCGCGCGCGCGCTTTCGGACGCGGTCGCCTTCGACGACGCGATCGCGACGGCGCTGTCGATGACCTCGCGCGAGGACACCCTGATCCTGGCGACGGCCGATCACAGCCACACCTTCACCATCGCCGGCTACGCCGAGCGCGGCAATCCGATCCTCGGGCTTTCGGCGATCGGTGGCCGCCCGCTGCGGGGTGAAGATGACCTTCCGTATACGACTCTTGGCTACTCGAACGGACCGGGCGCGCTCGAAGCGCATCCGCGTCCCGATCTGTCAGACGTCGATGTGGAGGCGCTCGACTTCCGCCAGCAGTCGACGGTGCCTTTGGGCAGCGAAACTCACGGCGGGGAAGACGTGGCGATCTACGCGTGGGGTCCGGGCGCGGAAGCCGTGCGCGGCACGCTCGAGCAGAATGTGATCTTCCACATCCTCGCGCGAGCTGCTGGGCTGGCGGAGTAGAGGCGGCTAGAGCGCGCCTTCGTCCAGCTGCCGGCCGATCCGGCCAAGGATGCCTTTGACGATGATGTCGAGCGGCGCGTGCTCTTCGTAGTTGGCGGGCGCGACGAACTCGACGCGCCGGTCGGCGATGAGCTGATGGACCTTCGCCGGCCCGTCCGCGCCCTGGGCGTCCTCGTACACCGCGATCGCGTGTCCGCCTTTGTAGGTCACCATCTTCATTGACGGCACGTCGGTGTCGCCGTCGCCGATGAAGATCATCCGCGAGAACGGCACGGGGCGCGCATGCTCGGGCATATAGGCGTTCAAGTCCTTGTGGTTCCAGGTGTTCTCGATGCCTTTGTTGATCCGGAACAGATACTGGGTCTTGGTCGTATAGTTGATCGCGACGGCCGGCCACGCGGCGACGTCGTCCTCGTAGATGAACTTCGACGCGAAGATGTGTTTGAACCGCTTCGCGATCGGGCAGCCCGCGATCATCTCGAGGATTCCGGACGAGACGATGTAGTGATCGAGCGCCAAGCCGGCGCTGTCGGCGTGGGCGTTCATCCGCTCGAACCAGCCGCCGTCGGCGAGGCCGGGAAAGAGCGGCGCATTCCGTCCGTGTTCGGATAGCGCTTGCTTGGTGACCCTGACGCCGTTCTGCCGCGCCTTTTCGAGCATCAGCTGCATGTAGACGAGGATCTGATCGGCGTCGCCGTCTTTGGTGCGCGCGCCGACCTCGTCCCAGAACGCCTCCCGGCTCATCCCGACCGCCGGGATGAAGCTGGTCTCCTGGATGTTCCCCGCCGCCAACGTGCCGTCGAAATCATAGACGATGGCGGCGCGGGTGGGTCGAGCGGGCATGCGTCGCAGCTCCGATGATCCGTCAAATGCCGTCGGGGCGCATCATTGAAGGCGTTCGCGCCGCTTGGCCACCGCGATCGCGCCGGCGCGCGCGGCTTGAATGTGCGCGCCCAATGACCGTATCAGAGAACGCAGGTCCCCGTAGCTCAGCAGGATAGAGCATCAGATTCCTAATCTGAGGGTCGCAGGTTCGAATCCTGCCGGGGACGCCAATAATTCAATCGGTTACAAGATCTGGCCAAGCTAGGCTAGGGTCTGAGTGACACGGAAGTGACCCGGCGAACATGCTCGCGCGATTTCGAGATGTCGGGTGCTTGATCGGATTGCGAACGTCCGCTTTCCGCCCAACGCGGTCGCTCCCGAATGTTTCGGCCTACGTATGTTTTCACCGGCAAACATGTCGCTCGGTAGAGACCAAGTGATCGGCCGCAACAGGCCCAATCTGGCTTGATCGTCCCATGCAACGGTGGCGTGATTGTCGCAATTCGGGGTATTCACCTTTAGGTTGCGACTGGCCTATTGGCAGTTGGGGGCATCCTTGACCGAAGCGCATGACGCTAGTGGTTCTCTCTTGGGCTATCTGGCCCAATGCCGATATGCGTTGCTGGCGTCTCTTCGTGAATTGAAGTCTCACCCAAGCCACGAGATCTCGATCGAACGATATGACGATGTCGCGTTTGAATCCGAAGGCGATCCCTACGCGCTCATCCAGACAAAGCACCAAACGAGCCCTGGTGACGTCACCGATTACAGCGTCGATCTATGGAAGACCTTGGCGATATGGATGGCTCGCATGTCGACGAGCCCAGTCCATGCAAGCAGTGTTCGGCTTTTTCTTCTGACGACGGCAACTTGTGCGGAAGGCTCCGCGCTTAGCAAACTTCGCGACGCGGAGGGGAACCGAGACGAAGCCGCCGCCCTGGACGCGCTAATCACTGTCGCCAATTCCTCGACCAACCAAACGACACAGGCGGCGAGAGACGCGTTTCTCGCCCTCGATCCGGCCAGCCAGAAACTGCTGCTCTCGAATATTCTCGTCTTCGACAACGCCCCGGGCATCGTTGATGTGCGCGCCGAAATTGAAGCCGAATTGATGCTCGGCGTCCCACCGGGCAAGATTGAACCGTATACGGAACAGCTTGAAGGCTGGTGGCTGTCGCGCATTATTACCTGCCTGGTGGCTGACGGCGCGCCGGTCATTACGTTCCAATCAATCCTTGCAAAGATGACGGAAATCCGCGACGAGTTCAAAGCCGACGCCTTGCCGCTTTCACCCGAAATCGACTCCGCCGTCGGCGCACCCGCCACAGAAGACGACGCCCGGACATTCGTCCGCCAGATGCGCCTAGTAGACCTCCCCGACGGGCCCACCAGCCGTGCCGTAAAGGACTACTATCGCGCCTTCACTCAACGCTCATTGTGGGCCAGGGAAGACCTGCTCCTTGATGAGGAAGCCGATCGCTATGACCGCGAACTCGTGGATGTGCTAGAACGGCGCTCCGACGCCATGGCCGAGGAGGCCGCCGGCGCCGATGCTGATGACCAAAAGCAGCTTGGCCGCAAGCTCTTCCATTGGGCGAACAACCACACGCACCCGCTTCGAAATCGCCATGAGCTTTGGCTCTCGGCAGGTTCCTACCAACTCCTGGCGGACCGGATGGTCATCGGTTGGCACCCAGATTATCTGAAATTACTTGAGCCCGATGGAGGGGAGCCATGAGCGTCTGGCTTGCCTGGCCCAAGCGCACGCCTGAAGAAGCGCATCTCTTCAATCCCGCGTTTTGCGGTGCGCTCGTGTTTGAGTTCGTCAAGTCATATATCGACGCGTCAGGTAAACCCGGCGCCGATATACCGCTTCCGTTTGTGGCGCTGCCCATCTTTCTCCACAAGGAAACGCGCCGTCAGCTTCCGACCACGGTGCGCACATCGATCTACACTTGGCTGCAGCGCCACCCGGAAGTGCTGGTCGGCTACGCCGCCCGCGCAACGGACCTTGCGCCCGCAATCCGCGAAGCCATTCTATTCGGCTTCGCGCGCGAGACTTTTAAGCTCACCGACTCCGGCCAGCTCGCGATTGGTGCCAAAAGAGCGAGTTTGACGCCCAAGTTCCTTGAAGCGAGCACCACGGAAGTCAACGGGATTGCGGTAGCCGCCCGGCTTGTAGGACGTCTTTTTGCCGCCGCGGGTTCCACGCCCACCTTACTGTCTGCGTGGAGGATCACCGTATGAGCTTCACCATCAACTCCATCACAGTCTACTCCCACAATGGTGATCAGCGTACGGTCGAGTTCAAGCGGTCGGGCCTCAATATTATCACCGGCAAGTCGAAGACCGGCAAATCCTCCATCATCGACATATTAGAGTATTGCTTGGGTCGTGGTGAATGCTACGTCGCCGAAGGAATTATTCGTCAGTATGTATCCTGGTTCGCGGTCGAAATTCAAAACAAAGACGATGTTCTCTTTGTCGCCCGACGCAATCCTGGGGAAACGCAAACTACTAGCCCTGATATATATATCCGGCGCGGCTCGTATGACGAGCCGCCGATCTACGGGGACCTGCATAAGAATATTGCGGAAGAGGGACTTACGCCGCTCGTCACCCGGTTCGCCGGCATCTCAGAAAACGAACATCGCCCGCTCGCTGGGACGCGCCTACCGCTGCAGGCGACCATCCGCCATGCGTTGTTCCTGTGCATCCAAGACCAAAACGAGATCGACAGCCGCGACCGTTTGTTTCACCGCCAAGGGGACCAATTTATTCCGCAAGCGATCAAGGACACGCTGCCCTATT
Source organism: Maricaulaceae bacterium (assembly GCA_050050115.1). Taxonomy (GTDB): domain Bacteria; phylum Pseudomonadota; class Alphaproteobacteria; order Caulobacterales; family Maricaulaceae; genus JASFUX01. The sequence continues at coordinate 193 of JASFUX010000078.1, read as the reverse complement.
TTCTTGGCGCCGTTGATGAAGGCCACTTCCTCAAACAAGCTCAACTTGATGTTGCCAAAAACGCTCTGCGTGCTCTCGAAAATGAAAAGGCGGCGCAGACGAACGCGGTCAATACTTCGATGCAGCGTATACGGCGCTTCATCAATGACGGCAAAAGCGTCGGAGTCATTCCCGCCACCTTCGAATCTTCAGA
>JASFUX010000077.1:0-13190 GCA_050050115.1 Maricaulaceae bacterium | reverse complement strand
CCGGACGAAATAGATGCTCATCTTGAGGACAGACGTGAAAGCCGCCGCTGGTGGCGCGACCGCTAGCGCGGTCGCCATAGAGACGGCCGCGTCGCCCGTCGACGCCCGCCGCGCTCCCGAACGCTCTGACGAGCGCATTCTCGGGCGGCGGGCCGTCGCGGACGCTCGGGAAAGGAGCCGCCCGCCGTTGAGCGCCGCGCGCGAGGAAGTCGAGGATCCGGACGCCGATCTGGTTGCGCGGATCGGCGAAGGCGACGCACAGGCCGTGCGCGCGCTCGTCGACCGGCACCTGGGTCGGACGCTGGCGCTCGCCCGGCGCATGCTCGGCGACGAGGCCGAAGCCGAAGACGTCGCCCAGGAGCTGTTCGTTCGGGTCTGGCGCAACGCCGGCAAGTGGCGGCCGGGCAAGGCGAAGTTCGAGACCTGGATGCGCCGCGTCGCGCTCAATCTCTGCTACGATCGCCTGCGCCGTCGCCGCGAGATGGTCACCGACGAGCCGCCCGAGCAGATCGACGGCGCGCTGAACGCCTTTGAACGGATCGATGCGGACGACGTCTCGGCGCGGGTCGAGCAGGCGATGGCGGCGCTGCCCGAGCGCCAGCGCGCGGCGATCACGTTGTGCAGCTTTGAGGAGATGAGCAATATCGATGCAGCCGATGCTCTGGAGATCAGCGTCGAAGCGCTGGAGTCTCTGCTCGCGCGCGGACGGCGCAAGCTGCGCGCCTTGCTCGCCGAGGACGTCGAGGCGCTGCTCGAGCCGGTCGAGAGCATTCGCGGATGAAGAAAGGGCGTGATGGATAAGCAACGATTTCTCGCCTGTCTCGAGGCCTACGGCGCGGACGTCGCGCGATGGCCTGAAGACGAACGCGCCGCGGCGCGCGCGCTGATGCGCGCTGCGCCCGCGGCGCAAAGCGCCGCAGATTCAAAGCGGGGCGCGGAGCCTGGTTCCGCGCCGGCCGACACCGCGCAGGCGATCGCTGAGACCCGCGCGCTCGACCAGGTGCTGGCCGAAGCGCCGGAGCAGGCGGTCAACGCCGCACTGCTCGGCCGCGTGCTCGCGTCAGCCCCTCAGCCCCGGTCGGTTCGGGCTTCAGGCGGCGGGCTTGCCGGCGTCTTGGGCGGCGCCTGGAGCGCGGCCGGGCTGGCCGGCGTGCTCGACGGCGCGCGACCGCGCGCGGCGATGAGCGCAGCCTGTCTGCTCCTGGCCGCCGCGAGCGTCTATGCGGGTTGGACCGCCAGCCGGGTCGTCACCGAGACCGCCGCCGAGGACGCCTTCATCTCGGCTCTTTATGCGGACTCCTATGACGGACTTTTCACGGATGATCAGCTGACCAATCAGTTGAGCGGAGCGGAGCTGGACGGATGAAATCCTGGACCGCCCGCGAATGGATTCTCGCCGCGTCGGTCGGCGTCAACCTGGTGTTGATCAGCTTCCTCGCCGGCGTCGGCGCGCATCAGCTCGCAACGCCCGGTCCGACGCCGCCGCGCGCAGCCGTTGTCGGCCCGTTCCAGCCGCGGATGCTGATCGAAGGGCTGCCGGCGGACGAGCAGGAGCGGGCGCGGGTGGTGTTCCGGCGCGAGGGTGCGCGCTCGCTGCCGCTACTGCGCGCGATCGAGACCGCGCGCGCGGACCTCGAGGCCGCCATGCTGGCCGAGGACTACGATCCTGAAGCGGTGGCCGCCGCGCTCGACGAGGTGACGGCGGCGGAGACGCGCCTAAGCCAGCGCTCGAACGCGGTCGTGGTGCAGATCCTGGGCGAGCTCTCGCCCGAGCAGCGCGCGCGGCTGGTCGAGCGGCTCTCCGAGCGCCGCTTCGGCGGCCCCGGACGCGGACCGGGCGGACCTGACGGTCCGCGCTTTGACCGCGATCGCTCCGACGGCGAGCGCCGACCGTTCCGTCAGCCGCCGGACGACCCGGAGCAGCCGGAGTAAGCGACGCGCCTTTTCCTTAAGTCGCCTCAAGCACCTTTTCAGGCTCCCGCGCGTCGTTCGCGGGGACCTCGTCTTCAGGCGCGCGGAAGCGGGCGACCAGCGGGAACTCCACCGTCACCGTCGTGCCTTTGCCGAGCTCGCTTTCGATCGTCAGCGAGCCGCCGTGCATCTCTGCGAGCGAGCGCGAGAGCGCCAAGCCCAGCCCCGAGCCCTTGTGGGTCTTCGACTGCTGCGACTCGATCTGCTCGAACGGCTTGCCGATGCGCGCGAGGTTCTCCTCGGAGATGCCGATCCCGGTGTCGATGACGCGGAACCGCACCGATTGGCTCAAAGCCCGGCCTTCGAGCAGGACGCGGCCGCCGGCGGGCGTGAACTTCACCGCATTGGTCAAGAGGTTGATCAGCACCTGCTTGATCGCGCGCGGATCGCCCTGGATTTCGGGCAGCGGGCTGACGTCGCAGACGAGGTCGAGCTCGGCCTCGCGCGCGCGCCCGCGCACCAGCCGCTCAGACTGCTCGGCCAGCTCGTTTGGCTTCACGTCTTCGATCGAGAGCTGCATCTTGCCCGCCTCGATCTTCGACATGTCGAGGATGTCGTTGATCAGAGCGAGCAGGTGCTGGCCCGAGGAGAGGATGTCGTTGACATACTCCTTATACCGGGCATCGCCGATCGGTCCGAACATCTCCTGAATCATGATTTCGGAGAAGCCGTTGATGGCGTTCAAGGGCGTGCGCAGCTCGTGGCTCATGTTGGCGAGGAATTCGCTCTTCGAGCGGCTGGCTTCCTCGGCGCGGATCTTCTCCTGTTCGTAGCTGCGCGCCAGCTCGGCGATGCGGTCTTGAGACTCGCGCAGGACGGCGACCATCTCGCGGGCCTGGCGTTCCTTGTCGATCAGCATCTCTTCCTGGCGCTTCAACGCCGTGATGTCGGTGCCGATCGAGACGAGGCCGCCGTCGTTGGTGCGCCGCTCGGAGAAGTGGATCCAGCGGCCGTCCTTCAGCTCAAGCTCGCGCGAGCCGTCCTCGTCGGCCGCGTGCGTCTCCTTGATGGCCGAGTGCGAAGCCAGCTCGAGCATCTCGTAGGCGGCGCCCGGTTTGACCAGCTTGGCGTCGAGATCGAAGAACTCGCGGTACTTCTGGTTCGACAGCACCAGCCGGCGGCGCGCGTCCCAGAGCACGAAGCATTCGCCCACGGACTCGAGCGCGGCGCGCAGGCGGGTCTCGGCGGCGTTGATCCGCGCCTGGGCGCCTTTCTGCTCGGTCACGTCGATGGCGACGCCGACGACGCGGCTGCTCGGCGCTTCGTCGGGTCCGCTCCACGGCCGGCCGCGCGCGTGCAGCCACACGGGCAGGGAATAGGCGCGGAACTCGACGTCGAGCTCGCCCGAAACGGGAGATTCTTCGAGCGCCTGGCGCAGCTTTTCCTGGTCCTGCTCGCGGATGAGGGAGAGGAACTCCGACGCGGTCAAATTGGCCGCGCCCTTGCGGCCGAGCATGCGCGCCAGGGAGTCGGTGACGAACACCGTGTTGTCTTCGAGGTTCCACTCCCAGACCCCGCAGCGCGCGTTCTCGATAGCGAGACGGAAGCGGCGCTCTTGGTCCTGCAGCGCGGCGCGCGCCTTGCGGATGCTCTCCATCTGCATCAGCAGCACGGCGCACAAGCCCACCGAGACCAGGATCGGAGCGACCAGCAGCAGGAGATAGAACACCACGATGGAGCGCCACGCCGCGTCGGGCAGCGTCAGCCCGCCGGTGAGCACCACCGTCAGTTCCGAGCCGCCGATCGGCGCGACGCCGACGAGCAAGGGCTGTTCGCCGAAGCGCTCGGAGTCGATCACCGCGCCGAGGGTCTGTCCCGCGCCGCCGAGCGCGGCGACTCGGGCTCCGTAAGCTTCGCGGATGTGCGCGCCGCGCGCAGGCCCGCCGGGCGCGCCGTTCGCGGTGAGCACCTGGCCTTCCACGTCGACGAGCGCCAGCACGCGCGCCTCGGCCACCCCGGGCGCGACTGCGTCGACGTCGATCTCGGCGACGAGCGCGCTCTCTCCGCCGGTCGCGGCGAGCGGGGCGTAGACGAAGAGACCGCGATTGGACGGGCTGCCGGAGACCCAGATCGCTCGTCCCGCCCGCTCGCTCCAGGCCTGGGCGAGCCGCGCGGGGGTTTGCGCGCCCGCAGCCGCTCCGTCTGGAGAAAGCACGCCGGCGTCGGCGATCAGGGGCTGGGAGGCGAGCGCGGGCAGGCCGGCGGCGACCGGATCGCCGCCCGCGGCTTCGACCGCAGCGGCGACGCCGAACACCGCGCCCTGGGCGCGCGCCAGCCGGGCGCTGGCGCGTTCGGCGAGGAACGCGGCCGAGCGCGCCTGGCTCGCCTCGGCGATGCGCACCATCTCGCGCCGCTCCTGGTAGAGCTTGAGCCCGATCACCGAGATGAAAGCGACCGCGAACACGATCACCAGCGACAGCGCCACGCGCGCCTGATCGCTGAGCGCGCCGTTCTTGCCGCGCGGCCGCTTGCCCGACTTCTTGTTCGCCTTGACCGCCACGTTCAGCCCGACCTGTCGCGCTCATTACCGCGCGACTTTGTTGTGACCGTCCAAACTAGGTGAGCGGGCCGGGAGCGTCGACAGCGCACGGCTCCGATCGCCTCGTTCTCCACAACAGGACGTCTCCGCGGCCCTTGAAATAGCAGCAACCCGGCCGCCGGGGCCGCGAAAACGCCGCTCACGCGGCCGCCGAGCGGGCGAGCTGCTCGAGCGGGACCGGCCGGCCGAGCAGGAAGCCCTGGCCGAACTCGACCCCCAGGCGGCTCAAATGAGACAGCTGGCGCTCATCCTCGATCTGCTCGGCGACCGCCAGCACGCCCAGATCGCCGCACAGGCCCACCATCGCCTTGAGCAGCATCGCGTCCTTTTGTGTCCGGGTCGCCGCGCGCACGTAGCAGCCGTCGATCTTGACCGCGTCGACGTCGAGGGCGCGCAGATACTGGAACGAAGCCGCGCCCGCGCCGAAATCGTCGAGATAGACCGGATGGCCGGTCTTGCGGATGCGCTGGATGAACGCGTGGGCGGCGTCGAGGTCGGTGATGTTGGCGCTCTCGGTGACCTCGAAGGCGAGCTTCGTGGGATCGATCCGCCGGGTCAGCAGCGCCTGGACGAGACGGGTGGTGAACTGCGGATTGGTCACCGAGGCACCCGAGAGGTTGACCGCGAGGCCTTGAAAGTCGGGCGGGGCTTCGTTGGCGAGGAAGTCCGCCGCGGCGTTCAGGACCGCGAGGTCGAGCTCGGCGACGACGCCGGTCTCCTCGGCGAACGCGACCATCTGGTAGGGCGACTGGTCGGCCTCGAACCGCACCAGCAGCTCGTGGTGATGCACGCTGCGGGTCTTCAGATCGACGATCGGCTGGGCGCAGAAGCTGATCAGCTGGTCGGAGATCGCCCGCTTGAACTCGCCCATCCGGTCGCCGACCTCGCGCATGCGGCCTTGCAGCGTGGCGCACATCTTCTCGAGGTCCTCGCCCGTCGCGCCGCTGGCGCAGCCCTGGGCGAACTCGGCGACGGTGAAGGCGAGCGCGCGAGCCGCGTCGGCTGAGGACAGGGCCGGATCGATGGTGAAGGAGTGCGCGCCGATGGTGACGCCGACGCCTTCGGGATCGGCGGATCGGGCGACGTCGCCGAGGGTGTCTTCGAGCGCGCCGAGGTCCTGGCCGTCGTCGTGGACGATCGAAAATTGCCCGTCGCCGATCTCGGTCGCCGCGTCGCCGGCGGAGGTCGCGCGCAGCGCCGATCCGACGTCGCGCACGTACTGCTCGGCGCTTTCGGGCTCGAGCCGCTCGATCAGCTCGGCGTGCCCGTCCAGGGTGACCACGGTCATCTGGGCGACGAGGCCGCGGTCGCGGATCGACTCGATCGCGTCTGCGGCGACGCTGGCGTAGGCGTCCTCGACGACGAGTCCGCTGGCGTTGTCGCGCTCGGCCCGCACCGTGGCCGGCGCGACAGCCGAAAGATAGGCGAAGGAGAGATAGGCGCGCCCCGCCGCTCCAGGAAAGGCGAGGGCGGAGACGTTCATCGGCGGCTGTTCGTCGCCCACGCCGCGCACGCTCAAGGGCCCGGCGCGCCGCCCCGGCGTCAGGCCCGAAAGCAGCTGTTCGATCAGGGGCTTGTCGTTCTCGGCGAGGATCGAGGAAACCGGGGCGCCGATCAGGCTCTCGGCCTTGGCGATCCCCAGCGGCGAGCCTGCGCCGACCGCGTAGACGATCTTGCCGTCCGCATCGATCTCGACGCAGAGGTCGGCGCTCGCGAAGGCGAACGCCATGAATCGGTCGCGCTGCTGCTTGGGATCCATGAGACGGCTCGCGAGCGGTGCAAGCCCTCATGGTCGGGCAAAGACGTTAGTGGTTACTTAATCGGGAACCTCGGCCGCCAGCGCGCGAGAGGCGATTTCCATTACATTTTTAGACACTTGATCGGCGTTCACGAACCGCTCGAGCACGGCCTTGGCCGAAGCGCGGCGCTTGGGCTCGAGGCGCGGCCAGATCTCCAGCGCGCCCAAAAGCCGGGCGGCCAGCGCCGGATTGAGCTTGTCGACGTTCTCCACTTGATCGGCGAACAGCTTGTGGCCCTCTCCAGCCACGTCGTGGAAGGCGACGGGGTTCATCACCGCGAACACGCCCAGGACCGCGCGCACCCGGTTGGGGGTGCGTCCGTCGTAGTCGGGATGGCCGAGCAAGGCCTCGACCCGGGACAGCGCATCGGGGCGCGAGGTGCGCGACTGGGCGGCGAACCACTTGTCGAGCGTGAGCGGGTCTTTGCGCCAAACCTCATAGAGTTCGGCCACGGCCGCGTCGTATCGGTCCGAGCCGGAGAGATCGAGCGCCGCAAGCGCTGCGAGCCGATCGGTGAGGTTGTTCGCGGCGGCGAGCTGGGTGTCGGCCATCGCGCCGCCGACGTCAGGGCCGAGCTCGGCGAGCAGGCCGAGGCAGGCGTTGCGCAGCGCCCGACGGTTCGCCGTCGGGCCGTTAGGCGAGTAATCGGCCTCTGGCGCCATCCGCGCGTAGGTCGCTTCGAGTTCGCTTTTGAGCGCGGTCGCGGCGGCCTTGCGCACCATCCGGCGCGCCGTGCGCGCGGCGTCCGGATCGAACGGCAAGAGGTGCTGCGCCAGTTCGACCTCGTCGGGCACCGCCAGCATCTGGGCGGCGAGTCCCGGATCGATCGTTTCATCGACGAGCGCGGCGCGCAGCACGTCGATCACCGCCTCACTTAGCTCGGCTGCGCCGCCCTTCGCCGCCGCGACGAGCGCGGTGCGCAGCGTGGTCTGCCCGGCTTCCCAGCGATTGAACGTGTCCGCGTCCGTCTTGGCGATATGCGCGAGCGCAACCGCGTCGGGCGGCGTGTCGAGCACGATCGGGGCGGAGAAGTTGCGGAACAGCGAAGCGACTGGCGGCGCTGGCACGTCGATGAAGCGGAAGTTCTCCTCGGCCTCGGTCAGCACCACCGTGCGCTCGAGCGGCGCATCGGCGACGTTTTCGCCTTCGAGCCGCAACGGAACGGCCGCGCCGTCCGGGTCGATCAGGCCAAGGCGCACGGGGATGGTGAGGGGGACCTTCTCGTCCTGGCCCGGCGTCGGCGGGGTCGTCTGTGCGATGGTCACCGTGGCGGTTTTCGACGCCGCATCGTATTCGGTCTTGGCTCGAATGTGGGGCGTGCCTGCCTGATTGTACCAGTCCATCCAGCGCGACAGGTCGCGGCCGGTGGCCTGGGCGAAGCAGTCGACGAACTGCTCGACCGTCGCCGCTGTGCCGTCGAGCGTGTCGAAGTAGCGGTCCATGCCGACGCGGAAGTCGTCCTCGCCGATCATTTCGCGTAGCATCCGGATGATCTCAGCGCCCTTCTCGTAGACCGTCGCCGTGTAGAAGTTGTCGATCTTCATGTAGCTGGCGGGCCGGACCGGGTGGGCGAGGGGGCCGGCGTCCTCGGGGAACTGCCGCATGCGCAGTTGGCGGACGTCCTTGATCCGCGCGAGGCCGGCGCCGCGTTCGTGCGCGGAGAACTCCTGGTCGCGGAAGACCGTCAGGCCTTCCTTGAGGCACAGCTGGAACCAGTCCCGACAGGTGATCCGGTTGCCGGTCCAGTTGTGGAAGTACTCGTGCGCGACGACGCTCTCGATCGCTTCATAGTCGAAGTCGGTCGCGGTCTGCGGATCGGCGAGCAAGAGGGCCGAGTTGAAGATGTTCAGCCCCTTGTTCTCCATTGCGCCGAAATTGAAGTCGCGCACGGCGACGATCATGAACAGGTCGAGGTCGTATTCCCGTCCAAACGCCTTCTCGTCCCAGGCCATCGAGCGCTTGAGCGCGTCGAGCGCGTAGGCCGCGCGTGGCGCGTCGCCCTTGTCGACGTAGAGCCTTAAGGGAATGTTCCGTCCCGAGACGGTGGTGAAGTCGCCTTCGAGGCAGTCGAAAGTTCCGCCGACCAGGGCGAAGAGATAGCAGGGCTTGGGGAAGGGATCGTTCCATTCGACCCAATGCCGCCCGCCTTCGAGCTGGCCCGAGCCGGTCATGTTGCCGTTCGACAGGAGCGTCGGATAGTCCGTGCTCGCCTCGATGCGGACAGAGAACGTTGAAAGCACGTCGGGCCGGTCGAGGAAGTAGGTGATCCGCCGGAAGCCCTCGGCCTCGCACTGGCTGAAGAACCGCTCGCCCGAGATGTAGATGCCCGACAGCGCCGTGTTGGTCTTGGGCGAGAACTCGTTCTCGATTTCCAGCGTGAAGGCGTCAGGGACGTTCGGGATCGTCAGTGAAGTCTCGCCGACCTCGTAGTCCGCCGCGGCCAGCGTCCTGCCGTCGATCGCCGCGGAGATGAACCCGATCGCCTCGCCGTCGAGCTTCAGGGGCGCGTCGTGAGCGCCGTTTCGCCGCACCTTGATTTTCGAGCGCACCCGCGAGCGCTCGGGATCGAGGCAGAAGTCGAGGCGCGTCTCGTCAATCAGGAAATCCGGGGCCTGGTAGTCCTTAAGGCGTACGGGCTGCGGGGTCTCGGTGCGCATGGGGCGTCCATCGGCTGATATGGCGGCTGGCTTGGAAGGAGGGCCACAGGTGGACCTTTCGCCGCGCCCGATCAAGCCGCAAAACCGCCATTTGGGCGCCAATTATGCGAGCCTTAACGCCGTGCGCGCGATACTCTCGCCGAGCAGCAACTCGCATTTGGACCAATGCTACGTTCTGTCTTCAGGTGGTTCAGCTTCGCCTACCGCCGCGTGCGCGCTCTCGTGCTCGCGCTGGCGCTGCCGGCGTTCCTGCTCACCCCGAGCTTCGGCGGGGTCGGCTCGGCGACGCTGATGGGCCAGGTCAAGGAGCGCGGCGTGCTGCGCGTCGCCAGCCTGCAATCCCCGACCACCTACTACATGGGCCGCGAGGGCCCGGCCGGCCCTGAGTACGACCTGGCCGTCGCCTACGCCGCGACGCTTGGCGCGGAGGTCGAGATGGTCGTCGCGGACTCGATCGCCGGCGTGCTCGACGCGGTCGACCGGGGCGAGGCGGACATCGCCGCAGCCGGGCTGACCATCGTCGAAGAGCAATTGGTCGAGCGCCGCTATGCGCCCGGCTACATGTCGGTCAACGAGGTGGTCGTCTGTCGCGTCGGCGGATCCGGGCCGAGCAACCTCGACGACCTCGGCGCGGTCGAGATCGCTGTCGCCGAAGAGGCGTCCTACGCGCGCACCCTGCGCGCGCTCGAGGCGCAAGGCTACGCGGTGTCATGGCGCGAGGTTCCGGGCGCTTCGGTGGATCAATTGCTCGGCGCGGTGTCGGCGGGCGAAGAAGCCTGCACCATCGCCGATCATCACCAGCTCGATCTGGCGCATCGCTACTATCACGGGCTCGACCCGGCGCTGGTGCTGCCTGATCAGCGCGAGGTCGCCTGGGTGATCGGGCCGGGCCGGGCCTGGACGGCGGCTTCGCTAGAAAGCGACGTGCGCGCCTGGTTCGCCGAGGCGCCGACGCGCGACTTCGTCGCCCGCGTCAACGAGCGCTACTTCGGCTTCGAGCCCGAGGCGATCGCCGGCACGCACGCGGCCGCCTTCCGCCGGGCGATGGAGCGCAGCCTGCCGACCTACCGCGAGCTGTTCGAGACCGAGGCGGCGCGGGTCGAGATGCCGTGGACGCTGCTCGCCGCCGTCGCCTACCAGGAAAGCCACTGGGACCCGGCCGCGCGCAGCCCCACCGGCGTGCGCGGCATGATGATGCTGACCCTGCCGACCGCCCGGGCGATGGGCGTGAGCAATCGCATCGACGCCCAGCAGTCGACCCGCGGCGGCGCGCTCTACCTCACCCAGCTGCGCGACCGCCTGCCCGAGACGATCGAGGGCGAGGACCGCTGGTGGTTCGCCGCGGCCTCCTACAACGCCGGCTGGGGCCATATCATGGACGCGCGGGCGCTGACCGCGCGGCTCGGTAAAAACCCCAATCTGTGGTCGGACGTTCGCGAGGTGCTGCCGCTGCTCGAAGATCCGGCCTACTACGAAGACCTCCGCTACGGCCGCGGCCAAGGCGAGCAGGCGCGCGACTACGTGCGCCGCATCCGCGACTTCGCCGACATGCTGGAGAAGCGCTTCGACGACGCCCCGCAGTTCGCCGAAGCCGAGGCGGCCGAGGCGCAGTCTTCCGCCGGCGAGGGCGAGTAACGGCGCTCCAGGCCGCGAGCATCTCGGCGCGGACAAGCATTCAATCGAGCAGCGCGAGCATGCGCGCGAGCGGGATAAGCCAGACCTGCTTGACGAGGACAACTTCGGTCTATCCGCGGTCTCGCCGACCGGCCGTATACTGCGCGCAGCTTGCGGAAACGGGCGCTAGCCCGTCTTGCCGAGCGACAAAGACGCGAAGGCTTCGCTGCGTGCGGCTTCCATCCGCGCGATGACGTCGCGGCCGGGAATGTCGTGGTCGCCGGCGTCGACGACGGAGGACCAGAGCGCATAAAGCTCGTTGATCCGGATCTCGGACGGCGGACGGGCGAGGGCGTAGGTGTCGGGTTCGTCCGCGTCGCCCGAGCTGACGCGGTGCAGAAAGCCGTTATCGGCGAGGTGCTCGGTGAGGATGCGCACCGTGGGCTCGGGCACGCGCATGCGGTGGGCGATGTCCTCGATCGCGGCGCTTCTGCCGGCCTCGAAGTGTTCGGCGACGGAGGCCAAGATCGTGACCAGCCAGCGCGGATCGCACAGCTCGAACGCGTCGAGCGTGCGTTTGCCGGGGCCGTAGGTGTGTTCACGCGGCACGGTGTGAAGGACGTAGGAGACCTCGAGACCGAACAGCACGATCAGCCAGTTGAGCCACATCCACATCAGACCCAGCGGCAGAAGCGCCAGGGCGCCGTAAAGCGACTTGCCGGCGTAGATGTCCACGTAGAAGGAGAACAATTCGAGCAGGGCGACCCACCCGAACGCCGCGATCAGCGAGCCGATGGCGGCCGAGCGCAGGTTCACCTTGGTGTTCGGGATCAGCACGTACATCAGATAAAAGACGATCCACGTCGTCAGCGTCGGCAGCGCGACCGCCATCGGCGGGCCGAGCCAGGCCGTGAACGGACTGTCGACGAGGCCGCCGACGACGCGCGACTGAAACAACTGGCCGGCGATGATCATCAAAGGCGCAAGCGTCAGCGTCGTATAGTAGAGCGGCAACCGCACGTGCCAGGGCCTCGACTGGGGCGCGCCGTAAATCTGGTTGAAGCTCTGCTCGATCGTCGCGAGCAGGCCCGTCGAGGCGTAGAGAAACACGAAGACGCCGATGACGCCGATGCCCTGGAAGTTGATGTTCGCCAGGCGGTCGATGATCCCCGAGACCGACTCGTCGATCCGCGCGATGGTCGCGTCGAACTCGGATGCGCTCGCCGCGGGCTCGCCGAGAATCTCGTTCGGCCCGCCGTTCGCTTCGGGCCCGGCGACGACCAGCCAGTCGAGCGCGGAGTCGACGACGAAGTCCTTGAACGCCTCCTGCTCGGCCGGCCCGACGAAGGTGCGCAGCACGACGAGGATCAGCGCCAGCGTCGGCAGGAGCGAGAACAGCGTGTGATAGGTCAGCGCCGCGGCGACCTGGGGCGCTTTGTCTTTGCGGATCTCGACCGAGCCGTGACGGACCGCGCCCGCGAAATAGCGCGCCGCCGCGCGTACGCCGGAGATCAGCCCCAATCCGCCCTTGGTCCGCGCGTTCTCGCGCTGGGCGCGCTCCGCCTTGGCCATATCGTCCCTCGCAGCAGGTCGGGGCGCGCGGTCGGCCGCGCCGCCCCCCGACAGCGCGGCTATCTTACACGGGCCATGCCTTCGTTCGCGAGCGCGTCGGCCCGCTCGTTCCCAGGATCGCCGCTGTGACCTTTCGTCCAGCGCCATTCGATCTCGTGGCGCGCGGCGGCTTCGTCGAGCCGCCGCCACAAATCGTCGTTCTTCACCGGCTTCTTCGCCGCCGTGCGCCAGCCGTTTTTCTTCCAGTTATTGAGCCACTTGGTGATCCCGTCGCGGACGTAGACGCTGTCGGTGACGAGCGTCACTCGCGTCGGGCCTTTGAGCGCTTCGAGCGCCTCGATCGCGGCGGTCAGCTCCATGCGGTTGTTGGTCGTCCCGGTTTCGCCGCCGCAGATCGTTTTTTCCTGGCCGTTCCATTCCAGGAGCGCCCCCCAGCCGCCCGGTCCGGGGTTCCCCGAGCAGGCGCCGTCGGTGTGGATGGTGACGTGAGGCTTGGCCATGGCGGGCGATGTGAAGCGGCTCGGCCGATCGGTCAAGCGTTCGAGGCGAGCGCGGCCTGTCGAACACAAGCGGCGTTAGGGGGAGCTTTTGTCGCGCGATTGTGAGTGCGGGCGCGCCGCGGCTGCGATATCACCAGCCGCACGCAGGCCGGTGAGGCTGATCGCGCCGGCCGATCCAGACCCGAGGGACATTCCAATGCGACTCTTGATGCACGGCGCGGCGCTTGGCGCGCTCGCCCTGACTGCGGCTTGCGCGAACATGATGGACGGCTTGGGCGGCGGCGGGCCCGCCGTCGACGCCGCCAAGCTCGAAGCGATTCTCGCCGCGCGACCCGAAGAGCAAGCGGCGCGCGACCGGTATCGCCACCCGGACGAGACGCTCGCCTTCTTCGACATCGCGCCTGATGCGATGGTGGTCGAGACGCTGCCCGGAAACAACGGACCGGGCTGGTACACCTATGTGCTGGCGCCTTACCTCGCGCCCGACGGCGCGCTTTACGGCGCGAACTATCCCACCGAGCTGTGGGGCCGGATCTAC